>JAADFR010000138.1 GCA_013152755.1 Alphaproteobacteria bacterium
ATAGAACAGGTGCAACGAGGCGATATTCTGGTGCTGGCCCCCACATCGCCGTCAGATGCCGGATATTTTGGCGATTTGCTGGCAACCTCAATGCAGGCGCGGGGCGGCGCTGGTCTGATTATTGAGGCCGGGGTGCGTGACGTGCGGGATTTGACGGAAATGAATTTTCCGGTCTGGTCAAAGGCCATATGCGCCGAAGGAACCGTGAAAGAAACTCTTGGCTCGGTGAACATTCCGGTTGTCTGCGCGGGGGCGTTGGTCAATCCGGGTGATGTCATTGTGGCCGATGATGACGGCGTATGTGTAGTACGGCGCGCGGAAGCCGAGGGCGTTCTGGTAAAGGCACTGGCCCGTGAAGCACTGGAAGAGGAAAAACGCACGCGACTGGCCTCCGGCGAACTTGGTCTTGATATGTACAATATGCGCGAACGGTTAGCGGAAAAAGGTCTTAAATATGTCTGAGCCTGCCCCGCAATCAGCAAGATGCATGTGGATGCGGGGCGGCACGTCCAAAGGGGGATATTTTTTGGCGGATGACCTGCCGTCTGATCCTATGGTGCGGGATAGTTTCTTGCTTGGCATAATGGGCTCGCCCGACCCCCGTCAGATTGATGGTATGGGCGGGGCCGACCCGCTGACATCGAAAGTGGCCATCGTCAAAGAATCTGTGCGTGACGGTGTCGATGTGGACTATTTGTTCCTTCAGGTTTTTGTTGATAAGGCACTTGTGACAGATGCGCAGAATTGCGGCAACCTTCTCGCCGGTGTTGGGCCGTTTGCCATTGAGCGGGGCCTTGTGGCGGGCCGGGAAAAGGAAACACCCGTGGCTATTTTTATGGAAAATACCGGACAGATAGCCGATGCACTTGTCAAAACACCCTGCGGCAAGGTGACTTATTCGGGGCTGTCTCATATTGACGGCGTGCCGGGAACGTCCAGCCCCGTAGCGCTCACCTTTCGTGATACGGCAGGGTCCAGTTGCGGGGCGCTTTTGCCAACAGGTAATGTGGTTGATGTTATCGACGGTATCGAGGTCACCTGTATTGATAACGGCATGCCAACAGTGGTTATGCAGGCGGAAGACATAGGGATAACAGGCGGTGAAAGCCGCGAGATGCTTGACGCAGATGCAGGCCTTAAAGCCCGGCTGGACTCTATTCGCTTGCAAGCGGGGCCGCTGATGAATCTGGGCGATGTAGCGGATAAAACGGTGCCAAAAATGACCATGGTCAGTGCGCCCAAGGCCGGGGGGGTGATAGCAACACGCACCTTCATCCCGCACCGTTGTCATGCGTCTATTGGCGTTCTTGGGGCGGTGAGTGTGGCCACCGCTTGTATGTTGCCCGGTTCTGCGGCATTCTCTCTGGCGGAGGTTCCGCAAGGGGCAGCAAAAGAGATCAGGATTGAACATCCCATCGGCGAAACGACCATCATTCTGACAATGAATGAGGACGGTGATGTTGAGCGTGCGGCTATATTGCGCACGGCCCGGAAATTATTTGACGGCGAGATTTTTGCGCCGCACAAGGAATGTTGAGCGTTATGGATATGGATGACGATTACCGCCCTTTTCATGCCAGCCCGTCAAAACCGCGCTTTATGCCGCCGCCGGGGGCCGTGGACGCCCATTGCCATGTTTTCGGACCGTCTGCTAAATTCCCCTATGCGCCAAACCGTAAATACACGCCATGTGATGCACCAAAAGAAAGATTGTTCGCCCTGCGTGACTTCCTTGGTTTTGAGCGTAATGTGATTGTTCAGGCTTCCTGTCACGGGCGGGATAATGCGGCGCTCATTGATGCCCTGAGAGATGCCGGAGGTCTGGCGCGGGGCGTGGCGGTAGTCGACCCAGACATAAGTGATGAAAAATTAAGAGAAATGCATGATGCCGGGGTTCGTGCTGTACGGTTTAACTTTGTCAAACGGCTGGTGGACAGCACACCGAAGCAAGTATTTTTAGAGGTCGCGGAAAGAATAGCCAAATTAGGCTGGCATATTGTGGTTTATTTTGAGGCCCCGGATTTTGAGGACTTAATCCCCTTTCTACAACGATTGCCCACAATTGTGGTGGTGGATCACATGGGCCGTCCGGATGTGAGCAAAGGCGTGGATCATGCGGACTTTCAACGGTTTGTCACATTCATGGCAGAAAACCAAAATATTTGGACAAAGGTAACCTGCCCGGAACGCCTGAGCCTTACCGGCCCGCCTTACGGGGATGTTATCCCCTTTGCAAAGCTGTTGGTTGAGAGATTCCCGAACCGGGTTTTATGGGGCACCGACTGGCCGCACCCCAATATGAAATCCCATACGCCCGATGATGGGTTGCTTGTCGATGTCATCCCGAGGATAGCCCCTGCTTTGGAACAGCAGCAGGCTCTTTTGGTGGATAATCCCATGCGTTTATACTGGCCTGAAAAGGAGACAGATGATGTCCTATCTAGATGATAAAACACCAATTCCGGGAACAATCCTGTTTGATGGCACCATGGCGCGTAAGGGCTATGGCCTCAATAAAATGTGTTATTCATTGAATGATCAGGCGGCGCGGGCGGAATTTGCCCGTGATGAAATGGCTTACTGCGAGAAATTCGGCCTGACGACAGGACAAAAGAAAGCCATCAAAGACCGTGATGTTATCGGCTTGCTGGAACAGGGCGGCAGCATTTATTTTCTGGCTAAATTTACCGGCGGCCTGGGCCTGAATATGCAAGATATTGGGGCGCTACAAACCGGAATGAGCTTGGAAGAATTCAAAGAAAAACTTGTCAAGGCGGGAGAATAACCATGGCTGAAATCATCGGGGCCATCGGCTCATCCCATATCCCGGCCATCGGCGTCGCCATTGCCCGAAAAATACAGCAAACAGCCTATTGGAAGCCTTTTTTCGACGGCTTTCCGCCCATTCATGACTGGCTTGCCAAAGAGCAGCCGGATGTTGCCATCGTTTTTTATAATGATCATGGGCTGGAGTTTTTTCTGGATAAGAAACCAACTTTTGCTGTCGGGGCGGCGGCAGAATATATCAGCTATGATGAAGGCTGGGGCATTGATACCATTCCGCCTGTGATCGGTGATGAGGGTCTGTCATGGCATATCTGTAATGAGCTGGTGGAAGACGAATTTGATATTACCATCTGCCAGGAACTGGGTATTGATCACGGCCTGACCGTGCCCATGCAGTTGATGTGGCCGGGTAATAACTACAGTCATATGAAGGTCATTCCCGTGGTGATCAATTGTGAGCAGCACCCCATGCCATCACCAAAGCGTTGTTTTGATCTGGGGCGGTCCATCGGCAAGGCAGTACTGTCCTATGAGAAAGACCTGAAAGTGGTTGTGTTGGGAACCGGGGGCCTGTCTCACCAGTTAGATGGACAGCGCGCCGGATTGATCAACAAAGAATTCGACATCATGTGCATGGACAAAATCGTTAATCAGCCGGAAGATCTGCTTGAATATTCCATTCGGGATCTGGTGGAAATTGCCGGGGCGCAGGGGGTTGAGCTTAACATGTGGCTTGCCATGCGCGGCGCGCTGACCGGAAAGGTCACCGAACTCCACCGTAATTACCATATCCCCATCTCCAATACCGGGGCCGGGACCATGTTGCTGTCAAATAAATAATATAGGGCTAAGGGGTATAATGGAAAAAAACAATCCAGATGAACGTGTTTCAAGCTTTCAGGCAAAAGCCATCATAATTTGTATGGCAATTAATATGCTGGATGGGTTTGATGTATTGGCCATCGCCTTTGCGGCACCGGGAATTTCGGTTGAATGGCAGGTGAGCGCCATAGATATTGGTTATCTATTGAGTTCTGGCCTGATTGGAATGGTTCTTGGTTCTTTTCTTCTGGCCCCTATGGCGGACAAAATTGGTCGGCGCGCTATCATTCTTCTTTGCCTTGGCATTATGAGTATAGGCATGTTTGGTTCAGCAATATCCCAAGACTTTAACCAAATGGCACTTACACGCCTCTTTACAGGGATCGGCATAGGGGGAATGTTGGCGAGTTTGAATACTATTGTTGCAGAATACTCACCGGATAAATGGCGTGGATTAGCGGTTAGCATCATGCAAACGGGCTATCCTATCGGAGCGACTATCGGGGGTGCTTTTGCGGCATATTTGGTATCTTTGTATGATTGGCGGGCAATCTTTTTCTTTGGGGCGGCTATGTCTACAATAATGATACCTGTAGTCTTGATCGGATTGCCTGAATCTCTGACTTTCCTGCTTGAAAAGAGGCCGAAGGGGGCGTTGGAAAAAGTTAACAAAATATACATAAAAACCGGACAGAGAGCATTGTTGTCACTGGAGAAAGAAGGTGATGCCGTCAGGACAGAGAAAATAAGTATTTTTGCCATGTTCTCACCTGACTTGCGGATGCGTACATTCTCGCTATGGACATGTTTCTTCATGGTGATGTTTACGTTTTATTTCCTTTTAAGCTGGACGCCCAAAATTATGGCTGAGTTGGGGGCCGGTGAAGTGGGCGGTATCGGCAGTGGCATAATAATGAATATCGGTGGTATTGTCGGGGCTGTTGCGCTGGGTTATTTATCAGCTATTTTTTCATCGTTGAAATTAACCGCAAGCTATATGGTATTATGTGTGGTCTCTATGATCGGATTTGGCCTGATCTCTACCAATATGGATATGATGTTATTCTTCATTTTCTTTATGGGATTTTTTATATTTGGGTCAATGATTGGCCTATATACACAAGTGCCTGACATTTTCCCCGCCTTGATCAGGACAACCGGAACCGGTTGGGCCATCGGGGTCGGACGATTTGGCGCGGTGCTGGGACCAATAACGGCAGGGATATTGATTGAGGCAGAATGGAGCAGGCTGGAACTTTTTTCCGTACTTGGCATACCTTTGCTTATTTCCACATTTGTAATTTTGCGATTAGTGCCAGGCAGACATTGATTTACTATGTAAAACCCTTGCGAAAGTCAGATGGTTTCTGATTAATTTTATTGTGAAAAAACTTTGAGAAATGGGCAGGGTCACAATAGCCTAATTCATAAGAAATTTCTGCAACGGTCATGGAGGTATAGATCAATAATCTTTTGGCTTCCAGCAACGATCGTTCATAAAGTAATTCCGAGGCAGACATATCAAGAATTGCCCGGCAGATACGGTTTAGATGTGTCGGTGTGATGTTAAGTTCACAGGCGTATTCCGCCACGGATAGCCGCTCACGGAATTTTATATTGATCAGGTTTTGAAATTTGCGCAGGAGAATTTGTTTTTGTGATGTTGCCTCACTTGACTGACTTTCTTTATGGGGCCGCAATCTGGAAATTTTGGTGATTAACACAGTTGCCAGACAACGCAAAGTCAACCCATAGGCTGATTTCATTTCGGCATGTTCTGTTGATATAGAGGTGAAAAGATATTGGAGATCCTTTTGCAAAGAGACATTTTCACAATGGGATACCATCTGCTGACTGATATGTTCCAAAAGTAATAGATTATCTTTTAGAATATTTTGGAGATATACGTCTGGAATAGTCAGGACCCAGCCTTTTGTATCAGGCTGAAAATTAAAACCATGAATAGTCATCGGTGGAATCCCAATGACTATATTATCAGCCAGTGTTTTTTCCCGCCCTTCAATAAGGGCACGCCCACCCCCTTTTATTATATAGAAAAATTGGTATAAATTATGATGCTGATGTGGCCGAAATTTCCACCCGTGATGTTGACTACGCGCTCTGATAGATTCGATATGGAGATAATCCGTAAAAAGTTCGGATTCGTCGTCCCCATAGAGTATGTAATTTGGGATATTTTTCATAATGTTCTAAATATACAATTTATAATCTACTCTGTCCATTTCTCTTTCGGCGGAAACCCTATAATTTAATAGCTTAAATAATGTGGTTCGAAATGAGGAGATATGACATGAAAACACAGGTTGCCATCATCGGCGCGGGCCCTTCCGGCCTCTTGCTGGGACAGTTATTGCATAAAAAAGATATTGATAATGTCGTCTTGGAGCGGGTCACGCCGGACTATGTTTTAGGCCGAATACGGGCTGGCGTTCTGGAACAGGGCTTCGCGGATTTAATGCGTGAGGCTGGTGTCGGGGCACGTATGGATAGTGACGGTGAAGTCCATGACGGCGTTGAAATTGTTGTCAATGGGCGCCGGGAACGTATCGACCTGAAGGGCCTGACAGGTGGTGACACGGTCATCGTTTACGGCCAGACCGAACTGACCAGAGATTTGATGGAAGCTCGCGCCAATTCAAATCAGACTACACATTACGAGGTGAGCAATGTTCAGCCCCATGACATGTTGGAAGAGCAACCCTATGTCACATATGAGAAGGACGGCAAATCCTATAAACTTGAATGTGATTATATTGCGGGTTGTGACGGGTTCCACGGGGTCTCAAGGAAAAGCATACCTGAAGATTGTATCACCGAATATGAACAGTTATATCCGGGGGGGTGGCTCGGTCTGTTGTCCGATACGCCGCCGGTTAATCCCGAACTGGTTTATGTCCGGCATGAACGCGGTTTTGCATTATGCAGCCTGCGTTCCCAGACCCGAAGCCGTTATTATATTCAGGTTGGTAAAGATGACAAGGTAGAGGATTGGAGTGATGATAGATTTTGGACAGAGCTAAAACGTCGCCTGCCGGATGACTTGGCGGAAAAGCTTGTGACGGGGCCGTCCCTTGAGAAAAGCATAGCCCCCATGCGCAGTTTTGTCGCAGAACCCATGCAATATGGCCGATTGTTCCTGTTGGGCGATGCGGCACATATTGTGCCGCCTACGGGGGCCAAGGGGCTTAACACGGCGGCCAGTGATGTCTATACCCTATATACAATCCTGACCAAAGTTTATGGGGCCAAAGCTCATGGGGAGGATAAAACAGAGTTGATAGAGAAATATTCAGAGATTTGCCTGCGCCGGATCTGGAACGGCGAGAGATTTTCGTGGTGGATGAGCAACATGTTGCATAAATTTGAGGAAACGTCCGATTTTGAGGATAAGATGTACACTTCTGAAATTGATTATTACTTATCATCAGAAGCAGGAAGACGGGTTATTGCCGAGCAATATGTGGGCCTGCCTTTTGAAGAAATAAAATAAACAATACTGAGGCCCATGACATATTAGCTGTATATTGTCATAATATATTTCACATAGTTTATAATTTAATACAGGGATCACATCATGAAAACACGCGCGGCGGTAGCTTTTAAAGCCGGAGAAGCTTTGAGTATTGAAACGGTTGACCTCGAGGGGCCAAAGGCCGGCGAGGTTCTGGTGGAGCTGAAAGCCACGGGCATTTGCCATACGGATGCCTTTACACTGTCCGGCGATGACCCGGAAGGTGCTTTCCCCGCCATTTTGGGCCATGAAGGTGCCGGGGTGGTTGTGGAAATTGGCGCGGGGGTAAAATCGCTGGCGGTGGGGGATCATGTAATCCCGCTTTATACGCCGGAATGCCGGGAATGTGATTATTGCCTGCATCCAAAAACCAACCTGTGCCAGTCTATTCGCACGACGCAGGGCGCAGGTCTGATGCCCGATGGCACCAGCCGTTTTTCCCTGAATGGCACCCCGATCCTGCATTATATGGGCTGTTCGACCTTTTCCAACCATACGGTTTTGCCGGAGATCGCGCTGGCGAAAATTCGTAAAGATGCGCCCTTTGACAAGGTCTGCTATATCGGTTGCGGGGTCACCACCGGGGTCGGGGCGGTGGCGTTTGATGCCAAGGTGGAACCGGGCAGCAATGTGGTGGTTTTCGGGCTGGGCGGTATTGGCCTGAATGTCATACAGGGCGCGCGTATGGTCGGGGCCAATAAAATTATTGGCATCGACATTAACGAGAGCAAGGTAGACATGGCCCGAAAATTCGGCATGACCGACTTTATCAATCCGCAAAAAACGCCGGACCTGATTGAAGCCATCATGGACCTGACAAATGGCGGGGCTGATTACAGTTTTGAATGTATTGGTAATGTGAATACCATGCGACAAGCGCTGGAATGTTGCCATAAGGGCTGGGGCGAAAGCATCATTATCGGGGTTGCCGGGGCGGGTCAGGAAATTTCCACCCGGCCCTTTCAGCTGGTCACCGGGCGGGTCTGGCGGGGCAGTGCCTTTGGCGGTGCGCGGGGCCGCACCGATGTGCCAAGGATCGTTGACTGGTATATGGACGGCAAGATCAATATTGATGACCTGATCACCCATACCATGCCATTGGAAGATATCAATAAGGCCTTTGATCTGATGCATTCCGGCGAAAGTATCCGCAGTGTCGTGCTCTATTGACCATGGAAAAAATATCGGAACATGGCTGTTATGGTGGAAAGCTCTCATATTTCAAACATACATCGGATGTGCTTAATTGTGACATGCGCTTTACGGTTTTTACGCCGCCGGGGGCCGTGGGCAAAAAACTGCCTGTAGTGACTTATCTTGCGGGTTTAACCTGTACGGAGGATAATTTTACCACCAAGGCCGGAGCATATAAAGCCGCAGCGGAATGCGGGCTTATACTAGTCGCGCCGGATACCTCTCCGCGCGGGGATCATGTGCCTGATGAGGAATCCTGGGATTTTGCCAAAGGGGCGGGTTTTTATGTGGATGCTACTGAAAGCCCCTGGGATAAGAACTATCAAATGGAAAGTTATATCAGCCGTGAGTTGAATGGCTTGATCGTTGATAATTTTCCGGTGGATGGGACACGTCAGGGTATTTTTGGTCATTCGATGGGTGGTCACGGGGCGTTAACTCTATATCTTAAACATCAGAATATATATAAATCTGTTTCTGCCTTTGCCCCTATTGTCGCGCCGAGCCAGTGCCCGTGGGGACATAAGGCTCTGGGCAACTATCTGGGACAGGACCCCGCGCTTTGGAGCGCACATGACGCCACGGAGCTAATGAAGAAATCGGGCAACGTAACATCACGCCCGGCGATATTGATCGATCAGGGGTTGGACGACCCGTTCCTTGAGGCGCAGCTAAAGCCTCATTTGTTTGAAGAAGCCTGCTCTGCCGTGGATCAAAAACTCATCCTGCGACGCCATGCAGGTTATGATCATGGATATTTTTTCATCCAGACTTTTATGGAAGATCATATCCGTCATCATGGGAAAATATTATGAGCCTTTATCACTTTTATAATTGAAAATTCCCCATATAATCCATTTGGTTAGCCAAAGAGATTGGCAGAATATTATCATGTGGAAATCATAATTTGAGATATTTTAGTTTATTTTATAGGTAAATTATGTATATTGAGTTGATATGACAACTAATATATTTAAGGTCATACCAAGGGCTGATATACAGAAAGAGAACAGGAGTATAATTTAGTGGCAGGTGATAATATTGGTAAAAATTCACATATTAAAGTGCGGTTGACTGCTATTCATTATGGTGCCCGCGATATATATCTGTATGTATTCTCACCCCTTGACGGAGGCGTGCTGCCCGGAGCCGAGGCAGGGGCACATATAAGTATTCTTCTTCCCAGTGGAATTGAACGTCAATATTCTTTAATTCATGCCGGGGAAAAAATGGCCACATATACGATTGGTGTAAAACTTGACGCCCAAAGTCGGGGCGGGTCTTCTTATATTCATGAGAATTTCAAGGTTGGCATGATTATGGAAATTACACCACCGATCAATCACTTCGAACTTAAAAAAGATGCGGCTCACACGGTGTTGATTGCGGGCGGAATTGGCATCACGCCAATATATTGCATGATGGAGCAGCTTGAAGACCTAAACACGACATGGGAATTGCATTATTCGTGCCGTAGCCGCGAGGATGCCCTTTTTCTATCGCTCTTTAAGCATAATAAAAATGTACATTTATATTTCGATGATGAACGCAAAGGGGATTTCTTGCCGTTACAGGAGATTGTCAATTCGGCGCCTGCCGAAGCACATTTTTATTGTTGTGGCCCGGCACCAATGTTGAACGCCTTTGAAAAGACAGTGGTTAATTATCCCAAACCCCAAGTTCATGTAGAATATTTTTCATCTAAAGAAGACGCCGCTTTGACCGGAGGATATGTTGTTGAACTCGCGGTTTCCGGAATTAAGGTGGATGTTCAACCGGGCATTTCTATTTTACATACACTTTTAGAGCATGGTGTTGAGGTGCCATTTTCATGCGAACAAGGGGCCTGTGGTATGTGTGAAGTAGACGTGGTTGAAGGCGAGCCTGATCATCGTGATTCTGTACTGACAGAAAAAGAAAGAACATCGAATGAAAGCATGATGATTTGCTGTTCCGGTTGCAAGGGGGACCGTTTGGTTCTTGATCTGTAAAAAGACCCTAATACGGACATCTTTTTTTACCCGGGTGTCAGCCAACCATAATTAGATTCTAATGTATTGACATAACAACACAAACCATGCATTATCCTATGAGTTGATATGACAACACGTATAGTGGGATGTAATATCCCCTACTCAGACTCAATATGACAGGAATTGATCTGACCGAAGGTAAGGCTGAAAATGACTTTAGTTCGACATTGGGTCATAAGGCATGCAGGAGCCATAGAACGTCTTTATCGTTCCTTTGAACGCGTGCTGGTTTTCTGCGGGCCCCTATTTAAGGCCGTTGGTTTTCATCGTTTGGAAAAACCGGTTGCCTTCATTGAATCCAGAGCAAAAAAATTCTTTTTCGGCTGCCATATGTGCGGTGAATGCACATTGATGAGCACTGGTATGGCGTGTCCCATGACCTGTCGAAAAAGTCTTCGCAACGGGCCTTGTGGCGGCGTGCGGCCGGACGGAAGTTGTGAACTGGATAAAACAATAAAATGTACGTGGGTAAATGCCTGGGAGGGCGCATCAAGGATGGGGTCTGGCGCAGCCATTGGCCGCCAGCAAAGGCCCGTACATTATAATAAATTCGGACGATCATCCTGGTTGCGGGTGGCTCAAAAAGAACTATCCGCAGTGAGCGACTTCTCTAATAAAGGACAGGCCAAGAAGAAAAGTTGCAAACAGGAACACGCCAGAGGAAGGGGTTTACTGGAAGAAAAACTCCGGCAGGGCGAATTTGTTGTTACTGTTGAGTTGTCCCCGCCCGATTCATCTAACCCAGAGGATATACTTTCCCGCGCCCGCCTGTTTGGCAATATGGTTGATGCCATAAATATTACCGATGGGTCCAATGCGAATTGTCATCTTTCCAGCCTTGCGGCGGCGGTCCTTTTAAAACAAGAGGGTTATACACCAATATTGCAGGCAACTTGCAGAGACCGCAATCGTATTGCGCTACAGGGGGATATTTTGGGGGCAGCAGCTTTAGGCATTGAAAACCTCTTGTGCCTTACCGGTGACGGCGTGGAAAATGGTGATCATCCGGGTGCCAAGCCTGTGTTTGACCTGGATAGCACATCATTATTGGGGGCGGTTCGGGGAATGTGCGACGAAGGCCGTTTCCTGTCGGGCCGGTATTTGAAGTCGGCACCAAATATATTTTTAGGGGCCGCAGCAAACCCCTTTGCCCCGCCTTTCGATATTCGGGCTGTTCACATGGCAAAAAAAATAGAAGCCGGCGCTAATTTTATACAAACACAATATTGCTTCGATATTAATGCTCTTAGAGATTTCATGCGTAAAGTCAGGGCATTAGGCCTTCATAATCGGGCATATATCCTCGTTGGTGTCGGGCCGTTGGTTTCCCTGAAAGCAGCCAACTGGATGAATGAAAATGTGCCCGGCGTTAACATCCCGAAAAATATTATCAAGAGAATGCAAACCACCGAAAACCCAAAGCTGGAAGGCAAACAGATATGCATCGAACTGATCCGCGAAATTATCAAGATTAAAGGCGTTGCAGGCGTACATATCATGGCTCATCGCTGCGAAGAAATAGTGCCAGAAATCCTTGAAGAGTCCGGCTTGCGGGGGCGGCATGAAAGAAAACTGAATATGGCAGCCACTGTCACCCTTCCGGTGAAACAGGGCAGGAAATGATGATTATAACATCTTTAGTAATCGGAGAGAATTATGGGAAATAAAGCTGACGAATTAGTCAAATCTATAGCAGAGATGGACGAGGAAAAAGCCATTGATCTGGCAAACCAAATGCTTGCAGAAGGTGTAGATCCTCTGGAAGTGCTGCGCTTGTGCCGTGTTGCGATGGATATTGTCGGAGAACGGTTTGAAAAACAGGAATATTTCCTCCCGGAGTTGATGATGGCAGGCGATATGCTGGAACAAATCGGCGCAATCGTCAAACCTCTTTTGATGGATCAGGCTGGCGGCGAAGAGCCGGAAACCCTTGGTACGATTGTTCTTGGTACGGTTCACGGTGATTTACATGATATTGGCAAAAACATTGTTACTTTCATGCTGGAATTAAATGGATTCAAGGTCATTGATCTGGGTATTGATGTGCCGATCGAGAAATTCATTGATGCCATCGAAGAAAATCAGCCCCAAGTGGTCGCCCTTAGCGGATTTCTCACCCTTGCTTTTGATTCCATGAAGGAAACTGTTGAAGCCATTGCAGAAGCCGGTTGGCGGGATAAAGTAAAAATTATGATTGGTGGCGGCCAGATAGATGAGCAGGTAACAAACTATACCGGCGCAGATGCCTTTGGCAAAAATGCCATGGAAGCTGTATCTTTATGTAACGAATGGATCGGCGGTGCGGCATGACGTCTGATGTGGATTATGACGCAAAAGAGCTTTATGCCGAACGCCATAAGCGTGTGCAGGATGCCATTTCACTGAAAGAAACCGACAGGGTGCCATCAGTATTTTACTCTATGTTTTGGTACGCTAAATACGGCGGTGTCACCTGCCGGGATATTATGTATGATTATGACAAGCTATCGGCGATAGTCAGGAAAGTTCTCAATGATTTCCAACCGGACAGTTTTTCATTACCGCACCCGATAATTGCCTTGGGGCCTTCTATGGAGGCAATGGACTATAAACAGCTGGAATGGCCGGGCCATGGTACCGACCCCAATGTCTCCTACCAGTTCCTTGACAAGGAATATATGTCGGCGAAAGAATATGAAGAATATATATTCGATCCGACAGGTTTTTATCTTACCAAATATTTGCCGCGTATCTCAGGTGTTTGTGAAGGGTTCGGCAAGCTGCCATCATTCCCGGGGCATTACTATATTCAATCTGTGTTAGGGGCGCGTTATTTTTCCAATCCTGCCGTTGTGGAATCCTTTCAGGCGATGGCAAGAGCCGGTGATGAAATGCAGGCGATGTTGAGCAAAGCGATGGCTTTTGCCCGTGAGATGGGAGATGCAGGTTTCCCTCTTGCCCAAGGAGCCAGCGCAATTTCCCCCTTTGATTATTTCGCCGATTACTTCCGGGGATCAAAAGGGGTGATGATGGATATGTATCGCAAGGCGGACCTCTTTCTGGAAGCAATGGATAAAGCCGCCGTTTTCATTGTCCGCAGCGCCGTTGCGCAATCTGAACGCCAGCCCTGTAAAACAGTTTTTATCCCTGTCCATTGGGCTTTTGACGGGTTGATGTCCGAGGACCATTTTAAAACTTTTTTCTGGCCGCCGTTCAAAAAAGTAATTCTGGGTTTGATTGATGCAGGGTTAAACCCATTGCTCCTGTGGGAAGGTGATTGCACTTCCCGAATGGAGTTGATCGGCGATATTCCAGCAGGAAAAGCTATCTACTGGTTTGAAAGAGGCGACCTTTTCAAGGCCAAGGAGATTCTCGGGAATGTCACTTGTCTGCGCGGCAATGTACCGCCCTCGCTATTGAATACGGGAACGCCAGAAGAAGTAGATGAATATTGCAAGACATTAATTCAAGTAGTTGGCAAAGGCGGTGGCTTTATCCTTGACGGTGGTATTGGCGTGCCGGATGAAGCCTTAATAGAAAATGTCAAGGCAATGTTCGACGCAACCCATAAGTATGGGAACGGATGACCAGCCATGAATGTTTCCATCCCCCGAATTTCTGTGAAGTTGGAAGATATGACGAAAGTTCCATCGCTTCAAAGGCCTGGAAATATTGGGAACCGCATTGCTACGTTGATTCCGGATCTTCTGGAAATGGTGAAGAGAAAGGGAATGATTTCCCCTTCTTTTATCTATCGGGTAAAGCGCGTAGAAGCCCTTGTGGGGGCAGAAATATTTTTGGATGGTGGCCTTAACCTGCACGCTCCATTAATCGTTGAAAAGATACCAACGGCAAAAGAACTTGCATTTGCAGTCTGTACTATCGGTGATGGTCTTGAGCAGAATGTCAACGAACTATTTGCTAAAAAGAGGGCCTTGGAAGCGTTCATCCTAAATGAGATCGGTAATATTGCCGTAAGTAAAGTTGCCTTAAAGGCCAGAACGAAAATCAGAAAGGAAGCCGCTTGCCGTAATTTAGAGGCAAGCAGTTCCTTAAGCCCGGGCGTATTGGGGTTTGAGGTCGAACAGCAGCAAATGCTGTGCAAAACGGCATCAGCCGATAAATTAGGTGTAGAAATGAGAACCGGGACGATGATGCACCCGGATAAGTCTCTGTCATTTGTGACGGGTCTTGGGAAACATATGCCCCGTTGGACGCAAGCAGATGAATGCCGGTCTTGCCGCGCCCGTGACCGTTGCCACAATCGGCTTACGTCCAGCGGGGAGATGCTGTGATGAAAGAAAATACGGTCCCTGTCCAAATTAAGGTTCAAGACTGTGATAAAATTATAGAATGTTATCCGGGTGAGAATTTCAATGAAGCGGCACAGCGTAAGGGGTTAGCCATCGCAACCACCTGTGGTCGTGAGGGTACATGTAAATCATGCGCTGTACGTATCGTTTCAGGTAAAGTTCCGGCGGCAACGCCTGACGAAAAAAAACTCTTCGATGATATGCAGCTAAGCAGAGGGTGGCGGCGTTCCTGTAAATTTGTTCCAATCACTGATTGTACCGTGCATATACCGCGCCGGTCCCTATTGATTAAGTCACGGCATTTGATTGTCATTAAAAAACGTGACCAGCTTCCGCCGGATCCGCTGGTGCGCAGCAAGCTTATTAAACTTGAACCGTCAGAAATAGAGGGTGATGCTGATTGGGAACGTCTTTTGCAGGCCCTTAACAGAGATAAAACGGCCCCCCCGATTGAGCGGATTGACCTCGGGCTATTGAGAGACCTCAGCCGCTCTTTGCGCAGATGGAATTGGGATATCAAGGTCTATATGCGGGGGGATGAGGTCATAGGTATTGGACCTTGCAATAGCCGTGCTTATGGCATTGCTGTTGATCTGGGAACCACTAATATTGTTGGTTTTCTAGTCAATCTTGAAACTGGTGAAGTGCTATCAGCTAATAGTACCGGGAACCCGCAAGTATCTTTTGGGGGTGACATTATGACCCGGCTGGCCCGGGCGGCGCGGGACTGTGATGTCAGGAAGCTCATGCAAAAAACGGTCGTTGATGAAATCAATAATATTGTGCAGGAACTTTGCGCCAATGAGGTACATGCTGATGATATAGTTGCGGAAATGGTGATTGCGGGTAATACCGTGATGCATCACCTTCTTATCGGCCTTGATATTGAACAATTAGGTAAAGCACCATTTGTGCCCGCAACTTGTCAGGATCTGGACATAAAGGCACGGGATATTGGCCTCACATCAGCGCCTTACGCCACAATTCATTTTCCCGGAATTATTGCAGGGTTTGTCGGAAGCGACCATGTGATGGCACTTTTAACCTCCCTATCCTCTCTTCGCAAGGGGCTGTCGATTATCGTGGATATAGGCACCAACACAGAAATTTCTATTGTGGACGGGGATCGGATTATTTCGGTTTCATGTCCCTCGGGCCCTGCTCTGGAAGGTGGTGAAATCAGCTTTGGCATGTCCGCGACTGAAGGGGCTATTGAGGCCGTTCAAATTGATGGAAACGCGTTAACACTGAAAACCATACAAAATGGATCACCTATAGGTCTGTGCGGTTCTGGGGTTTTGGATATGGTTGCTGAATTATACCGGAATGGCGTGATTAATCATCGAGGCCGATTAAATATCACTAACCCCAAAGTCAGATCCCGTGATGACAGGCTTGAATTTATAATTATTGAAGAATTAGACGGCATAGAAGGGCAGATCAGCTTTTCTCAAGATGATATTCGGGCCGTGCAACTGGCAAAAGCGGCGATCCGCGCAGGTATTGACATGCTGCTCAAAGAAATCGGGCAAAAAGAAACAGCGTTAGAGCGTGTCATCGTCGCGGGGGCCTTTGGGAATTTCCTCAATATTAAAAATGCCATCGCTGTTGGGCTACTGCCCTCTATCCCTCTGGATCGTTTTGAACAAGTGGGAAATGCCGCCGGTAAAGGGGCGCGTTTGGCTCTGGTTTCCAAAGAACAAAGACTGCAGGCACGTACATTAGCAAAGACCACATCCTATTTGGAACTTTCCGGCCAGAAGGCATTTATGACAGCTTTCATTGACCGGATAAACTTCGATTACAGGAAGCAAAATCAAATAGACGGATTGAAACAGAGCGACGGAATGGAAACAGTATGACTTTTTCAAATCTTACCATTATCGGGGAACGGATTAACCCCGGTTTCAAAAGTACCGAAACTTTATTTGCCAATGATGATTTTAAAGGGATACAAGAATTGGCCATCAGGCAAGCGAATGCCGGGGCAGCTTATCTAAATGTCAATTGTGGGCGGCGATCCAAGGATGATCCGGATTTCCTAAAAGAGGTCATACTGTCTATTCAGGCGGTTGTAGACATTCCTCTATCATTTGATTTTCCCAATGTTGAGGTGCAGGAACTCTGCTTGAAGACATATGATATTGAAAAAGCCAAAGGGCGAAAACCAATCGTTAATTCCATAGCGGAAACACGTTGGGAGATGTTGGAATTAGCGAATATCATGCCCTTTAAAGTCATCCTCATGGCTTCGGAAAGAATGGAAGATGGCCGGGGCAAGCCAAATAAATTAGCTTGCGAAGTTTTTGAAACGGCTCAGCGAATGGTGAATACCGTCATGGAAAGTGAATATGATTTTAACAAAGAGGATTTGATAGTTGATGTGTCCGTAAGCGCCCTTGCAGCGGATACGGAGGGGCTAACCAAAATGGCGATTGAAGGCATTCGTTTAATTGGGGAAGACCCGGATATGCAGGGGGTGCATATTATGGGGGGGCTTTCCAATATTGGCCAGCAATTACCGGCTAAAGCGGCCGACGGTTCGCGTTTAAAACTTCAGCTTGAAAACGCATTCTTGACGATGGCAAACCCTCTTGGTTTTGATTTTCTGCTTGGAACCCCCTGGAAAGAGTATGGCCCTTTGCCCGAAGATAACTATGTGTACAAGATTTTTACCGAAGTGCTGGGTCTCTCGGGAATAGAAGCCCTGAGATGTATCCGAAAATTCTACAAGGCAGGGTGAAAATGAGCCTGCGTTTAATCAAAACAGCGGCCTACTTTGATGGTGTTTCAATTCACCGGAACGGGCCATATCTAATTGAAATTCATCGCGGGTATATTGCGGCTATTCTGAATGGAGAAGATATACGGCTCCGATTGAATGTAGAGGAGAATGACGTTTTGGAAACGTCCTTTCTTATGCCGGGATTGGTTGATGCTCATGTTCACGTTTTTCTTGATGGTGCGGAATTGAATTTTAAGGCCCGTTCCGATTATCAGAAATCTGATTTTGAAAATATGATGGCCACTGCTCAGTCTAACATATCCAAAACCGTTAAGGCGGGAATTACCCTATTCCGTGATGCGGGCGATAAATTCGGGGTGAACCACGCCACTCGGAATGAATTGTTGAATGACAATGACATTCCTCTAACGATCAGGTCCCCTGGCTTCGGTATAAAGAAACCAAAGCGCTATGGGGGGTTCATTGCCCGGGATTTAGTCGATATTAGGCACGCGGATACAACCGTCGGGGAAATAGCCCGCGACAGTAACGACCTCAAAATTATCCTGACCGGCATTATTGATTTCAAGGCTGGTGAGGTCAAAGGGGACCCACAGTTCACTCTAGAGGAACTGTCTGCGCTTGTAGATATTTCCCATGCCAAGGGGATGCAGACCTTCGCCCATTGTAGCGGTTTGGCCGGACTTGAGCTTGCGGTCAAGGCGCGTGTGGATTCTATTGAACATGGCTTTTTTATGAATAAAGAAATTCTGGAGAAAATGGCGGAACATCAAATTGCCTGGGTTCCGACTTTTTCTCCTGTGTATTTCCAGTGGAAACATCCAGAATATGCAGGCTGGGATGAAAGTACGGTTGGAAATTTGCGAAAAATCATCGACTCCCATTATCAGCATGTCAAAATTGCCCAGGCGTTAGGGGTTCTTCTGGTTGCCGGGTCAGATGCGGGCAGTTACGGGGTTGACCACGGCAGGGCGCTGATTGACGAGCTTCTTCACTTTCTCGCAGCAGGGCTAAGTCTGGAAGAGACATTAACCTCTGCAACGTCTCGCCCTCGTATGCTTTGGTCACTGCCGTCAGCTAATATTGAAGTGGGTAATCAGATTGATGTCGTAGGCTATAAATCATGTCCATTGAAGAAAGCAAAAAATTTCTATCTTCCTTCTTTTACAGTCAAAGCAGATACATTCACAGCCCACAATATCTAAACACTCAAGGGATATAAACCACTATCAGGAGGCATTATGAGTAAAGACAGGCAGGTAGAGACCCGGATTAAATGGCTGGAAACACTGGAAAAATTCAGATTGGACTTCGATGGCCCCGGATCGGAAAAATATTGGTCGCCGGAACTGGACACCATTTCACGCGACCAGTTACGGGTTGTCCAGAATGAAAAAATCAAGGCGGTAGCACCGTTCTTATATGAAAACAGCCCCTTTTATCGGCGACGCTTTGACCGTCTTGGACTGGCACCGACTGATATATCTTCGGTGGACGACCTTGCCAAATGGCCGGTCGTGGATAAATCTGAGATGATGGAAGATGCCGCCGCTAACCCGCCTTACGGAACCTATAGCACCATGGATTCAGAATTGTGGCAGCAAAGGGGTTGGATGATGTTTTCTTCTTCCGGCACCACAGGTGTCCCGCGTGTTTGCCGTTATTCGCAAATAGACCGGGAGTATTGGTCATGGGCCAATGCACGTGCTTTATACGCCATGGGTATGCGATCTAATGATACCATGTTTATTTGTTCAGGTTATGGTCCCCATGTTTTTGCCTGGGGCGTTCAATATGCTCTGGAGAAAATGGGCATGGGCATGATTCCCGGTGGCGGTATGAACAGTCGTGCCCGGGCAGATATAATTGATCGTTTCAAACCTACGGTCTTGACTTGTACGCCGTCTTACGCCCTGCATTTAGGACGTGTAATGCAGGGAAAAGGGCTAAATCCTGCCGCAAGCTCAATTCGCCTTGTATTTGTTGGCGGCGAACCTGCCAGTGGCATACCAAATACACGCAAACGAATAGAAGAGCTCTGGGGGGCGAAGCTTGTGGAATTTTATGGCTGCACGGAGGCCTCCCCCCATAGTGGCGGTTATTCCTGTACATCCTCAGCAGAAGACGAGACATCAATCACCACTCATCTGATGGAAGATATTCAGGTCTGGGAACTAATCGACCCCTATAACAATCAAACAGTGCGTTCCGGGGAACGGGGGCTGACCGTCTGTACAAATTTAAATTCTGAAAGTTCCCCGCAGCTTCGCTTTCTCGTTGGAGATTATACAGTTTTTAACCATGATATATGCTCCTGCGGGCGCAGTCATGTGCGCGCAGTAGGGGCATTCTCGGGGCGGGTGGATGATCTCATAAATCTTCGCGGCATAAAGATGTATCCAACCCAGATCGAAGAAGCTGTCCGCGCTGTGGAGGGTATAGGGGATGAATATGAGGTGGTGATTATCACGGATGACGCGGGCCTTGACCTTATGAATATCAGGGTGGAACATGCCGATGCAGAGGTGGCAGATAAGGTCGCATTGGAAATTCAAACCCGGTGTGAAGTTCGGGTCAATGTTGAAGTATTACCACTTGGTGTCTTGGCCAAAACAGAGTTTAAAGCAAATCGAATTAAGGATTTAAGATAAGATTACGGACATTTCTCATGCATTTTTATATGAGAAATGATCTATATTATCCTTCATTATTCTCATGACTTTCAAAAGCGTTTCAAGGTCCTCAGGATCAATACCCTTGATTAGCTTACTCTCCCTTTTAAGGGCGACGACAATAAGCCTGTCATGGAGTTCGTATCCTTTGGCATTCAACCACCATATTTTCCGGCGGGTATCAGCTTTGGAAGCTTCAAAATCCAGATGGCCAAGGTCATGGAGACGTTTTAACGCACGGCTTGTGGAGGCTTTATCGAGGGAAAGTATCTGACAGATGGTGGATGCTGGAATGCGGGGTTCGATGGCCAACATCGATATGACCCGCCATTCAACAATGCCGATTCCAAAAGTATCAATATAATATTGGGATGATCCACGTGACAGGGCGTTGTTTAAGACTAAAAGGTAAAATGGAATATAAGATGATATATTAATAATGAGACGCCCATCCCGCGTTTTAGTAGGTTTGGAAATACGTCCTTCCGGGCATATAGGGCTTGTTGATGTCGAATCTTCCATGAAATATTCAATCTTATATTATTTGTTATTACCTGCTTTATTTTTTAGAAGAGCTATATCAAGATTGGAACCTGCCCTTTTGTGTTCGTTATACATTATGAAAATTTTAGCCGCAAGTATCTTTAAAACACGAAACTTAAATCAGGTGACGGATCAGGGCATGCAAGCGTGCGGCCACCACCGGCTTGTAAATAAGGGGCAGTTCTTTTGCCTCTAGCACATCCACCAACCCACTGTCCCGGTCACTGGTGATAATAATAGCAGGGATAGGGTCTGAGAATTCCGCCCGGATTTCCGCCACGGCGTCAATACCGGTATCATCCCCGTTCAGGTGATAATCGGCTATGATAATATCCGGCGTTTGATCCTGCTCGATAAGCTGGGCCAAAACCCCATCGGCGGAAATATCCGTGACCGTAGCGCAGCCCCATTTCCCCAGCAGGGCCTTCATCCCGTCCAACACATCCTCGTCATTATCAATGACCGCGATAATGCGACCACCAAGGCTGCTCTCCGCCACAATGTCCGCCGCGCGGGCTGTAAAGGGGCTGACCGCCTTATCTGCGTCACCTTGCGGCAGAATAATATTGAATATGGATCCCTTGCCATAGGTGGAGCTGACCGTAATCTGGGCGTCCAGAAGTGCGGATATACGTTTTACGATCGACAGGCCAAGGCCAATACCGCGCCCGCCGATGGCATGGTCCTCATGGACCTGAATAAATTCCTCAAAAATACCTTCGAGTTGACTGTCCCGGATGCCGATACCACTATCCGCCACCTGAATGACGACTTTGCCCTGTCGCACCCGGCAGCCAACCACCACCCCGCCCGTCTTGGTATAGCGAATGGCATTGCTGAGGAAATTACGCAATATGGTTTCCAGAAGACGCGGATCACTGTAAACAACATGATTGCTGGCCACCATACGCACGTTGAGGTCTTTCTCCTGCCCCGTCTGAATATAATCCGGTACTATGCTGCCCAGAAAATCCTGTAGCCTGAAATGACAGAAGGTGGGGATAATGCCGCCCGCATCCAATTGAGAAATATTGAGCAGAATACTGAGCAGATCGTCCAGTGCGTCCAGTGAATTGCCGATCCGGGCCACATAGCGGGCATTTTCCGCGCTCAATTCACTGCCCGCCAGAGACCCGGCGAACAGGCGGGCCGCATTGAGGGGCTGGCGCAAATCATGGCTGGCCGTGGCGAGGAATTTCGTCTTGCTTTTATTGGCTTCCTCCGCCTGTTTCTTGGCGATTTGCAGTTTCTTCTCTACCTTCTCCCGCTCATTCAATTCTTTCATCAGACGCCGGTTCAGGTCGCTCAGCTCATTGGTGCGCTGATTGACGGTTTCTTCCAGCTTTATGGCGGTCTGAAAGATGGTAAAGCTGTCCTGCTGCTGATCCATCTCCTGTTCCACCCGGTCCATCAAAACCTGTACCGTCTTATTCAGACGGGCATTTTCCATGATCAGTCGCTTGATTTCCTCGTCGCTCAGGCGGCGTTTATCCCCCATCAGGCTCTCCCCTGCCGATGGCGATGCAACAGAAAGAATTATTCATATGGATCGTATTATACTGCTCGCCAAAACTGGCAAAGCCGATAACATTATTTTCCATATAAATTTGAGAGATGGCAGGCAGCAATCCCTGCTCCTCACAGATCATTTTACGCGCCGCACAGTCGCAGCCCAGCACCAGATCAAGGGGGCCAATTTCGGCCCTGATTTTGGCGAATAAATCCGCCGTATTGACAATCGGGTCAGAGGGCCGGGCAATGGCACAGACCACTCCCTTGCCGATGGCACAGGCAAAGCGGATATTCTGTTGTTCATGATTTATATCCACCACCCCGCGCGAGTAAAATTTTCCGCCAATTTTCATCAGGATCGGATGGTTGCTGCAGGTGGAAATCGACAGGTCTTTTTCGGCCACACCGCACAGCCTGGCATATTCCTGCGTTGCAGGCAGGCCGTTGATTTCATAGACTATTCTGGTGACCGGATCAGCCTCTGTAATCACGGCCCGGGCATCACCGGCAATATAATGATGGGTATAATGAACCTGAAAGGGCAGTTCCGTATGGATCAGCATAACCACCGCCCGATCCCGCGCAAAACTGCCTTTATAAAACAGGCTGGTATTTTCCAGATCCCAGTCATCGGCGGTGGAGCCCCCCACCAGCGGAATATCGCCGAGCTGACTGCCAATAGAGGCCGCAACCCGTTCCTCCGCATTGCTCAGGCCATCTATGAGCATAAAGGCAAATGTATTATGACCATTGGCATGGGGTATGGTTTTTTTCAGGTCGGCCACCAGCCCCGCCCCCGCATCAATGCCGTCCTGAATTTTAAAATTGCCGATTTTATGAATGGCCCGGCTGACAATACTGAAATGGGCGCGCGGAAAGGCAACCCCCGTAATACTGTCCTGTCGATAGCCCAGAGGGGTAATTTCACCGGCGGTGGTACATCCCACCAGCGGAATATCCCCGAACTGCCGTGACAGGGCCGCTTCCAGCCGATCCAGATCATATTTGGGTGAACAGAAAAACACACATAACGCCGGGTCGCCGTCCGTGCCGCAAAGCTGCTGATAAAGCTCACCCACGGCATCATCCTCATCCGGGGACAAAGAAACGGCTTTTTTGATGATGGTCATACGATCCTTCTCCTGCTCCTATTGTTGCACAGAAGAACGTAAAAAACTATGCCATGATACAGACGGATTTTGTTTCCAGATAACCTTCTAATGCCTGCTGTCCCATATCCTTGCCAAAGCCTGACTGTTTATAGCCGCCAAAGGGCATCACAACGTCAAGGATATTATGGCAATTGACCCAAACCGTCCCTGACCTGATCTTTGGCACAATATTGATAATATTACCCACATCGCGGGTCCAGATACTGGCCCCAAGGCCGTAGACCGTATCATTGGCCAGTTTGGCGACCTCGTCAATATCCTGATAGCGTTGGACGCACACCACCGGGCCGAAAATCTCCTCGCGCACCACTTTCATATCCCGGTTGGTGTTGGCCAATATGGTCGGTTCGACAAAATAGCCCTTGTCGCCGCGCCGACCGCCGCCCGCAACAACCTCTGCTCCCTCCGCGCGGCCACTTTCGATATAGCCCATCACCCGGTCAAACTGTATCTGGGACACCAGCGGATTGATCATATTTTCCGGGTCAAGGCCGCAGCCGATTTTCATACCATCTGCCGCCTCTGCCAGCCCCGCGATCACCTCATCATACAGGTTATCCGGCACAAACAGGCGCGACCCGGCACAGCATACCTGCCCCTGATTAAAGAATATGGCACTGGCCGCACCGGGGATGGCGACCTCAAGATCCGCATCGGGCAGGATAATGGCCGGGGATTTACCGCCCAGCTCCATGGTGACATTCTTCATGGTATCCGCCGCTGCCTTAACGATGATCTTGCCCACCTCGGTCGATCCGGTAAATGAAATTTTATCCACCTCCGGATGAACGGTCAGCGCCGCGCCCGCCGTATGGCCGTAGCCCGGAATGATATTCACCACCCCGTCCGGGAATCCCGCCTGACAGACCAGTTCCCCCATATAAAGCGCGGTCAGGGGTGTTTCCTCCGCCGGTTTAAGCACCACTGTGCATCCCGACGCCAGTGCCGGGCCCAGCTTCCACGAACACATCAGAACCGGGAAATTCCACGGAATGATCTGACCCACAACGCCCACAGGTTCCCTGAGGGTATAGCCCAGAAATTTCGCATCGGGCGCATAGGGCACCGACAGGGGCAGGACATTACCGGTAATTTTGGTCGGCCAGCCCGCCATATAACGGATGAAGTCAATGGCAACCTGAATATCCACCGCCCGGGCAATGGCAACATTCTTACCGTTGTCCAATGCCTCAAGCTCCGCCAGAATATCGGCATTTTCCTCCATCAGGTCCGCCAACCGGTGCATGCAACGCTCCCGCGCCGTAGAGGTCATGGCGGGCCAGGGGCCGTCATCAAAGGCTTTGCGGGCCGCCGCAACCGCCCGGTCTATATCTTCCTTGTCACCCTCGGCCACCTGCACAATGACCTCCCCCGTGGCGGGGTCCAGCGTGTCAAACATCTTGCCGCTGGCCGATGTCACCCACTGCCCGTTCAGGAGCATCTTGCGGGGGGATGAAATAAAATCTTTGGTCGTGTCGCTTAAATTGCTGATATTTTCTGCTGTTGTCATTGCACAGGTTCCCTATATTTCCATTTGCCCACAAGTATGACATGGGCGCGGATATTAAATAAATTAGACCTTGGCATCGTATTTCCCAATCTCAGCAGCCGTCTATGATACTATAGTATCAGGTATCAGCTTTGATATATCCCTTTGTCTAGGTTGGCGCGGGCATTGTGAAAAGTTATTCTACATAATGTGGGAAAACCATAATCATAGGGAGAAAAACATGACCAGACAATTTAGAGATTCCATAACATCAAAGAAATCACGCCTGCTGGCCGGGGCGGCAATGGTGGCCATCATCACCGTCGCACAGTCGGCATCGGCCCAAATGCTCATGGAAGAAGTGACCGTGACCGCGCAGAAACGGTCCCAGTCCGCACAGGATGTGGGAATTTCCATCACCGCATTTTCACGGGAACAGCTAGAGGCCATGGGCTATACCAATGCTCAGGAAGTTACCGCCATGGCCGCCGGGGTCAGCACTTTGCAACCCAACGGTGAAGCCAATTATTCCATCGGCATTCGCGGCGTGGCCAATAATGATTTTACCACCAACGTAGAAAGCCCGGTGGCCATTTATGTGGATGAGGTCTATATCTCCCAGATGTCCGGCGCGGGATTTATGCTGTTTGACATTGAACGGGTGGAAATCCTGCGCGGGCCGCAGGGCACATTGTTTGGCCGCAACGCCACTGGCGGCCTTGTCCATTATGTAACCGTAAAACCCGGCGAGGAATTTGGCGGGTACGGCAGTGTCACTTACGGCAGCTTTAACCGGCTCAAGGTACAGGGCGCAGTTAATTTGCCGGTTAATGACAAGCTCGCCGTGCGGGCCTCCTTCTCCACCCATCAGGGGGATGGCTATGTCACCAACCGCCTGCAACCGGATCGCAAGCTGAATAATGCCAATGAAACGGCCGGACGGCTTCAGTTTTTATTCACCCCCAACGAAGATGTGGAAATCCTGCTGAACGCCCGTTTTGGCCAGCAGGACATCCGGACCGGTTTCTTTGAAAATGTATCCGCAGAAAATCCTGATGGACTATTAACGCCGACTGTGCCCAATACAACTCTCGGCGGTTATCTTGATAATGACGGCAATGTTTTCGCCGGAGATTATGATTCGCCGGGGCGCAATAAGCTTGATACTTATGGCTTCAGCGGTACAGTGAACTGGGATCTGGGCTGGGCCGAGTTGACCAGTATTACAGATTTTCAATCAGTAAAACGGAACTATATTGAGGATTCAGATGCCTCGCCAGTAAAATTCTTTAACTTCTTCCTGACCACGGATGCGCAGCAATTCTCGCAGGAATTCCGCTTGGCCGGAGAGACAGAAAATATGAAATGGGTTGGCGGCTTCTATTATATGGATCTGGATATTAATGATACCAACGGTGCCATAGCGCCGGGATTGCTGGCAGCTTTTTTCGGTCCCATTGACGTTATTGGTTTTAACGGCATTAAAAATCCCTATCAAACAAAAGTCAAAACATGGTCTCTGTTTGGTCAGGTCGAATATGATGTGACAGACAAGTTAGCCCTGATTGCCGGGTTCCGCTATATTGCCGAGAAGAAAGACCATTTCTACCGGGATGTGTTATTCTTATACCCTGATACCTCCGTTAACGGACTGGACCCCAATGCCATTGAGGTCGCCGATGCATTGACGCCGTTCGCAGGGAAACGCAATGACAAAAACTGGTCCGCAAGATTGCAGGCGAACTATCGGCCAAATGATGATGTTTTGCTTTATGCCAGTTGGAACCGGGGGGTTAAATCTGGCGGGTTTAACGCG
Organism: Alphaproteobacteria bacterium; assembly: GCA_013152755.1. Lineage (GTDB taxonomy): Bacteria > Pseudomonadota > Alphaproteobacteria > Sphingomonadales > Emcibacteraceae > Paremcibacter. Next base: position 26,611 of record JAADFR010000138.1, read on the forward strand.
CCATTATTGCCAACAGATATTTTCGTAACCGATAGTTTCATGAATTACCGCCCGGAAAAGCTGGATGCTTTCGAGGCCGGTTTCAAGGTTGACTTTGCAGATGGAAGAGCCCGCATAAACGGATCGGCCTATTATTATGACTATAATGATTATCAGGCCTTTGCCATCATCGGACTGGATACTTTCACCCTGAATGCGGATGCCAAGAACAAGGGCTTTGAGCTTGAATTACAGATGAACCCGACCGAAGGTATGGATGTGCAATTCGGTATTGCCTATATTGATGCGAAAGTCACCAACGTGCCCGGAATTACTGTCGATGTCGCGACACCGGCGGGAACTGTAAGTGCCATTCGTCCGGGAGCCACGGTTCGTCCGGTACAAACGCCTAAATGGAATTTAAACGGCCTGATCCGTCATGAATTTCCGGTAGCCTCCGGCGCCATTGCCTTGCAGGTCGACGGCCAATATCGCTCCGAACATACCTTTGGTCTGTTAGAAACACAGGCCCTGACTGAAAACGGTTATTTCGTTGGTAATGCCTCCATTACCTATCTGCCGGAAGATCAGGATTGGAGCCTGCGCGTCTTTGTCAAGAATATCACCGATGAAGAATATCTGCTTCAGACCTTCGACCTGTCCGGCACGCTGGCCAATGGCGGGATTTTTGGACTGGTCGAGCAATATTACGGCAAGCCCCGCACATGGGGTGCCAATATAACCTTTAACTTCTAATAACCTTATGCGGCAGCCTTTTTACTTTGACAGAAAGGCTGCCGCCCATAATACTGTCTCTCTTTACCAAACGGGAACAATCATGTTCGGGAAAGCTTATCTCATCGCCTCTGGCCTGTTGGCACTGGCCCTGTCAGCATTTTCGGCCCCTGCGCTGGCCGATGGCAAGACCTTGGTCAATGACTATTGCACCGCCTGCCATGCTGAAAATGACACCGGCGGTCTTGCCCGCATATCAGAGGTTCGCAAAACGCCCGAAGGCTGGGACATGACCATATTCCGTATGGAACATCTGCACGGGCTGGAGCTTGACGGCGATGAACGTCAGGCCATCATTAAATATCTGGCCGCTGAAAACGGCTTGGCGCCCTCGGAAGCAGCCCCCTTTCGCTATGTTCTTGAACAGCGGGCCCATTTCGTTGACAGCGCGGTGAATGATGACCTGGACGCGCTGTGCGGACGGTGCCATACCAATGCCCGTTACGGCCTTCAACGGCGAACGGAAACGGACTGGCTAAAGCATATGCATTTCCATATCGGGCAGTTCCCGTCCCTTGAATATCAGGCCCGCTCCCGTGACCGCCATTGGTGGAAAGAGGTCACCACGACGACCTATAAAGAGCTGGCCAAACTATATCCGTTCCAAACCGCCGCATGGGATGTATGGAAAGCCGCCAAGCCCACAAATCCGGTGGGCGAATGGCGGGTTACCGGCCATCGTCCGGGGACAGGCGACTATGAAGGAACCCTGCGCATTTCCCGTGACGGGGATCAATATAGCGCCGTCTATGACCTGCGCGGCATGGATGGTAAAAAGCTGTCCGGTGACAGCAAGGCCATCATCTATACCGGGTATGAATGGCGCGGCTCCGGCGTCCTGAACGGCATTGACACACGCGAGGTCTATGCCCTGTCAGAAGACGGCAACAGAATGACGGGCCGCTGGTATCAGGCCGACCATTATGACATAGGCGGCGAATTTCAGGCGGTCCGCATGGACGGCGCAGAAGCACAAGTTCTGCTTAAATCCTCTGACTTTATCCGCGCGGGTCAACACAAAAAAATAACCCTCTATGGCACCAATCTGACAGGAAAAGTCAAGGCTGATAAAGGGCTTGACCTGAAAATCATTGACCAGAATTCTACTACTGTCACATTGGACATTGGGGCAGATAAAAATATAACCCCCGGCAGCTATCACGTCGCTGTGGGACAAGCGGAAACAACGCTCATTGTTTATGATAAGATTGACAGAATACGCATCGTACCCGACTGGACCATTGCCCGGGTCGGCGGCGGTAATACCCCGCCGGTCACCGCCCAGTTTGAGGCCGTGGCCTATATGAAGGGTGATGTGAAAATCGGCATCATGCCCGCCAAATGGCAGGCCGCCAATTTTAACGAAGACGCCGAACAGATGAAGGATGTGGAATTTGCCGGACATATTGATCAGAATGGCCGCTTTATGCCCGCCGGAGCTGGCCCCAACAAGGCCCGTAAATATGCCACCAATAACGCCGGAAATCTGAGTATTATCGCCACCATAACCGAAGATGGCCGCGCCATTTCCGGCAAGGCCCAGTTGATCGTAACCGTACAACGCTGGAACACACCGCCCATACGGTAAGAACAGGAAACTAGATGACCGCAGGACTGCATTTTATCGCCAAAAACGCCCATGACGTCACCGTAGGGGACAAGCGGGTGTTATTTCATATCCCAACCACATCCCTGTTTGATCTGGATGAGGTCTCCGGCGATGTGCTTGACCTGTTCAAGGAAAAGAAAACCGTCAGCCGGGCCGATATGGAGGAACGCTTCAAGGGCCGCTATTCCCCGGACCGCCTGCTGGAGGTGGTTGAGGATTTTCTGGAGATGGATATTGTCGAGGGCGAAGCCCCCATCCGCCCCGATTATGGCAAGATTAAAATAGAGAATTATCCCCTCAGCACCATCATTTTAAATGTGAATACGGGCTGTAATCTGGGGTGCAGCTATTGTTACAAAGAGGATCTGACCACGCCGGCCAAGGGTGACCTGATGGGCTTTGACGTGGCGAAAAAATCCATTGACCTGTTGCTGAAAGAAGGCAAGAGCCGGGACCGGGTCAATGTGGTATTTTTCGGCGGCGAACCGCTGAGCAATATGCCCCTGATCAAGGCCGCCGTGGATTATGCGGAAAAGCGGTGTGCCGACGAAGGTAAGAAGGTTGATTTCTCCATCACCACCAACGCCACCCTGCTGACCGAAAACATAATTGATTATATGAACGATCATAAATTCGGCATTGCGGTCAGCATGGACGGGCCGAAAGCCATTCACGATAAAAACCGCAAGACCATCGGCGGCAAAGGCACCTATGATGTGGTCTCCAAAAAGGCCCGCATGTTGCTGGACCGCTATACCGCCCGGCCTGTGGGCGCGCGGGTGACATTGACCGCCGGGATCACCGATGTGGTCGGCATCCATGACCATCTGAAATATGACCTTGGTTTTGCGGAAGTAGGCTTTGCCCCGGTAACATCGGGGGATATTTCTCTGTTCAACCTGAGCAACGAAGAACTCCATGAGGTGTTTCAGAATATGCGGGCATTGGGTGAGGATTATCTGGTAAAGGCTCTGGAAGGCCGCAATAACGGCTTTTCCAACATGCATCAGATGATGACCGACCTTTATGAAGGCACCAAAAAGGCCCTGCCCTGCGGCGCGGGCATCGGCCTTCTGGCCGTGGACCACGAAGGCGGGCTGAACCTGTGTCACCGCTTTACCGGATCAGATATAGAAACTTATGGTAATGTGGATAGCGGCATCAAAAAGAAGGAACTGGGAGAATTTCTGGAAAGCCGGGCCGACCGGGACGGCACATGGTGTGATAGCTGCCGTATCCGCAACCTCTGTTCCGGGGGCTGTTATCATGAATCCTACGCCACTTACGACGATATTCACAAACCCACCTATCACTATTGCGACCTTATGCGCGACTGGATTGATTTCGGCATCACGGTCTATACCCGCATCCTGAATAAGAACCCCGGCTTCTTTGAACAGCATGTGAGCCCGCGCACCCTGCTTAACACAGGCCGCACCTATAATCCGCTTGATATGGGAAAATGACATGAAACATTTAAAACCGATCAATCTGAAAGCCCATGCCTTGCACAGCAGTCCGGCGGATGAACGCCGTGAGGTGTTCGCCATGCAGACCGTGGCGGGCTGTGCCTCTACCATGGACCCCGGCTGGGAAGTGGATGCGTTCGGCGGTGTGGCGTCCCTCTGTCAGCCTATGGAGGCGGACCTCTATGGCTGTTCCGACCCCTGCTGGTGGCCGGCGCAGGTGCCCGATGTGATGAATACATATCCTGACTGGGATCTGGACAAGGCCAATGCCGGGGCGGACTGGCGCAAGCTGAACAATGTTTTCCCCAAGCGTTAAACAGGACAAAATAATGCGCAAAATAATTTTCTTTCTGGCTTTCTTTTCCCTGCTCATCACCGGAGCCGTTGCGGAAGACCGCGAATATCTGATCACCGGTTCAAAGCCCGGCTATATCCATATTCTGGATATGAAAAAACAGGCAGTCGTCCGCAGCCACAAAGTGCCAAATTCCGGCCATACCATTTTTTCCTTCACCCCTGCGCCCGATGGCAAGGTCGTCTATGTGCTGACCAACCGCATGAAATCCATTTCCGGCATTGATGTTGATACGGGGGAGCAGGTTTTCCGGGCCGATTTTGTTGAGGGCGACATCCGCCGTCAGGCCTTCTTCGCCTTTGATGTCAGCCGGGACGGGAAAGAGCTTTATGTCTATCAGCTGTCCACCCGGATCATGCTGTCGGAATACCGCCAACTACCCACCCGGATTGCGGTGTATAATACCGCTGACGGATTAAATGCCAAACCGGTCCGCAGTTTTGAAGCCCCGCGCCGTATCCATATGCTGATGAAATCAACCGATGATAAATGGCTTTATGCGGCGGGTTTTGACATCTATAAAATGAACCCGCAAACGGGCGAGATTGTCGAAACCCTGCCCCTGCGCAACTGGACCCTTAAAAATCGCTCCTTGCCCGATGTGCTGGATTTCTGGCCATTGTGGGATCAGACGGATATATTCTCAACCCCTGTTTATTCGGTCAAAACCGACAAGGCGCCCGATGACCCGGCGGCCTATAAAACAGGCCTGCTGACCCTTGACCTGAGCACCGGGAAATATGACATCAATGATTTTGAGAATACGTCGGTACTGATTTTCTCCACTGTCATCAGCCCGGACAGAAAACACGCCTTTGGGACCTATACCCAATTGAGCCGTATTGACCTGAACAGTCATAAATTAACCGGGCGCATTGATCAGGATCATACCTATTACGCCATAAATATTGCCAAGGATGGCAAGGAAGTCTATGTGGGCGGAGCCGCCTGTGATGTGGCAACCTATGATACAGTGACCCTCAAGAAAACCGGCCAGATATTCCTGCCCAAAGGATGCGGCGACCAAAGCACCGCCTCATTCCGCATAATCCACCGGGCGGCCCTTACGCCGTAACATTAACCGGGGCAGGTTGATTGTTATCGTCTTCTGAATGAGATTCCGTATCACTTTCCACTTCTTCCACGTCGCCATTGTCATCACCGTCACCGCCGCCCTTCAAGGCCGCAAGCAGGTCGGTGGTCTTCAAGACAAATTCGCGCAAAGTTTCAAGTTTTGATACCAGTTCGATAAAATTGGTCAAATCCTTGTTGATCAGCGTGGTTGAATTTTTCTGCTGGAAGAAATCATTTACCTGTTGACGGGCGGTGCGTACCTCATCCCGGGCAGTTGGGTCCAAAGTCCCTAGCGGTTTATCGGTTCCTCTTGCTGAATTTAATGCCCCGACCAGCTTGAATAACCTTTTGGCGACCTTATCGGTCAAGCCATTATTATCCCTTAATTCCTTGATCAGGCCTTTCAGCGCATCTTCAATGCCCTTGGCCCGGGTATTGTCATTGGCCGGCGGCGTCGTCGGCGCAGTTGCGTCAATGGTATTTTCCGCCGCAAGAAAGCCCGTGGTGACGTTAATCGCCGTAACCGAAAGCGACAGGGTCACCGCAGAACTATAGCTCGCCGTTTGCTGACCATCCGCAGAGGTCACCTGAAACTGATTGGTTTTGGAATAGCTGAAATTGGCCTGAAAATACTGTACCTGCGCGAAGCTGCCCACCGTGGACTGGGCACCGCTATTTATGCCGGGTAATGACATGTCCTTTTCTCCTGCTGTTCTGCAAGTTATATGCGCTTTTTACGCAAGCGAAAATCATGGGGTAAAATGGTTAAGTAAGTATTAACGCATGTGTAAACATAAGAATATGTCCATATAAATTTCACGTTAAAGTGATTTGGGGTGCCTTCATATTAACCATATAGTTGAGTAATCAAATAAATTTTATTTGATTACTCTACACCAAACGAAGGAAAATCCTATGCACCAAAAAACAATCAAAAACCACCGCAAATACAGATATTTGGGCAGCGCATCGGCCCTGGCCTTTGCCTTAACCATGATCGCACCCACTCAAAGTGCCTTTGCCGCCGATGGCGAAGCCACCCTTGAAGAAGTAATCGTCACAGGCTCCCGCATCCGTCAGGACCCGTTAAAGGCCAAATCTCCCGTACAGATTTTAACATCCGATGACATCAAGGAATCCGGGCAGGTTTCGGTTGCAGACTTCCTGCAAAGGCTGCCCATATCCGGGTCAGCCAATAACCGGTCCAACAACTCCTCCGGTAATCTTGGGTTTCCACCTGACGGGTCCGGCATTGGTGCCGGGTCATCCCAAATCGACCTACGTAATCTTACCGCCAAGCGGGTGCTGGTTCTCGTGGATGGTAAAAGATGGATACGCGGCTCCTCCGCCTCCGGTGTATCTGGTGCGGTGGATTTGAACACGATCCCCATTGGCATCATAAAAACCATAGAAGTCTTGCAGGACGGGGCCTCGGTTATTTATGGCTCTGATGCCATTGCCGGGGTGGTTAACATCAAAACCCGGGACGATTATGACGGATTCCGGGGCAGTGCCTATTACGGCCTGTATGAACAGGGCGACGGCAACACCCAGGAATATGACCTGAGCTTTGGGGCAAAAAGTGACCGGGGACGGCTCATTGTTGACCTGAGCTATACCAAGCAGGGTGCCGTTGAAGCCCGGGACAGGGCCATATCCGCCTTCGCCATCCCCATTGAAAACCTGGGGGCCTCTTCCGGTACACCGCAAGGCCGTTTCCTATTTCAGGACGGATCGAACCTTGACGGCCTGAATATCACCCCTGACGCCGGCACCGGACCCATTCCCACCTTTGACCCGCTGAACCCCACCGGGCCAAATTCGGATTTTCATAATTTTACCATCAATGACCGATTTAACTTCTCCCCCTTTAACAAGCTGCTCACCCCCAGCGAGCGGGTAAATGTTTTTATCAAGGGTGAATATGACATCACCGATGACATTACCTACCGGGCCATTGCCTCCTTTAACAACCGACAATCCGTCAGTCAGGCCGCGCCGGAACCCCTGTTCCTCGGCCCGGATGCCGGGGCCGGTTTCTGGCTTGATAATATTGTCATTCCGGCGAACCAGCCTTTTAATCCGTTCGGTGTTCAACTAGATAGCAGTAACATTGTCTTTTTTGGCCGCAGACCTGTCGAAGCCGGACCGCGTATCTTTGAGCAGAATGTGGATACATGGTATATATCCAACACACTGGACGGTTCCGTTAAATTTGGCAAACGGAATTTCTTCTGGGATGTGACCGCCACCTTTGCCCAAAATCAGGCCTCACAAGTGAAACGCGGTGCCTTTAATGCCCGCCGGATCAGCGACGCCCTTGGTGACCCAGATGCCTGTGCGGCTATTCCGGGCTGTGTCCCGCTGAACTTCTTTGGTGGTGCGGGAACCATAACCCGGGAAATGCTGGATTTCATTACCTTCACCCAAAAAGACCAAAGCCGTCAGGAATTATTTAACCTGTTGGCCAATGTATCCGGTGAGGTCGCAGACCTGCCCGCAGGCCCGGTTGGCATCGCCTTTGGCGTTGAATACCGCGAAGAAATCGGCTCTTTCACACCGGATTCTGTGGTTTCCGGCGGCGAGACAGCGGGCGTTCCGGCAAGCCCGACCGCAGGACGGGTCGAGGCAACCGAGTTTTACGGTGAAATTAATATTCCCGTCTTGAGCGATATGGATTTTGTCAAAAGCTTTGATGTCAACGCGGCGGTGCGCTATTCAGACTATAATACCTCCGGCAGTTCAACCGTCTTTAAATTCGGTGCCGTCTGGCAGATCAATGATGACCTGACCTTCCGGGGTAACTGGTCCGAAGGATTCCGCGCGCCCAACATTGGTGAGCTATTCAATACCGGATCCCGATTTGACAGCACCATCACCGACCCGTGCGACACGGTGGCCAATACATCGGTTCCGGCAAATTGCGCCACCCTTGGCGTGCCTGCCGACCATCAGCAACCAAATTCACAGATCAGCGTCACCACGGGCGGCAATCCCAACCTGACCCCAGAAACCTCAAAAACCTTTACCCTTGGCGTAACCTATAGCCCGGCTGATTTTGCGGACTCCATAGGACTTGCGGGCATTACCTTTGAGGTTAACTATTACGACATATCCGTGAATGATACTATTCAGGCACCAAATGCCTCTGATGTTCTGGAGGGTTGTGTTACAACATTAAATCCGCTGTTTTGTGATAATGTAAACCGTACCAGTTCCGGCACGGTCACCCGTATTGACGGTATCCTAACCAATATTGCCGGTATTGACACCAACGGTCTGGACTGGTCCATCACAGCAGAAACTCAGGACGCCAGTTGGGGTCAAATTCGTGTTAAATGGGTTAATACTCACCTGTTTAATTATACGGAATCTGTTCTTGGGATTGACGGCAACCTCATCATAACCGATCGGGTTGGCACTGAACTTGGATCTCCGGAAAGGGCCTTTGTCAAGTTCAAATCCTCCTTGTTCATGGATTGGACACGCAATGAATTTACCGTCGGACTAACAGGTCGTTATATCAGCGGTGTTGATGAAGCATGCGGTGGCACAACAGGCGGCTTCGGGTTCTTCCAAAATTGCTCAAACGGCGAAGCTGGCAACCGTCTGGACAGCGTCTTCTATGCCGATGCTCAATTCTCCTACACGCCGGAAGCCTTTGACGAGAAAGTATCCTTTACTTTCGGCATTCAAAACTTTCTGGATGAGGACACACCGCTTTGTACAAGCTGTGACCTGAACAACTTTGAGGGTACTATCCATCAGATACCGGGCCGTTTCTTCTTTGGTCGCATCGCCTTCAAGCTTTAAAATACAGGCGTAACCTAATCGGGCGGCTTCGAAAGGGGCCGCCCTTTTTTTTATGGGTAATTTACAGGTTGACATTCAGGGACATCTTTATTAGATAGTAATTGATTACTATCTTTGGAATTAAAAATGACCATGACCCGAAAAAAAATGCCCGCTAAAATGCGTCGTTCTGTAACTATCGAAGCCGTGTTGGATATTGCCGCCCGGCAAAATCCCCGCGACATTACGACCGCCGCCATAGCCCAACATATGAATGTGACACAGGGCGCCCTGTTCCGTCATTTTGACAATAAGGAAAGCCTCTGGCAGGCGGTGATGGAGTGGATTGAGGTCAATCTGTTTAAAAGAGTGGATCAGGCCGCCAATGAGGCCCCGACACCGATGGCCGCCTTGCAAGCCGTCTATATGGCCCATATTGACTTTGTCCGCACCCATCCGGGTGTCCCGCGCATCATGTTCGGTGAATTACAGCGTTCTGAAAATACCAAAGCCAAGCGGCAGGCCGGGGGGGTGCTCAAAAAATATGGTGCCCGTGTCACGACCCTGATTGATGCTGCCCGAGAAAAGGGTGAAATTGACCCGGCGGTTGATACGGCCTCTGCCCGTATATTGTTTATCGGCAGCATACAGGCCCTGGTCATACAATCCCTGCTGGTGGCCAAAGATATTGAAAATATTACCGAGAAAGCGGCGGGTGTCTATGACATCTATCGCCGGGGGATAGAGGTGAAAAGATGAAGAAATATCTGACAAAGCCGATCATTCTGCCAGTCATATTCATCGCCGCCCTGCTGATTGTGGTCATTGCGGTAAAATCAAAGCCCGCCATTGACTATGACAAATTACAGTTTCCCACCAAAACCGTCGAGATTATCACCGCCAAAAAGATACCCTTTCGCGCACGCGCCATAGGATATGGCAATGTGGAACCCGCCGTTTTGATGAAAGCCCGCAGCGAAATCAGCGGCAAGATCAGCTATATTCACCCGGACCTGAAAAAAGGCGCGAGCCTCGCCAAAGGCACCGTAGTCCTGCGCATTGAACCGACGACTTTTGAATTTTCACTGAATCAGAGCAAAGCCACGTTGGCCAGCAGTAAATCATCCCTGAAACAATTGGAGGTCGAGGAAGCCAGCACCAAACGCTCTTTGGGCATTGCCCGCGAAAACCTGAAAATCGGTCAGGCGGAAATGGACCGTTTCACCACCCTCTGGGAAAAGCGGGTTATCAGCCGGTCAGCCCGGGATGCGCAGGAGCAAAAACTCCTCCAGCTACGTCAACAGGTTGAGGAACTGGAAGGTAAGCTAGCCACCTATGCCAGCCGCCGGGCCGCCACCCAGGCGCAGGTCAGAAAATCAAAGACCCAGCTGGACATCAGCAAGGATACCTTGGGCCGCACGGAAATCACCCTGCCCTTTGATGCGCGCATCGGCTCGGTTTATGTGGAGAAAGGTGAATTTGTCGCCACCAATACCGCCCTGTTTGAGGCCCTCGGCACCAAGGCGGTGGAAATCAATGCCCAACTGCCCGTAAGTCAGTTCGCCCCCCTCATTGCCGGATTAACCACGGGAAGTGTCAATCTGCAACGGCCGGAAGACCTGAAAAATGCCTTTGCCCATATGCAGATCGGGGCCAATGTTTCGCTGGTGGGGGAAATGCAGAATATGGCCAAATGGCACGGCGAGCTGCTGCGCATTGGTGAGGCCGTTGACCCGACCCGGGACACTATCGGGCTGGTGGTTGTGGTCAATAACCCCTATCAGGATATCATTCCCGGCAAGCGCCCGCCCCTGTTAAAGGGCATGTATATGGCCGTTGAATTTTATGCACCGCCCCGGAAAATGATGGTCCTGCCGCGCAAGGCCATCCATCAGGGGCGCGTCTATGTGGCCACAGCAGACAATAAACTGGACATCCGGCCGGTAGAAGTTCTGCTCCAACAGGGCGACCTTGTGGTTATCGGCAAAGGCATTTCCGAAGGTGAAAAAATCATCATTACCGATGTAATTCCGGTTATAGACGGCCTGCCCCTCGCCCCCATAGAGGCAAAACCCTATGAGATGAAATTGGCCAAGGATGCCTTGGGTGATATGGGGGAGAGAGGCCAATGATCCGCTATTTCGCGGCCCATCCCACCGTCAGCAACATCCTGATGATGGCCATTATCGCCGTGGGCCTCTATTCCCTGAAAGAGCTGAACAAGGAATCCTTTCCCCTACTGAAACCCAGCAAGGTTCAGGTCATAGTTGCCTATCCCGGCGCCAGCCCGGCGGATGTGGAGGACGGCATCTGTAACCCGCTGGAGGATGCCACAGACGGCATCAGCTTCCTGAAAGAACAGGAATGTGACGCCCGCGACAATATGGCCATCTTCACCCTTGAAATGCAGGAAGAAGGCAATATCCGCGAATTCACCGATGACATCAAAACCGAAATCGATGCCATTCAGAATTTCCCCGATAATATCGAAGACCCGGTGATCAAACAGCTGGGCCGGATTAATCCGGTGGCCAATATCGCCCTGACCTCTGACAAACTAACGTTAAGCGAATTAAAGGCTCTGGCCGAATATTATCGGGATCGGCTGATTGCCATGCCAGAGGTGCCTATTGTCACCATTGATGGCTTTTCCACCCACCAGCTACAGATTCTAATTCCTCCCGATACCCTGAAAAAATATAACCTGAGCATTCAAGATATAGCCGCTCTGGTCGGGGCGGAGGTTGTGGACCTGCCCGCCGGAAAGCTGGACGCGGCGGAAACATCCTATCAGATCAAGTTCGACAATGCGGCTAAGACGGCGGATGAGCTGGCCAATCTGATCATCCTCAATACGGCGGACGGCGGTGAGATAAAGCTCGGCGATATAGCTCATATCACCGACCGGTTTGAAACCCCCGAAGACCGCATAGAATTAAACGGTAAGGTGGCGGCCCTGCTGAAAATCAGCAAAAACACCCGGGATGACACCCTGAAAGTGGCCGATGCCCTGATTGATTTCGTGACACAGGAAAATAACCTTCTGCCTGACGGGACGCGGCTGACCATCGTCAATGACAATTCAACATCTGTGCGCGACCGGCTGAAACTGCTCCTGAAAAATGGCTGGCAGGGGCTTATTCTGGCCACCTTCACATTGCTGTTGTTTTTCTCATGGCGTTATACCTTCTGGATTGCCCTTGGTCTGCCGATTTCCTTTCTGGGCGGATTGGCCATGATGGTGGTTTTCGGAGTCAGCATCAATATGATTTCCATGGTTGCCCTGCTCATGGCTATCGGGATTTTGATGGATGATGCCATCGTCCTGTCGGAAAATATCGACCATGAATATCGCAAGGGAAAATCACCCCTCGATGCGGCCGTTGACGGGACGAAAAAGGTTTTTCGCGGTGTTTTCTCCTCCTATCTGACCTCAGCCATGCTGTTTGGCAGCCTGCTGATGATGAAGGGGGACATGGGGCAAATTCTGGGCGTTCTGCCGGTGGTATTGCTGTCCGTATTGACCATCAGTCTTATCGAAGCCTTTTTGGTACTGCCCCATCATCTGAAACAATCCCTGAAACATGCCCATCACAAGGAGCCGTCCAAATGGCGTCAGAATTTTGAGGCCCGTTTCAGCAAGCTGCGCCATGCCGCCGGGGATGCCGCCCAAAAGGCCATGCAGTTTCGCTATGTGACCGTAGGAGCCGCCCTGGCCCTGTTTATCTTTTCCATCGGATTGATCGCCACAGGCACGGTTAAATTCAAGGCCTTTCCCGATTTAGAAGGTAATAACCTTGAGGCCCGTATCCTCCTGCCCCAGGGCACACCCTTAAGCGAAACCGAACGGGTTGTGGATATTCTGCTGGCCGCGCTGGATAAAACCAACCGCACGTTAAGTCAGAATGAAGATGAGCCATTGGTCAAGAATATACAGCTATCCTACGGCACCCACGGCGACGTGCCGGAAAACGGTCCCCATCTGGCGACATTGAGCATTGACCTACTCAACACAGAAAGCCGTAATACCAAGATGAACCAGCTGATCCAGCTATGGAAGGACAATACCGGCGACCTGCCCGATGTGCTGAATATTCAATATAAGGAGCCAAAAGTCGGCCCGGCGGGGCGCGCCATCCATATCCGCCTGAGCGGCCCGGACCTCACGGAATTATCCCGGGCCTCATGGGATGTTCAGAACCGCCTGCGTGGCTATGACGGGGTGAATAACCTGATTGATGACCTGAGGCCGGGCAAGCCCCAATATAATATCCGTCTGAAACCCGGTGCCCTTGCCGCCGGGGTGACCTCACGCAGTATCGCAGCCCAGTTACGCGCCGCCTATCTGGATATTAAAATTGCCGAGATTTACAACGGCCGAGAGGCCTATGAAATTATTGCCAAGCTGAATAATGTCCCCGCGCAGGCCTTGGAGGATTTTGATAATTTTACCATTTTCTCCAGCAAAGGCCGGGCCATTCCCCTGACCAGTGTTGCCAATATCACCGAAAGCCGGGAATTTTCCCGCATCGGCCATATCAACCATCGGCGCACGGTTAATATCTACGGCGATGTGGATGCGGATATTGCCAATACCTCGGAAATAATTGCCAGTGTTCAGACCTATGCGGCAGAACTGAACAAGAAATATCCGGACATCAGTTTTAATTTCAAAGGCGAAGTGGAGAATGGCACCGAAACCCGCATGTCCATTCTGGCGGGCTTTGGCCTTGGCGTTTTTGGTGTCTTTCTGCTGCTCAGCCTGCAATTCCGTAATTACCGGGAACCGCTGATTGTAATGATCAACATCCCCCTCGCCCTGATCGGGGCCATTTGGGGACATCTGATCATGGGGCTGGATTTCACCCTGCCCAGCATGATCGGTTTTGTATCACTGGCGGGGATTGTGGTTAATGATTCCATCCTGCTGGTGGAATTCGTCAAATTCCGGGTTGCGGAGGGTATGGTTTTTCACGATGCCGCCCGTCAGGCGGTCTTTGACCGCTTCCGCGCCATCTTCCTGACCTCTGTGACCACCATTGCCGGCATGGCCCCGCTGCTATTTGAAACCAGCACACAGGCCCTGATTCTGGTGCCACTGGTCACCAGCATCGTATTCGGTATGTTGACCTCTACGGTGTTGATCCTGATGGTCCTGCCCGCCCTCTATGCCATCATGGAAGATATTGGCTTCGTCAGGCTGGCCCCGGAGATGGAAGAAGGCTAACCCCCGAGTTTCAACGGGAACGTTGTCTGGCAGGCCGCCTTCTGCGTTGACTGTTGCCGGGTTTAGGTTGATTGGGTTTATGCTGGCCCGAATTTGACCGCCTGCGCGAGTTACCACGCGACGACGCATCTTCTTTTTCAGCAGCATGAGGCCGTGATGCCATCCCCTCGGCATGATAGGGGTGATCCGTCATCAGGGGAATCTTCTGGCGGATGATTTTCTCAATATCCCGAAGGTAAGCCCGCTCCTCATGATCGCAAAAGGACAGTGAAACCCCGCTTTCCCCCGCCCGCGCTGTGCGGCCAATACGATGCACATAACTTTCCGGTTCATTGGGCAGGTCAAAATTGATCACATGGGTAACCCCGTCCACATCAATGCCCCGCGCCGCCACATCGGTGGCCACCAAAGCCCGGATTGCCCCGGACCGAAACTCATTAAGGGCCTTTTGACGGGCGTTCTGCGACTTATTGCCGTGAATAGCCCCGGAAGCCACCCCCAGCCTATCAAGATGTTTCGACACCCGGTTGGCGCCGTGCTTGGTGCGGGTAAAGACCAGAACCCGCTTGACGGCCTCATCCTTCAGCATATGGGCGAGCAGATCCCGCTTGCGGCTTTTGGGCACCATCAGCACATGCTGATCAACCTTTTCCGCCGTGGTCGCCTCTGGCGCTACATCAATGCGAAACGGTTTATACAGGATGCTGGCCGCCAGCTTTTCCACGCTTGTCGGCATGGTGGCGGAAAACATCAACGTTTGGCGCTTTTTCGGCAGATAGGCAATGATCTTCCGAATATCACGGATGAAACCCATGTCCAGCATCCGATCCGCCTCGTCCAGCACCAGATATTCCACCTGTCCCAGATCAATATGCCGCTGATTGGTCAGGTCCAGCAGACGGCCCGGCGTGGCGATCAGAATATCCACCCCCGGCATCATGGACTTGATCTGAGGCTTTGCAGAGGCACCGCCGTACACCAGCGCGATGCGCAGATGAACATATTTGGCATAAGCGCGGATATTCTCGGCAATCTGAACCGCAAGCTCGCGGGTCGGGGCCAATATGAGCGACCGGGCAACCTTCGCCTGTCGCTTGCCCTCACCCTTCAACAGCATCTGTATGATCGGCAGAGAAAAGGCCGCCGTCTTGCCGGTGCCGGTCTGGGCCACAGCGATCAGATCCTTGCCCTCCAACACATTGGGAATGGCCTGGGTCTGAATAGGCGTCATATTTTCATAGCCGCCCTCTTCCACTGCACGCAGGACAGCTTCGCGCAGACCGAGCTCCACAAATTTAGTCATTGTCTCAATTTTCCAGTTATTTTGAATATACGCCTATTATATTGGTGCATTTCCTTGACATACCGCGCTATATATACGAGGAAAGCGCAAGGCGCAAGTATCTCAAGTGTGACAAACAGGATAATCTTTATGAGTTTACGGCCAGATGCCCTAATTGTGGTTATCCTCCTGACCATACTCACGGCACTGGGACCCATCACCACCGATTTATATCTGCCCGCCCTGCCCGCCATACAGGCCTATTTCAATACCGATGTCACCACCGTTCAGCTCACCCTTAGCGTCTATCTGGTTGTCTTTGCCGTCTGCCAGCTTTTCTACGGGCCGCTGTCCGACCGTTTTGGCCGCAAACCTATCCTGATGATCGGCACCACCATATATCTTTTGGGATCTATCGTCTGTCTGATCGCCCCGACAATCGAGATTCTGATCGCAGGACGGGTATTACAGGCCATTGGCGGCTGCGCCGGAGTTGTCCTGTCACGTACCATGGTTCGTGACATTTACGGCCAGGAACGCTCCGCCAAAGTTTTATCCTATATCGGGACCGCCATGGCCATGGCCCCGGCATTGGGGCCAATCATTGGGGGTTATTTAACGATCATATACGGCTGGCGGGCAAATTTCGCCATTCTGGTTCTCTTTGGTGGCCTGTGCATTCTGGGCATCCTGTTTGTCTTACAGGAAACCAACCGCCATAAAGACCCCCATGCCATCCACCCGCGCCAGACCCTGCGTAATTTTGCGGCCCTGTTGAAAGACCGGCATTACACCGGATATTTATTGATCGTCGCCTTCAGCTATAGCGGCCTGTTCTCCTTTATCTCCGGCTCGTCTTTTGTCTTTATCAAGACATTGGGCCTGAGCGCGGACCAGTTTGGCCTGTGCTTTGCCACCGCCGTTGTCGGCTATATGATCGGCACACAACTCGGCGGGCGACTTGTGAGCGCGCTTGGCATTATCCGTATCGTCGGCTTTGGCACCCTGACCTGTGCCGTGGCGGGCTTTTCCATGATCGCCATGGCCTTGGTGCCCCTCAATCATGTGGCGGCCATTTTGGGGCCAATGGTCCTCTATATGATCGGTATGGGTCTGACCTATCCCACGGCGCTGGCCGGGCTAATCGGCCCTTTTCCCAAGATGGCCGGGGCGGCATCATCTCTCGCCGGATTTGGCCAGAATGTCTTTGCCTCCCTTGTGGGGCTGATGGTGGCTCACAGCTTTAATATGACCCAAATCCCCATGGCCATAGGCGTCAGCACAATGGGAATAGCAGGCTGGATCAGCTATCGTATGATGATCGCAAGGGCCCCAGAATCTGCATCTTAAAACCAATTTTAGTATTAAATTCAAAATATTAGATTGATTTTTCTATTTATCTAACATAAAAGCATATATTGAGTTACGTTGATTCTCCTTTTTGAGGATGCAAATAGAATCTTACGCAGTGCCTCTTTTTGAGGTGACGGACCATGTGAATGGTCTGTCCTGTCTGTTTCTAGGGCTTCAATACCGGACTTATACTAACTCTTGAACGCCCCGCAATTGTGGGAAATATTATATACAGACACTAAGGAAGCTTAAAATGGCTACTGGCACAGTAAAATGGTTTAACACTAATAAAGGCTACGGCTTTATCGCACCAGACGAGGGCGGCAAAGATGTATTCGTACATATTACAGAATTGGAAAAATCCGGCATTCGTCAATTGGATGACGGACAAAAAGTAAGCTACGAAGTAGCTGAAAACAGAGGCAAAGAAGCAGCAGCTAGCATTCAGCTGGTCGACTAAAGACACACGTCTTTTTGCTTTTTACACCTCTTACTCTTTAACAGAGGCGTCTATTTTAAAGGCGCGTCGCAAGTTTCTTGCGGCGTGCTTATTTTTTTGCCTGTTCGCCGTCATAGGCTTCCTGAGCCAATTTAATCAGGTGGCTGTGAATGGCTTCTACCTGTTTTTCTGACAGAATATCGCCGAAACCTGCCATGCCTAATGGCTCCCGCTGACCATGAAGAACAATATCCTTGAAAGCGGCATGAACCTCCGGTGACATGCGGCGCAGGTCCGGATAACCACCATTGATATTCCAGTGACATTCGCCGCAAGCCTTGGTGAACAGCTTTTTACCCAAGGTCAAAGCCTCAGCCGATGCCTTCTGGGCCGGTGGTTTCGGTATGGGGCCAAGAAGGGGCAATACGTCAGGCAGTGGCACCGCACCGCCGCCAATCTTAAAAGCCAGCAACCGGCCCTCATTGCCATATTTTTCCACTGCCGACCCTACGGGGAAATAGCCAAACGGGCCGCCGCCGTACCCGGCCATTACTGCAATATATTGCACGCCGTCTATGCGGTAGGTCATGGGAGCGGCAAGAATACTGCTGCCGGTTTGAATTTTCTGAAGAACTTTGCCGCTATCCGCCTCATAGACCACCAGCAGACCGTCATCCCGCGCCTGAACCACAATATTGCCCGCCGTGGTCAATATGCCGCCGTGAAAGATAAAATCCCCCAGCTTATGCCGCCAGACAGGCTTTGCCTT
Source organism: Alphaproteobacteria bacterium (assembly GCA_013152755.1). Taxonomy (GTDB): domain Bacteria; phylum Pseudomonadota; class Alphaproteobacteria; order Sphingomonadales; family Emcibacteraceae; genus Paremcibacter. The sequence continues at coordinate 44,754 of JAADFR010000138.1, forward strand.
GACCGGATCCCAGGCCAGCAGGAAACCGCCCGCCTCACCCGCATCAAAATCGCCAATTTCAGAGGTTATGGTGCCTTCTGAAAAATGCGCCCCCTGATTATTGATACCCTTGATAAATTCAAAGTCTTTGCGCCGCTCATAAATAGCCGGGTCATTCATAGCCGGAATATAGACCAGCCCGGTGCCAGGATTATAGGCCATAGGTTGCCAGTTATGGGCCCCCGCCGGGCTGGGGAGAATCAGTTTCTGTTCTTTGGAATAATCGGATTGCGCCATCGCCACTGGCTTGCCCGTTGCCCTGTCCACATGGCTGGCCCAAGTGACCGCCGCATATTTTTCCGCCGACAGTAATTCGCCGGTGGCGCGATCAAGCACATAGAAAAAGCCATTTTTAGGGGCCTGCATCAGCACTTTGCGCGTCTTGCCCTCAATGGTGAGGTCGGTCAGGATAATCGGCTGGGTGGCGGTATAGTCCCAGTTATCACCGGGCGTCGTCTGATAATACCAGACCAGCCGCCCGGTATCGGGATTGATGGCCAAAATGCTTGACAGGAACAGGTTGTCACCGCCGCCGGGGCTGCGTTCCGCCTGTATCCACGGGCTGCCGTTGCCGGTCCCCACATACAACAGATTAAGGTCAGGATCATAGACCATGGAATCCCACGCTGTGCCGCCGCCGCCAATATCCCATCGGCTGTTCGGATCCCAAGTTTTGGACGCCATTTCAAGTTCCGGATGCTCAAAAGGTTTTTTCGGATCACCCGGCACCGTATAAAACCGCCATGACAGCTTGCCCGTCATTAAATCATAGGCGCTCACATAACCGCGCACGCCATATTCCGCCCCGCCGTTGCCAATAACCACATTATGGCCCGCGATGCGCGGCGCCCCGGTGATGGTATAGGGGATGGTGCGGTCGGGGAATGTATCCACCTGCCAGATCACTTTGCCCGTTGCCGCATCAAGGGAAAATAATCGCCCGTCCAGAGAGGCCGCATAAACCCGGCCTTCCCATACGGACAGGCCCCGCGACACCACATCACAGCAGGCATTCCGCGCCCATTTTCCCGGAACCTCCGGATCAAACGTCCATAATTCCGCGCCGGTTTTACCATCTATGGCAAAAACAATTCCCCAGTTTCCGGTCACATACAGCACCCCGTCAACGAAAATCGGTGTGGCCTCCAGCCCCCGATGGGTATCGGTGAAATATTGCCAGGCAAAGCCCAGTTGGTCCGCATTCTGATCATTGATGTCTTTGAGGGGGGAGAAATGCGTTTCGCCGAAATCACGTCCGCCGGTGAGCCAGGCCCCCGGTTCTTTTTCCACATTCTGAAGTCTGGCGCGATCAATCCAGCCGGGTTTGTGAGCCTTTTCTGCTTGCTCACTACAGCTACTTGCCATCAGACCAAAAACAATGATCATCATTTTCAAAAGTAACTTACACATTTGTCCGATCATCCTTATTCTTATGAGTTTAATAGTTTAACTGTAAACTAATTTGCCCCATTGTTGCCATAATAAAATACCCCCGCCATATATTAATGCCGGGGGTGCAAGTGCTGAATAAATTATGCCAGAGTAAAATATCTCTATTGCATCGCTTTCATCATAAACATATGTGACCGCTTCATATCAAAAATACTGTTGCGCAGAGGCACATGCTGAAGGTATTTCGGGTCTGAAAAAATATCATTCATCGTATTTTGCAAATCGCCTACGGACCATACATTGATCAAATTAGGAGAAATATCCCCTGACATTTTCATGGTAACCTTAAATCCGGGAGTGACCCGGCGCAGGCCGTGCTTGGCAATGATTGGAACCACCTTGTCAAAATACCTTTTGGCATCTTGTTCAGTCTTGCCATCCTGCAAATACAGAAGGTCAATAAAATAACCCTTTGTATCAGCCAAAGCCCCTGTAGTACCAAGGGACAGGGACGTTACGGCCATTACCATGACCATTGCGCATGTTCTCAAAATAGATTTATACATTATTACTTCCTTATATTAAATTGATGTGCCAATTATTCGGCAATGGTTCATCCTTGCCTATTTCAAAGATATAGCGTATTAAATTTGATACACAATATTCATTATTGACTTTAAAATGATCATAAATAGGACAAAAAAATAAATTGGAATGATATAAAAATTTTTCTGGCTCTGATGCGGGCCGGTACTGTCCGTGCCGCCGCTAATCATCTGGGCATCAGCCACTCGACGGTAGCCCGAAGAATCGATGCAATGGAAAAAAAACTGGCCGTACGATTATTCGATCGCCTGCCTATCGGCTATGTCGTCACTCCGGTGGGCGAGGATATGTTAAAGGTCGCTGAACATATGGAAACCGAGATGGGCGGGCTGGAACGGCGTATTTTGGGCCACGACCATAATCTTGCCGGAAGGATAAAGGTTACCATGGTTGATGCGCTTGCCTTGCATCTTCTCATGCCTCATTTATCCAGGTTTGCCCATGAATATCCTGAAATTGATCTGGAAGTAGATGTGACATATGACGCCGCCGACCTGAACAGCCGCGAGGCAGATATAGCCATACGTTTTGCCATAAATCCCCCCGAAACCCTCATTGGCCGACGGCTGCTCACCTGTGCCACGGCCATTTATGTCTCACATAACTATCAAAAATATAACGACCTGAATGATCCAGAGAAAACCCGCTGGATCGGATTTGGAAGCCAAAACCAGGACTGGGTTAAAAAAACAGCTTTTCCAAATATTCCTGTGAAAGGTCAATTTATAAATCTTCTGGTACAGCTTGAGGCCTGCAAAAATGGTATGGGCATCGGCATGTTACCCTGTTTTCTAGCCGACATTGATTCTTCCCTGCAACGTCTGTCGGACCCAGAACAGAAGCCAAACTTTGATTTGTGGCTTCTCAGCCACCCCGACACTCGGACCAACGCCCGTATTCGCATCTTCAAGGACTTTATAGCCACGGCTATTCTTAGCCACCGGTCCTTGCTGGAAGGAAAAGGCCCATAATCATCCCCCGACCACTTCCCAGTCATAGGTGAGCTTGGCCGCTTTGGCGAGCATGGCAGAGGCGGAACAATATTTATCCATGGACAGGCTGACCGCCCGGTCCACGGCACCGTCCTTTATTTTTGATCCGGTGATGATAAAATGCATGTGAATGTCGGTGAAAACTTTCGGGAATTCAGGCGACCTGATACCGGAAACCTGACAGATGCAATCGGTAATCTCATTACGGCCCTTTTGCAGGATCATCACCACATCAATGCTGGCACACCCCCCGGCCCCCATGAGCAACAACTCCATAGGGCTATGACCAAGGCCAAGGCCCCCATTGGCCTTACCCGCATCCATGGTGACAATATTTCCCGACGAGGCCTCGCCAATGAAGGTGAGCTTTCCGGCCCATTTTACCGTAACTTTTCGTTCCATAAATTACTCTTTCAGTTTTGCCTGCGCCGCCGCAAGGCGAGCGATTGGCACCCGGTAAGGGGAGCAGGAGACATAATCCAGCCCAATGCCGTGACAGAATTCAACGGACGCCGGATCGCCGCCATGTTCGCCGCAAATGCCTAGCTTGATCTCTGGCCGGGTCGCCCGGCCGCGTTCCACCGCGATTTTGACCAATTCACCCACCCCGGCCTGATCAATAGTGACAAAGGGGTCCTGTGCAAAAATACCCGCATGGATATAATCATCCAGGAAGCTGGCACTGTCATCACGGCTGATGCCGAACGTGGTCTGAGTCAGGTCATTGGTGCCAAAGCTGAAGAACTCGGCTTCCTTGGCAATCTCCCCGGCCTGCAAAGCTGCGCGCGGCAGCTCGATCATGGTGCCGACCATATAGTCAAGGCTCTGTCCCGACGCGTTGATGATCTCATCGGCCACGGCGGAGACTTTCACCTTTAGTATTTCAAGCTCCTTACGACTACCCACCAGCGGAATCATGATTTCCGGCACGATAGGCGCGCCGCCGCCTTTGGACACCTCCAGCGCGGCTTCGATGATGGCCCGGGCCTGCATCTCGTATATTTCCGGATAGGAAATGCCAAGGCGGCACCCCCGATGGCCCAGCATGGGGTTGGTTTCATGCAGAGCATCGGCGCGGAATTTCAACTGTTCAATACTGCTTCCGGTGGCCTCGGCCACGGCGGCGAAATCTTCCTGTTGCTGGGGCAGAAATTCATGGAGCGGCGGGTCCAGAAGACGCACCGTCACCGGCAGGCCGCGCATGATAGTGAACAGGTCAATAAAATCCTGTTTCTGAACCGGCAGTAATTTGGCCAGCGCCTCCATACGTCCGGCCCGATCCTCGGCCAATATCATCTGGCGCACATTGACGATACGGTCCGCATCGAAAAACATATGTTCCGTCCGGCACAGGCCAATGCCCTCAGCCCCAAATTCCCGCGCTGTGCGCGCGTCCAGCGGCGTTTCCGCATTAGCGCGCACCTTCAGCCGCCGCACCTCATCGGCCCAGCCCATAAGCTTGCCGAAATCGCCGCTCAATTCCGGCTGAATGGTGGCCACTTCCCCGGCCATGACCTCACCCGTACTGCCATCAATGGTCAGTATTTCATGATTTTGAATGGTCCGGCCCAGAACCGATATTATTTTCTTGTCCATATCAATGCGCAGGGCCCCCGCGCCGGACACGCAAGGGCGGCCCATGCCGCGCGCCACCACCGCCGCATGTGACGTCATACCGCCGCGACTGGTGAGGATCCCCGTCGCCGCATGCATGCCGTGAATATCTTCCGGGCTGGTTTCCTGACGCACCAGAATAATTTTCTGTTCTGATTTGGCCAGTTCCTCGGCCTCATCGGCGGTAAAGACCACAATGCCGCTGGCCGCGCCGGGGGACGCCGGCAGACCAATGGTCAGCACATCCCGCGCCGCATCCGGATCAAGGGTCGGATGCAACAATTGATCCAAGGCCGCCGGTTCGACCCTTAAGATGGCTTCCTCACGGGTGATGATCCCATCCTCGGCCATATCCACGGCGATTTTCAGGGCCGCCTTGGCGGTGCGTTTGCCGGACCTTGTCTGTAATATCCACAGCTTGCCCTTCTGGACGGTAAATTCAATATCCTGCATATCCCGGTAATGGGCTTCCAGCTTGACAAAAACATCGGCCAGCTCGCCGTAGACCTCGGGCATGGATTCCTCCATGGACGGCAGGTCAGAACCTGATTTCTCGCGGGAGATTTTGGTCAGATTCTGCGGCGTGCGAATACCCGCCACCACATCCTCGCCCTGAGCATTGATCAGATATTCACCGTAATAGGCATTCTCGCCCGTAGACGGGTCGCGGGTGAAGGTGACGCCCGTGGCACTGGTCTCGCCCATATTGCCGAACACCATGCTTTGCACATTAACCGCCGTACCCCATTCGGACGGGATACCATTGATCCGGCGATAGGTTTTCGCCCGGTCAATCATCCATGAGCCAAAGACCGCATCAATAGCGCCCCATAGCTGTTCATGAACATCCTGCGGGAAGGGGCGGCCCAATTCTTGCCCGGCCTTTTCCTTGAAGGCCTGCGCCAGTTCCTTCCAGTCATCGGCGGACAGTTCCGTGTCCATAACATAGCCGTTTTCCTCTTTGAGGATTTCCAGCAATTCCTCAAAATTATAATGATCAACGCCAAGGACCACATCGGAATACATCTGAATGAAGCGACGATAGCTATCGTAAGCAAACCGCGCGTCACCACTTTGTTTGGCCAACCCCTCTACCGTCACATCATTAAGCCCAAGGTTCAGCACCGTGTCCATCATGCCGGGCATGGATACCCGCGCGCCGGAGCGCACCGATACCAGAAGCGGGTTATCCCCGTCGCCGAATGTGGCGCCCACGGTCTTTTCAACCTGTGCCAAGGCGGTTTTGACCTGTGCCTCCAAATCATCGGGATAGGTATTTTCATGGTCGTAATAATAGGTACAGACCTCTGTGGTGATGGTGAATCCCGGCGGCACGGGCAGGCCGATATTTGACATTTCCGCCAAATTCGCCCCCTTGCCGCCAAGAAGGTCTTTCATGGCCGCATCGCCCTCTGCCTTGCCATCGCCAAATGTGTAAACCCAGTTCGTCATGTGCTTCCATCCTTACATGGGGCCTTTAGCCCTCAATTTTTGAAAAATCCGCAACCCTGTTCATGGTATCGCGAATCCGCGCCAGCAACCGCAAACGGTTCAGACGCTCTGCCTTGTCATCGCTATTGACCGTGACTTTATCGAAAAAGGCATCAATGGCAGGCCGCAGGGTGGCCAGCTGCACCATGGCATCCTCGAATTTTTCATCTGCAATAGCTTTATCTGCGGCGGCGGAGACTTTGCTCAACCGTTCAAACAGATTTTTTTCCTCTGCTAAGGTTCCGGCAGTTGGTTCGCCGAATATTTCCGTTTCTTTTTTCAGAATATTTGCGGCGCGCTTGTAACCCGCCAAAAGATTGCCCCCTTCGTCCGTAGACAAAAACTTCTGCAACGCATCAACACGCGCCATAATACGGTTGATATTGCTATCCATAGCCGAGTTCAATGAAATTGATGCTTCAACATAATCAAAACTTATATCTTGTTCCCGTAATACAACTTTAAGCCTGTCAATTACGAAATACCCCAACACACCAATAGCAGAAGCGCCATCAAGATATTTTATGTCATTAATTGTCAGCCAATACTCAAAAAAGTACCGAAGTCTAAAAGCAAGGTTATTCTCTAAAACCAATCTCACTATTCCCAAAGCTGCCCTACGGAGGGCAAAGGGACCTTTTGATCCAGTTGGTT
>JAADFR010000139.1 GCA_013152755.1 Alphaproteobacteria bacterium
CCGGCGGCGGGCCATCAGGCAGGGTGAATTTATGGGACAGGCCCGTGACATCGCCCAGCTTCAGGCGTTTTTTATAGGCCTTGGCGGTGATCAGATTTTCGTAAGCCTCTATCCCGGCTTCCCGGTCCATGGGGAAGGGCGCGGGATAGGGCGGCGGGGCCAGATTGGCCGGATAGACCGCCAGAGTCTGATCCTCATATTTCAGGTCAAGGTCAATTTGAAGCTCGCGTTTGTTGGTTTCAGGGGCCATCTGATAGGGGCCGTCATCCACCATCACCAGATCCCACCACCATTTCTTGACCGGATTCAGGCGGCCATTGCCCAGCCAGTCATCGAATTTTGCCAAGGGCTTTGCCGCCCATGGTGCTTTGCTCGCCAACCAGCGGAACGGGGCCTCGGCAAACAGGCCTTCCAGATTCCACGGACAGGTTTTCATACATCGCCCGCACATGGCCCCGGCGGTCTGCCCCACCCGGTAAGACAGGCACTTTTGACTATCTGATTTCCAGATTTCATAGCCGTTGAACATGAGCTTAGGCCCGGCGGTGATCGCCCCGGACGGACATTCCCGCGCACATTTATTGCAGGCATCACAGAAATTCTGCAGGCCGAAATTTATCGGCTTGTCATGGCGCAGGGGCATATCGGTGGTGATAACCCCGGACTTCAGGCGCGGCCCCAGATAGGGGTTCAGGATCACCTCACCAATACGGCTCACTTCGCCCAGACCGGACAAGAGCAACAACGGTGGCTGTAAGACTTCCCCGTCCATAACCGTATGGGCGCGGGCGCTATAGCCCAGCGCGCGGATATGACCGGCGATAATACCGCCCAGCAGGGAAAAGCGCAGGTAAGCCCGCATGGATTGGGCGCAGGCAATCCAGTCATCACCGCTGGCCCCGTCCATGGTCTCATGGCCCTGATCAATGATCACTGAAATGGCGTTCTTGTGATAGGGGGTGATGGCCTCGCCCCCCGCATCATGGGAATAATAGGCCCAATCGGGACAGCGGCTGATCCCCACCGCATCGGCCCCCAGAAAATAGAGCGCGGCCTTCACATTGTCGGCATTGCGGCCTGCATCCTGTGTCTTGTCAGCGACCTTTGGCGCCGCTTCCCCATTCTGGATAACGATAAAGGCCCCAAGGCCTGCCCGGGCGGCAAAGGATGTGGGATTCTTGCGCACATAATTACCGTTTTTGGCGGCGTTTTGTAAGGCCGGACCCATATCACCGAACAGGGCGCGGGCAAACATATCGGTGCGTTTTGGCACCCGCGCCACCCGGTCCTCATCAATGAAGGTGGTGGGCGTATCTTGCGTCTTTGAGCGTTCAAAGGGAAAGGCCCCGTCTTTGAACGGGCGGTTCTTGAACATCTGCTGGTTAAAGCCATTCTTGGCCATGCCTTTGCCCAACCACCATGTAAGGCCGGGTCGGCTATTTTGGGCAAGCGGCAAGTCCGGAGTTATTTCCAGCGTGGTGGTGATCGCCCCGATGCCAAAACGGCGGCCCATATGGGGGGTGGTGAGATAGGGGCCATTAGCGCCCTGCTCAACGGTGGCCAGCCCGGCGGCCACGGCGAGGGCATGGAGGTTAACGTCCGATGAGCTATGGCTATGGGCGCGGGCCTCATGACCCAGCAGGCGGATATAATTGGCCAGTGTGGCCACGGTTTCGGCGGCGCGGACGGCGGCCCGTTCCAACTGACAATCCTGTATCCAGTCAGCTCCGGTCTCATCCGCCCCCGGATCGCGGGGAAATTCATAGAGGAAAACAATGGCGTGGCTGTGATGATTTATGGCCGTTGGCGGGGCCTCCATCGTGGCTTTCAGCTCGGCCATGATGGCATCGACGCCGGACGCCAGTGTGTTTGTCTGTTTATGTTTCAGGATTTCCGCCAGCCGTTGAATATCCGGGTTAACGATCGGCGTTTCCAGAAGGGCCTCTTTGGGCAGGGCGCAGATGCCCACCTGACTGGCGTCACAATAATAACCAAAGGATTTCAGGTTTTGGGCGCGCGCGGTCAGGTCATCCGGAATTTCCGCCTTGTCCTTTTTCACCATGCCGTCCCGGATGGCATCCAGAACTGCCTGATAATCCTGCATGGCGTTGACCACACTGGCCGGATCATCAGGCCGGGCAAAGGGCAGGGCCGTCATGGGGGGAACTGCGGTAAAATCCACAGGCTCCGTTGTGCGTTTCAGACTTTCCAGGGGATAAGGACCGAGGTGAAAGGGCCGGTCTTTATAGGAGAAAAAACGCATATGACAATACCTGTTGCTGTGATAATCACATGTTAAATCATATTTCCCGGCACAGGTGAAGCCTAAAATTTATTTCAACACGGTCAGGACGATTTTCCCCATATTCTGTCCGCTTTCCAGATAGCTATGGGCGGCGGCGGCCTGTTTCAGGGCAAAGCTTTTGCTCATCACGGGCTTGATTTTACCCTGTTCAATAAGCGGCCAGACCTTTTCTTTCAGGTTCCGGGCAATATCCGCCTTGAAGGCGGTTTCCCGGGCGCGGAGGGTGGAGCCGGTGAAGGTGAGCCGTTTCAACATGATCGGCAGGATATTGGCCTTGATTTTCGGCCCGCGCTGAACGGCGATCATAACAATGCGCCCTTCCGGGGCCATGACCATCAGGTTGCGCTTCATATAGTCGCCCGCGATCATATCCAGCAGGACATTGACGCCCTTGCCCTTGGTGAATTTCTTGACTTCCTCGGCGAAATCCTGGGTTTTGTAATTGATGGCAAGGTCGGCTCCAAGTTCCCGGCAAAAGGCCGCCTTTTCGTCACTGCCGCAGGTGGTGATGACCGTGGCCCCAAAGGCTTTGGCCATTTGAATGGCGGCGGTGCCGATACCGGATGTACCGCCGTGAACCATGAAAGTCTCGCCCGCTTTCAAGGCCCCGCGATCAAAGACATTGGACCAGACGGTGAAGAAAGTTTCCGGCAGTGCGGCGGCCTCCGCCATGGTTAATCCCTCTGGTACGGGCAGACATTGACTTGCCGGAACCGCGCAATATTCGGCGTAGCCACCGCCCGCCACCAGCCCGCAGACCTTGTCACCAATGGACCAGCCAGATACATTTGCGCCCATGCTTGCAATCTCGCCGGATATTTCAAGGCCGGGAATTTCCGATGCGCCTTTCGGGGCCGGATACATGCCCGTACGCTGCATGATGTCGGGCCGGTTGACCCCGGCGGCGGCAACTTTGATCAAAAGCTCATCGTCCTTTATATCAGGCACGGGAAGCTGACGCGGTTTCAGGACGCCCGGCTCGCCAAAGCGGGTGATTTCTATGGCTGTCATAAATTCTGTCA
>JAADFR010000140.1 GCA_013152755.1 Alphaproteobacteria bacterium
GATTTCGCTCATGCGCTTTTCGATAATCACAAGGTCATCGGTGGTAAAGGGTGTCTCGCGGGCAAAGTCATAGTAAAAGCCGTTTTCAATGGCGGGGCCGATGGTGACCTGTGTATTGGGGTAAAGTTCTTTTACCGCTTCGGCCAGAATATGGGCCGCGTCATGGCGCAATATTTCGAGGGCGGCCTCATCACTTTTTGTAATGATGGCCACCGCTTAATCCTGCGTGATTTCCCGGCTCAAGTCCCATTGTTCGCCGTCCACCACGATCGCAATGGCGGCCTTGGCGAGGCCCGGACCGATGTCAGCGGCCAATATGCTGCCTGTTACCGGACCATCAAAGGTGCGGCTACTGCCATCGGGTAGGGTCAGGGCGATTTTTTTCTGGCTATTCATCGGGCGGCTCATTTTTCTGTTTTTGCATCGGCTATTATGATAGTTTTCCGGGTGACATTATAAGGAAATAACAAACTGTCAAGTTAACAGATAATAGTTAAGGTGTTTTTTATGGATTACGTGGACTGCGGGGGCAGGCGGCTGGCCTATTGCAAATTGGATGGCAAAGGGCCAACGGTGGTGTTCTTTCCGGGCTTTATGTCCGATATGGAAGGCGCGAAGGCGCTGGCATTAGAGGCCTTCTGCCGTGAGCGCGAACAGGCTTATGTGCGCTTTGATTATTCGGGACACGGGAAATCATCGGGCGATTTCATTGACGGCACTATCGGGGCATGGGCTGAGGACGGTATGGCCATTATGGATCAGGTTACAGAAGGACCGTTGGTTTTGGTGGGGTCCAGCATGGGCGGCTGGATCGGCCTGTTATGTGCATTGGCACGAAAGGATAGGGTTCAGGGCTATGTGGGGTTGGCGGCGGCACCGGATTTCACCCGTGATCTGTGCTGGAACCGTTATTCGGATGAGGTTAAGGCAACCTTGAAACGGGACGGGGTTTATTATGAACCGTGTGATTACGGTGATGACCCCTATCCCATGACCCTGAATCTATTGCAGGAGGGGGATAATCATCTGCTGTTAGACAGCGAAATTGACCTGACCTGTCCGGTGCGTCTGATACAGGGAATGCGGGACTCGGATGTGCCGCCCGTGACGGCGCAGCGTATTTCCGACGCCTTGGCGTCAGAGGATGTGGTGATCACCTATGTGAAAAATGGCGATCATCGCCTGTCTACGGACGCCGACCTGAAACGTCTGTGCCGTGTGGTTAAGGAAATTTCGGGTGAATTATCATGAGCGATGAAGATACCAAATTGATTGATGTGAGCCATGTGGTTGAACATGGCATGATCACCTATAAAGGCCTGCCCGCGCCGTTAATTTGTGATTTCCTGAGCCGGGAGGCCTCGGAAGAGATTTACGAAGACGGCACCTCATTTCATATTGGGCGCATAGATATGGTGGCCAATACGGGGACCTATCTGGATTCGCCGTTCCATCGCTATGAAACGGGCAAGGATTTGTCGGAGCTGGATTTATCCTGTCTGGCCAATCTGGACGGCGTGGTTGTTTCTATTCCGTCAGATACACAGGAAATTACTCCGGCGCACTTTGCGGATGTTGCTATTGCGGGCAGGGCGGTATTGATCCGTACGAATTGGTCTGACCATTGGGGTACGGATCAATATTTTGAGGGCCACCCCTATGTGACGAAAGAAGCCGCAGAATATCTGCGCACAGGCGGGGCCGTACTTGTGGGAATTGATTCCCATAATATCGACGATATACGGGGCAAATCCCGTCCGGCACATTCCATATTGCTGGGCGCGGATATTCCTATCGTTGAGCACATGACCCGCTTGGCTGACTTGCCGGAAAGCGGATTTAAATTCTTCGCGGTTCCGGTCAAGGTCAAAAACATGGGCACCTTCCCCGTACGTGCCTTTGGCCTTGTCAGGAGGTGAGAGCCTTGACCAGTTCTGTGAACCCTTCTCGATAGGTGGGGTATTTCAGAATAATGCCAAGTTCCTGCTTGATCCGGTCATTACGAACCCGTTTGTTTTCGCTATAGAATATGCGCATCATGGGCGATAGGTCGGCCTGATTTATGTCTATGGGCGGCAGGTGTGGGCGGTCTAACAGGTTGCAGATAAAGTCCAGAACTTCCGGCGTCGGCGCAGGCCGGTCATCTACAAGATTGTAACTTCGGCCCGGATTGGGGGACCGGATGGACGCGGCCAGAACTCGCGCCACATCCTCAATATGAATGCGCGGGAGAAATAATGGCCTTGTTTGACAATTTTCCGCTGTTTTCCGGCCAGAAGATTGACCAGATGGCCCCGGCCCGGTCCATAGAGGCTGCCAAGGCGAAAGATATGCACCGGAATGTCATGGCTATGGCATAACTCAAGCCAGTCCTGTTCGGCTTTTGATCTCTGCCGCCCCTTGTCAGAGGTCGGGGCAGGCGTTGTGTCATCATCAATCCACGCCCCCGCGCGGTCACCATATATGCCCGTGGTCGATAGATAGCCCAGCCATTTCAGTTTTTTGAGTTTTGAGATGACATCCCTGTGATGGTGAAGAACCACGTCCCCCACCTTATTCTGGGGCGGGATGGAAATGAGCATATGGGTCACATGGGACAGGTGCCTTTCCAAATCCGACATGGGGGCGGTGCCGTCGAAAATATGGCTGTTAACAGGGGCGCTATCGGACAGATGGCGGCAGGTGCCGGAAAACTGCCAAGGCGTGTCTTGCGTCTTTAAATGACGGATGAGGTTTTGCGCCGTATAGCCCAGCCCAAAACAGAAGAGCTTATGGGTCATTTTGTTTCAGGTTCCCTATTTTTGCCGCAATGATTTGATCTTCTATGATTTTAAGGTCATATTCCGGCAAATGAAATCTTTATTATATATCACAGCTCTTATTTCGCTCCTTTCGTCCGTCGCTTATGCGGGCGAGAGCGATGCGGCAAAATATCGTAAATGCATGGCATTGACGCAAAGTGATCCTCCGGCGGCCATCTCCTACGCCAATGACTGGATTTTCAGCGGCGGCGCGCAGGTGCCGGCGGGCCATTGCAAGGCCTTGGGATTGTTGGGGGCGGGCAAGGCAAAGGATGCCGCCACCCTGCTGGAAAAACTGGTGGAGGATATGGTCATTTACGGCGGTGACCCCGCGCAGGCAAGACGAAATGAGGATTTGAAAGTACAGCTCTATGGTCAGGCGGCGCTGGCTTGGGAACAGGCCGGGGAGCTGGACAAGGCTTATGTGGCCTACAGCGCAGCCCTGACCAGTATCCGCACAAGCGTCCTGCGGGATGAACGGGATCTGTTTCATGAGCTGTATCTGGCCCGGGGCCGGTTACAGATTGCGCGTGGGCAAAATAAGGCGGCGATTGAGGATTTCACCCTGGCCATCGAAAAGGACAGCAGGCAGTTTGAAGGGTTCCTGCAACGGGCCAAGGCTTTTCGCAAGCGAAAGTCTTTCCTGAAAGCCCGGTTAGATTTAAGAATTGCCTTCAAACTGGCCCCCGAACATCCGGCAATATTGCTGGAAAGCGGCATCCTTTACCGGGCGCAGGGCAAGACGTTTAAGGCGCGGCTGGACTGGCAAAAAATCATCGACCGTGACCCGAAATCGGAATATGCCGAGCTGGCCAAGGCCAACATAGAATTACTGAAGTCTCAATTATGACACATTTAAGACTCAGTCTATGCGCACATTCTAATTTATAGAGGAGACAAGAATATGCATACACTTATCAGGAATAAAGTATCCCCGAAGCTTATGATTGCCATTTTGGCGGCGGCGTCTTTTGTTATCACGCCTGCCCTGTCGCAAGCCGATGGTGACAAGGATCATAAAAAAGTCGAACACAAGATGAAAAAAGAATCCTGCAAGGATGACAAAAAAGCCTGCAAAGATAGTGGAGATATGAAACGGGAGTCCAGCAAACCCATGTTGTCAGAAGTCCCGAAGACTAAAAAGCCCAAAAAATAAAAGGCCCGGTCATTTTGTGCCTATTAAAAAGGAGGTATTTTACCTCCTTTTTAATTTCTGCCATTCCCGAATAACACTGACGTCAGTTTCATCTGACAAATAATTGTTCCGTAGAACCGTTTGCTTTTCTTTGTCACAAAGCAGTCCCAGCGCCCAAACGGCCATGGCCCGCACGTAGGGGGATGAGTCCGCAAGCCTTCGCTCTACTTGTGGCATGAAGTTGGAATTACGACTATTGCCAACGGCAATCATTACATTGCGGATGAAATAATCCCGGCCTATGCGCTTGATGGGGGAGCCGGAAAAAACCTGCCGGAACGATTTATCATCCAGCTCCATCAGGTCGCCAAGCTCTGGAAAACTCAGTTCCGGGCGGGGCAGGTAGGCTGGCTCATCCAGTTTTTGGGCGTATTTATTCCACGGACAGATGCTCAGGCAATCATCACAGCCATAGATACGGTTACCCATGGGCTTTCTGAATTCTTCGGCGATATGGCCCTTATATTCAATGGTCAGATAGGAAATGCATCGGCGGGCATCCAGTTGGTTCGGGGCCGGAAAGGCATCCGTGGGGCATATGTCGATGCATTTCTGGCAGCTACCACAATGATCCCTCTCGGGCGGGTCCGGAGGTAGGTCAAGGGTGGTAAAAATGCTGCCTAGAAACAACCAGGAGCCAAATTCCCGGCTGACCAGATTGGTATGTTTGCCCTGCCAGCCAAGGCCGGATTTCTGGGCCAGCGGTTTTTCCATGACCGGGGCCGTATCCACGAAAACCTTGACCTCTGCATCAAATGAGCGGTGAATATCGCGGGCCACCTGTTTCAGTTTTTTCTTGACCACATCATGATAATCCTTGCCGCGCGCATAGACGGAAATATTGCCCCTGTCTTTCAGTTTAAGGGTTTCAAGGGGGTCACTATCCGGCCCGTAATTCATGGCCAGCAGAATGATGCTCCTGACATCCGGCCAAAGGGTGCGGGGGTCAGAACGCCGATCGGCCTTCTCTGCCATCCAGAGCATATCCCCGTGCCGGTCTAGGTCTATAAATGCTCGAAAGTGGTCGGCATGGGGTCTCAGACCGCCGGGATTTGTCACCCGGATCAGGTCAAAACCTGCCGCCTGTGCCGCTTTGATGATGTGATCTTTCTGGCTTTTTGGGTCCGGCATGGAGGGTCAGAAATCAAGATTTTTATAGTGGGGTGCGGGGGGCAGCCCGGCGATCAGATCCTTTAATATGGGCCGGAACGAAGGCCGGGACTTGATGCGGGCATACCAGTTTGCCGCGCCCTCAAAATCGGTCCATGGCACATCACCCAGATAATCAATGCACGACAAATGCGCCGCCGCCGCAATATCGGCAAAAGAAATATCATCACCGCCCAGCCAGTTACGCCGTTCGGCCAGATACTCAATATAGCTGAGATGCTGTTTGATATTGGCAGATGCGCAGCGGATATTGCTGACCTCTGTTTCGCCCAGTTTGAGAAAGCGTTTCATGACCTTTTCCGCGATTAGCAGAGAGGTGACTTCCTCATTGAATTTCACATCAAACCAGTCGATCAGGCGGCGTGTTTCGGCGCGCTCAGCCGGAGTTTTGCCCAGCAAAAGCACCGCCGGGTCAGTTTCTTCCAGATATTCCCGGATGGCGTAACTGCCGGTCAGGACCAGCCCGTCTTCGGCGATCATTACCGGGACAGTTCCTGCTGGATTAAGCACAAGAAAATCATGCCGCCGCGCCCAAGGCAGTTCCAGCGTCAGCTCAAATTCAATATCTTTTTCCACAAGCAATACCCGGATAGCTCTGGAGAAAGGGGAAAACCAATAATGATATAATTTATTCATGAATCAGATTTTACATAAAGCCATAGTGAAAGTCGCTGATAAAATCAGGGAGAGGCAAATTATTTAAATATAATACTTGAATAACTGTTTAAGTATTAGTATATTATGGTTATGGAAAAGCTGGATGAAGATGACGCCGTGCAGTTGGCGGAAATATTTCACCTGTTGGGGGATGCCAGCAGACTGCGGATTGTCTTTGCCTGTCTTGAGGGACCGGTCAGTGCGGGCGTGTTGGCGCGGGCGCTTGGGATGAGCGCGTCTCTGGTCAGTCATCATTTGCGCCTGTTGAAGGCGGCCCGGATATTGGCAGCAGACCGCCGGGGCCGCCAGATTTTTTATGGTGCCAAGGACGATCATATCCGGGATATGGTTCGGGATATGGCCGTTCATATCAAGGAAGAAATATAATGGCCGGATGTTGTGACCATGATGATATTGACCAGAAGGCGTTGCAAGTGGCGTCATTCCGCAAGGCTCTGTGGCTCGTTTTATTGATCAACGGCGTTATGTTTGTGGTGGAATTTAGCAGTGCCTTTTTCGCAGGCTCTGTATCGTTGCAAGCGGATGCGCTTGATTTTTTGGGCGATACAATAACCTATGCGATTACGCTTATGGTGTTAGGTTTCCCCATTCATGTGCGGGCACGGGCGGCCATGTTCAAGGGTCTTACCCTTGGTCTGCTTGGCCTGTGGATTTATGGCCAGACGATTTATTTCTTGATACAGGGACAGGTTCCCACCTATGAAATAATGGGTGTTATGGGGGTTGTTGCTTTTCTGGCCAATTTGGTTAGCGTTTTTCTGCTTTATCATTTCCGGGTCGGCGACAGCAACATGCAGTCTGTCTGGCTATGTTCCCGCAACGATATGTTTGGTAATCTGGCCATTATCATTGCCGCATCGGGCGTTTTTATGACCAATACTGGCTGGCCGGATTTTATCGTCGCCACTATCATGGCCAGCTTTGCAGTCACGGCCAGTTACCGGATTATAAAGCTGGCCAATGAAGAATTGAGGGAACAGCCCCTAAATCAGTGAGGCATCTGACGCTGTCGGCAGATCTTCTTCCAATATGGCAATATTCAGGGCATAGGAAACTTCGCCCTCATCCTCATCGCGGTAAATGACCCCGATAAATTCACCGCCAAAATGCAACTCCATGCTGCCATCTTTCTGATTGCCGGGTTCCAGTTCAAATTTGCCGGTTTCAAACTTGTCGTTAAGATATTTCCGCAGGCGCATGATTTCTGTTCTGTTCATCTTCATTCCTCAAATAGGCTGTTTAGTTTGGCAAGATAGGGCTTTAAGGCATCCTGATCTGCTTTGGTTTCCTCGGGCATGTCACTTTTCAAGGTGATCATCTGCTTCATGCTGTCAAGGAGCTGTTTTTTCGTCTCCGCTGATAGATATTCGTTTTTTTCGACGGCTTCAATACTTACTTGCAATTCCTGTATTTTTTCCGGGGTTAGTTCCTCAAGCGCCTTGAGAGACATATAGGCCCTCATCACCCGGTCGCCGACCACGGCCCATTGCTCAGGCGAAGAAAAACCGGCCTTGCTGATGATGGTTTTGAATTCCTCATAAGCCTCATGGTTCTTTACCTCAGCCAGAGAACGGGACATGGGGGCAAATCCACCTTGGGCCATCTGCGTCGTTGAAGTATTTTCATTATCCTTGAAGTCATATTTTTTCCCCAGTTTTTTCAGGGGCTTCATGGCATTCATAAAATGTTGAATATCATCTCCCCTTAGCGTGTCCGCCGCAGGGGCCGCAAAAAGACTGCTTGAGAAAAGGGCAATGCTGAAGCACAGGGCAAAGAATATTTTCATGAGAAAAACTCGCTGGTCAGGGGTTCATATCAGAATTTTTATATCAGGTAAAAATATACCATACAACAGCATCCCCTAAAACCATAAATTAAATGTCCTTGAGGTAAGGGGCCGTCATAAGAGGGCCAAAGTCTTTTTTGCTTGCCCTTTACCCCATAAACAAATATGACACTCTTGAGCATATAAAATTAAACCAAAGACGCGATCTTAACGGGCGTCTCAGGTGATCATAGATAGTTTAAGGGAAGTGAATACTTCCCTGTAGGAGGTTAAATGACCCAGCCTTTGATGCCAATGGCAACAGCCGTATGGCTCGTTGACAATACAAGTCTGTCTTTCCGGCAGATTGGTGAATTTTGCAGTCTGCATGAATTGGAAGTGCAGGGCATAGCCGATGAGCAGGTGGCGCAGAATATTGTCGGATTGGACCCCACCATTAACGGTCAGTTGACGTGGGATGATATTGAGCGTTGTCAGAAAGACAGCTCAGCCAGCCTGAAACTGTTAAAGGACGAAATTCCGGCGAAGACCCGTTCCGGCGGTGCACGTTATACGCCCGTATCGAAGCGTCAGGACAAACCGGATGCTATTGCGTGGCTGTTGAAACATCATCCGGAACTTACCGTTGCACAGATTTGCCGCCTTGTGGGCACCACCAAGCCGACTATTCTGGCCATTCGGGAGCGTAGCCATTGGAACATGAGTGAGATCAAGCCGGTTGATCCGGTCTTGCTGGGCCTGTGTTTGCAGGGCGAACTTGACGCGGCGGTTCAGAAATCCGCACCCCCCGCACCAGTAGAGGAGCCGGAAGAAGCTGAAATCGACACAGATACAACCGTCGAAAGTGAATAAATAATTTCAGCGCTATTTTTGGCTTTTCGTTTGTGAGTATGGTGTTCGTCGCTATCCCGTACGTTTATATCGCTCAATTTCATCTTTCAGTTTCAGTTTTTCTTTTTTTAACTCGTGGAGGACGACACTGTCGGGGGAGGGGCGGAGTTCTTCTTTAATGATAATGGTGTCGAGTTTTTGATGTTTTTCTGAAAGTGAAGCGAGATGCGTTTCTAGAGGCATATTTGGTTCTCCTGTTTGGAAGCAATTAGCCCTATTATTAGACCATAAAATTAACCTTTTGTCACGAAAATCTGTTATTTTTCGCCAAAATCTGGCATGATGGAATATATGGGGTGGTGAAAATTTTCAGGATCAGGCTGCATGGGTATGTCTAAAAATAAAATCATTATTGGTCTGTCAGGGGCTTCGGGTATTTGTTACGGCGTGCGCCTGTTGTCTCTTTTAAAGCCACTTGATATTGAGACCCATCTGATCATGTCGCGCTCTGCCAAGATCACATTGGGCTATGAAATGGATATGAAAGTGGCCGAGGTCCATGGGCTGGCCGACCATGTTCATGCGGCGGATGACATCGGGGCTTCTATTGCCAGCGGGTCCGTCAGGACGCTGGGCATGATGATTGTGCCCTGCTCAATCCGGTCCATGTCGGAAATTGCCACCGGGGTGACCTCCAGCCTGCTGACGCGCGCGGCGGATGTGGTGTTGAAAGAGCGGCGCAAGCTGGTGCTGATGGTTCGGGAAACGCCGCTTCATACCGGCCACCTGCGGACCATGACCGCTCTGTCGGAAATGGGCGCTATCATCGCGCCGCCAGTGCCCGCCATGTATGCCAAACCCGAAAGCATAGAGGATATGATCGACCATACGTTGGGGCGTCTTCTTGACCTCTATGATATTGATATTCCGCAGGTTAAGCGGTGGAAATCCGAAGAATGTTAAAGTCACCCGCTGCAAAATATGCTATATTATATTTTGGAGACGCAATTCTGACATGTGCTTGGGCCAAAATATAATATGACAATGGAAGATAATGAAATTGCTGAAAAGATTCAGCAACTGATTGTACGGCATCGGGATCTTGATATGGCTATTGAGGCATTGATTGAAAGCGGAAAGTCAGACGTACTACAGATTCAACGTTTGAAAAAACAAAAACTTTATCTGCGCGATCGAATCACCAGCTTGGAGAATGAGCTGGTGCCGGACATTATCGCCTAGAAAACCCTGGCTAGAATTTTCTGAGTTTATTCTTTTTTCAGCTCTTTCTTGTGGGCATACATATTCTGATCGGCCTGATCCAGGGCCTGATCGGCACTTTCATTACCCATGAGGGGATGGACGCCGTAGGCCACTTTCAGAATGATTTTCTTGCCTTTCCAATCCATGGGGTTTTTGGTGACCGTATCGATGAGCGACTGTGCCTTTATTTTGGCGGCTTTTTCGCTGGCCTTGGGCAGGATAATGCCGAACTCATCGCCGCCGAGCCGGCCTATGATATCCGAATCACGTAAATTCTGTACAATGATACTGGCCAGATGGGACAGGGCCGCATCCCCCGCCTTATGACCGTATGTATCATTTATTACCTTCAGGTCATTCAGGTCCAGATAAACCAGAGAGCTGTTGATGCCATAGCGCTGGGAGTAGGAAATCATCCGGGTCATTTCCCGGACAAAAGCCCGCCGGTTGGAGATCGCCAGCAGGCTGTCCTGATCGGCCAGCTTTTCAAGGTCGGAAATTTTACGGTGGGCCAGCTCCAGATCTTTACGCATACTGTCCACTTCGGACATGAGCATCATGATCGCGGTACGGACTTTCTCGGTCATTTCTTCGGGCGGAATGCCCAGAATGCTGGTGGTGTCCTGAATATTGCGCGCGCTGCCCGCCGCTGAAACGCGGGAACTGGCAGAGGCTTTGCCAACGGTTTTCCGGCGTAATGGTGCCGATTTCCTGGTTGGTCCGGTTGTGGGTACTCTCATGGGCGATAACCTGATAAATGATACGATTTTGAAAGACTATGTCCGATAAAAATCGGAATATATTGCCGCTTTTTATATGATTTGTATGGTTTTTATGTTAAAGGAGCCGCAACGGAATTTCAAGATATATCAATAACAACGGGAATTGAGTGATGGCGGAAAATGAAACTTTAGTTGGCATAATTATGGGCAGCCAGTCCGATTGGGGCACCATGAAAGAGGCCGCGAAAATTCTGGATGAACTTGGTATTTCCAATGAAGCAAAAATCATTTCCGCCCACCGGACTCCGCAACGCCTGCATGATTATGTGGATGCTGCGGACGCCAAGGGCATGAAGATCATCATTGCCGGGGCTGGTGCCGCCGCCCATCTGGCCGGCGTTACCGCTGCCCTGACTACGCTGCCTGTTCTTGGGGTGCCCATGGAAAGCCCGGCCCTGAAAGGCATGGATAGCCTGCTGTCCACGGTTCAGATGCCCGGCGGTATTCCCGTTGCCACATTGGCCATTGGCAAGGCCGGGGCCAAAAACGCCGGATTATTTGCCACCGCCATTATCGCTTTGTCGGACAAGGATGTGTCCGAGAGATTGATTGCATGGCGCAAAAAACAAGCCGCCGCTATTCCGCTGGACCCTGTAGATTAGGGGAGGGCGTTTTTTTTGGTTTCAAGATATTTTCTGATGGGTACTGTGCAGGGGCTGAAGTCGTTTCTGTATGAGTCAAATTCTTCATGGAATAATCTGTAAGTATCTGCCGTTTTGTTCAGATTCTTAAAATAGCGCTCCAGTAATATTTCACTGATGTCGACATCACAGCGTATGATAGAACCGTATATGTTCCTTAAAGTGGGGGACAGGCTTTTGTCATAGTCCAGTATTTTTTGCAGGGCGATTGTGTGGCCTTGCCATATCAGGTCACTGATGGCATCTTGAAGCGTTTTTTGTGGCGGGTTCAAGGTTAGCAAATAATCGAATATCCTGCTGTCAAAGCTGGGAAATGCTTTCAGTTCACGGGGGTGGAGATAGTTTTGTCTCAGATCAATAACTTTCCTTCTATTAATATTCTCAATACCGCTGACAGATGCAAAATAAAAAACGGTAGCTGTACCCAAAAAGTTTTCTCTATTGTCCCATTCTTCCCATTCTTCATTCGTTGGCCAATAGGCGGGGATAACCCATTTATAGTCATCGAAAAAATGCGTGTTTCCGATAGAAAATTCAAAGGGTTTATACCCTATGGCAATCAGATGCTTGACCTCACCCAGGTCATTTCTGAGGATGGCGTCCTCAAGGTTATTTGTTTTATCTACCTGATCAGGGTTATAGGGACTAAAGCGGCGAATGAGATCAAGGCCCGCAATACTTTGTGCCGCGAGCAATATTGTAACGCCGTAAATGACTAAGGTGCGAATGGGGGGAAATAAAGACCACTCAGACGTGGCTTCAACAAGGCTATAGCCTATTAAAAGTATATAGATATAAAAAAGCAAGGTAATTGGGGACGCTTGAGGGAGATGCTGAAGGCCCCAGAAATCCGCGTAATCATATAGATTCTGAAGAGGTATTATTGAATAAATGAATAGAATTTTATAGGTTAGATAATGCATAAACAGCACCATCACCGATGAAATCGGAATGGGCGGTGTCCAGTGCTTTTTAAGGCGGGTGATGGTTATCTTGGTCAGTATGTCCCCCTGATATGCCTTACGCCCCGTATTTCATCTTTCCGGCCATGCGCCACAGGTCGGGCATTTTGGCAGTGAGTTTTCGCATCTGGGCCTTGGTTTTCTCAAACTGCATAACATTTTCGATGCGCCGGTCGAGGAAGGCCCATGTCTCGGCATACTCCGTGCTTTCATCATTGAGCCAATAGAGCAAAGTCGCGCTATAGACTGCCGACAGGGTCATGCGCTTGGTATAGAAATTAAAATCCGTGGACGGGTCATGGATGGTCTTCCACATCAGGTCCACAGTATGATAGAGAATTTTTAGGCCAAGGGCGCTATTGATTGGCAGGGCAAGGAAGGTTACCGCTCGGCGGGTGGCCTCGCGAATTTCCTGCTCGGCTTCGATGCGGCTGCGGACCAGAAGGGTTATTTTCTCACGGATTTTTAACGGGGCCAGCGTGCCTTCCGTACAGGCCGCGACCATCTTCTGATCTTGATTTTGGGCCAGCAGCTCTATCATATCGCCGGGGCCACCGGGAAAGGCCAGATGGGCCAGGCCGGGGTCTATGCCCAAATCCTCTGCCGCCCGGGTCATGGTCCTGTCGGTCCAGCCGTCAAAGGGCACATGGGGCAGGGCGGCCTGTAACAGTGGTCCGCGCAATTCATCGGGAATATCGGTATCTGGCTTGTTCATTTCAGTCTCATCGTGAATTTATAGATAGGGGTATTTTACCCCTTGTTAGGAATATTACCATAAAATACTTCCCAAGGGCGTCTGCTTTTGCTAGAAGTCACTGCCTTCTGGAGTCTTTAGGGATTCTTGGAGGTTATTTTAACAACTAACCTAGAAAGGAGTGTGACAGACCAATGCAGGTTTCTGTCCGCGACAATAACGTAGATCAAGCTCTCCGTGCGCTGAAGAAAAAACTACAGCGCGAGGGCGTGTACCGTGAGATGAAAATGCGTAGATTCTTTGAAAAGCCTTCTGAAAAGAGAGCCCGTGAATCAGCCGCAGCCGTCAGACGTGCGCGTAAGCTAGATCGTAAACGTATGGAACGCGACGGCGTTATTTAATACGTTTTCGTTAATTTTCTTAAAAGGCCGTCCTCAAATTCTTTGAGGTGCGGCTTTTTTACGATATAGTACAAAAAACAAAAAGATACAGGGGCATTCATGGTAGAAATCGTTGAACTCAGACAGATAGAATATGGACAATGGGCCACGCTATACAAAGCCTATGCTGACTTTTATAAGGTGTCTTTGACAGAAGAACAATTGCAGACGGTCTGGACATGGCTTGATGGTCATGAGACGGAACTGCGCGGCCTTGCGGCCCTGATTGACGGCAAACCAGAGGGAATTATCCATTACCGCCGTTTTCTGCGTCCGCTGGCCGGGGAGGTTGGGATATTTCTGGATGATATTTTTGTCTGCCCTTCGGCGCGGCGCAAGGGGGTGGGCAAGGCGCTTCTTGACCGGCTTCAGGATATTGCCGATGCTCAGGGCTGTACCGTGATCAGATGGATGACCGCCGAGCATAACCACGGCGCTCAGAATTTCTATGACCAGTTTGGCAAGAAAACTGGCTGGATCACCTATGATCATAAAATGGGTTGTGACGATGACTGCGACAGAAAATAAGCGCGGTTTCCGTCATTATGGTCGTGTGATTCCCGGCCTGAATATCCCGTCATTCAAAACAGCACTGAAGTGGCGCGGGGCGGACCTGCAAACCCTGCGCAACACTATTGTCGGCCCCTCTATGACCCTGACGCCGGATTTTGAGCGGGTCAGTTTTTCTATTGACGGCGGGCATATGCTGGCGGCGGCCTATCACCCCTCCCCGAAATCAGATGTCCTGCCGGTGATTATCATCATTCACGGGCTGGCCGGAGATGAGACCTCGGCTAATGTGATTTCTTCGGCGGCCTATTTTATATCCCTTGGTTTTCCGGTGTTGCGTCTTAACCTGCGCGGAGCGGGGCCCTCGGCTGAAACAAGCGTTGGGCCCTATCACGGCGGGTTGAGCGCGGACCTGGCACAGGTTGTGGCGCAAGCACAGGGTTACGGCGCCGGGGTGGTGCTGTACGGGATTTCCCTGGGCGGTAATATGATGCTGAAATATCTGGGCGAGCAGGGGGCGGCGGCCCCGGTGCGGGCGGCCATCGCGGTAAGTGCGCCGCTATGCCTGAAAACGGTGCAAATACGCCTGATGGAAAGCCGGAACCGACTGTATCATAATTACCTGCTGCTCGGCATGCGTAACTATGCAAAGCAGATGGCGGGGCAGCATGAGGCTGATCTGATTGCACGGGCGCGGGCGGCAAAATCTCTCTATGAATTTGATGATCAATTTACCGCCCCGGCCCACGGCATGAGCGGGGCAGAGGAATATTACCGGCTGAATTCAGCCCAAAAATTCATTGACCATATCCGGGTGCCGACCCTGATCATTCATGCCTGCAATGACCCGTGGATTCCAGTAGAGGATTATCAGGCACGACAGTGGGATAGCGCGGGCGCGATTAGCCTTCTGATTGCTGATGACGGCGGCCATGTGGGCTTTCACGGCAAAGGCCATCCTGTGCCGTGGCATGAACGGGTGGCGGCAGAATTTATGGGTCATTTGGTCAGGCAGGAGGTTGCCGCATGAGGGCTCTGTTTATCCTCATAATGATAATGGCACTGTCCGCTTGCGGCGGCAGTCCGGCGACGCGGCTGTTGAAAGAGCATCATAATGATGTGGTCGAACGGGATGATTTCGGGATTTGTAAGGGCTATGGCTGTCGCTATTATCTGAAAACAGGTCTTGATGAGGCGGAATGGCAACAGATCGTTGATGTTTTTGCCCGTGCACCCGAGGATGCGGCGGCGGAACGGGCCTTAATCAAGCAGGCCATCGGGCTGTTTGAACAGTTTGTCGGGCCAAAGACCGGAACGGCTACCGATGATCCGGGGGCGCAGATCATTAATTTCTCGACCCGCGATCAGATGGACTGTATTGACGAGGCCTTTAATTCCACCACCTATCTGTTCATTCTACGTAAGGCCGGGCTGATCAGGCTCCATACTTTGGGCAAGCCCTTGCACCGGGGCAATTATATCAGCCGCTGGCCCCATAATACGGCCACCATCTATGAGACAGGAGGGGATAAAGCGCAATATGTGGTTGATTCGTGGTTCCATGCCAATGGTGTGCCACCAGAGATCGTGCCGGCGGAACTCTGGTCATCGGGCTGGTCGCCGGATAAAAAGTAAGCCTTATACTTCTTCAATATCGCTGTCGGAAAAATTCCAGTCAGCGGAATTTTCCATTTCAGCCATGAACAGATGCTCGGCGGCAATAACAGCCTCATCCGCATTGCTGGCCTCGACGGTGGATACCCAATAGAATGACCCGCGTTTGAGGTCGGCTTTCAGGGTGACTTTAAAGCTTGCCATGATCTGTGATTCCATTTTCTTGTTACCATCTCTTTCCCTATAGGGTGCGAAGCGGGGTTTCAAGGAAAAAATGGTGCTCCCCAAATAAATGAAGAGCACCAAGTCGCAAGGAGGGTTTCGATCACAGGCCGCCCGTAAATCGCAAGAACAGACGACCCTGCATATCCTGTCTGAATATGCAGATCATGGATAAAGAGGGCTTAATTCTTTATCCATAAGAATAATATAACAATAGTGATAAATAGGCAAATATAATTTGTTTATTTGAATTTTATTAAAAATATAAACATATATTGCCTATTAATAGGAATTAATACTTGACAAAGCGGGGTCGTTCGTGTAGTCTTTATTACATGGTCAGAAATCGGCTCTTGAGGGGGCTGGTTGATCAGCGGAAATACAGGGCGATGCCCTTAATGTGAAACCGTCTTCTTGTGAGGGCGGTTTTTTTATGTCTGAGGGGTTGTATGGCGGCGTCAGATAGCGGCAATCGGTGGAATGCAGAACGGGAAGCGGTTTTTCTTGAGGTTCTTGAGCAGACGGGCAATGTGACCCGGGCCACGGCTAAAGCGGGTTTGGCGCGTTCTCTGGTTTACCGTCGGCGCAATATGCGGCCCGATTTTCGTGAAAAATGGCAAAATGCCATGGAACAGGCTCTGGATTATCTGGAGGCATATTTATGGGACAAGGCAATGGGTAAAGACGTGACGGACAGGCCGGACGGGGCGGTAATAGATGAGAAAATAGCTATTTTCCTGCTCAAGGCCCACAGGCCGGAAATTTTTGGTGACGGCAAGAAACGCACCCATTCGGATGGTCAGGTCAGAGGACTGTCGCCGCGCAAACGGCTGATGAAAAAATTAGATCAGATGGCGAATAAAACCTTTGGCGGCACATGAAGAAGGCGGTAACAGATCGCTGGCAGAATGGATCGCCTCTCTTGACCCGGTGCGGCGCCGGGCATTATTCAAAAATATCACAGAAGAAGAATGTGACGCCCTGAATTACGACTGGAGCTTCTGGGCCAGAAAAAATCAGCTGCCGCCAGACGGCGATTGGTTCTGCTGGCTCATACTGGCCGGGCGCGGTTTTGGCAAGACCAGAACGGCGGTCGAATGGATCAGGGGCCTTGTGGAAGGCGACAGCCCCAATATGGCCCCCAAAGGGGCGCCGGAACGGATTGCGCTGGTGGCGGATACCATGCTGGACGGCAAGCTGACCATGATAGAGGGCGAAAGCGGTCTTTTGGCCGTATGCCCCAAGGATTTCAGGCCAATTTTTAACAGCAGTAACAAGAAACTGACCTGGCCCAACGGGGTGCAGGCCTTTCTCTATTCTGCGGAAACGCCGGATCAGTTGCGCGGGCCGCAACATCATGTGGCCTGGGCCGATGAGCTGGCCAAATGGCGCTATGTGGAGGAAACATGGTCCAATCTGTTGCTCGGTCTCAGGTTGGGAAAAATGCCAAGAGTGCTGGCGACCACGACGCCGCGTAATATCCCCCTGCTGAAAAAGCTGGTGGACGACGGGGCGACCTGTCTGGTGCGTGGCTCTACCTATGACAATGCCTCAAACCTGCCGCAAAGCTTTTTCGATCAGGTGGTTGGCCAATATGAAGGCACCCGTATCGGACGGCAGGAAATATACGGCGAGATTCTCGGTGATGTGCCGGGGGCCTTATGGACCCGCGATCAGCTGGAGCAGATCAGAATTACCCGCACCCCGGATTTCGAACGGATTATCGTGGCCGTTGACCCGCCGGTGACCAGCGGCGCCAAGGCCGATACCTGCGGCATCATCGTGGCCGCGCGGGACGGAAAAGGCCGGGCCTATATCCTGAAGGATGCCTCGGTTCAGGGTTTAAGCCCCCATGGCTGGGCCAAGGCGGCCCTTGGGGTCTATCACGACTATCAGGCTGACCGTCTGGTGGCAGAGGTCAATAACGGCGGTGAGCTGGTGGAAAATCTGCTTCGTCAGATTGACCCGGATGTAAGTTACCGTGCGGTGCGAGCCAGCCGGGGCAAGATCCTGCGCGCGGAACCGGTGGCGGCCTTGTATGAACAGGGCCGGGTTCTGCATCCGGGATTTCTGCCCGAACTGGAAGATCAGATGTGCGCCCTGACCGGGGACGGTCTTGTGGGCGGCAAAAGCCCCGACCGGGTGGATGCGCTGGTCTGGGCGGTGACGGAGCTTTTACTCACGGCGCAAAATCGCCCGAAAATACGAAATATTTAACCTTTTTTCCCCGGACCTCTGGTTTAGCGGGAAGAAGGCCGGACGGCGGTCAAGGTACCGTTCCTGCAAACTTTTGAGAAGCTATTGAGCAAAGTGCAGTGCCAAGCGGCTTAACTTTGCCGTTCGTCCGGCTGTAATAATTTGGAGAAACATATGAATCCGCTTAATCGGTTATTCCGGAAGATAGAACCTCTGGACAGAAAACAAAGTGCTGTCGCCCGGCTGCTTGGGGGGACAGAGACACTTATGCTGGGCTTGAATGAGCCGCGCTGGTCCGGGCGGGATTATGCCAGTCTGGCCGATGAAGGTTACCGGAAGAATGTCATCACCCACCGGGCGGTGCGGATCATTGCGGAAAGCGCGGCCTCGGTACCGCTGCGGCTGTTTCGGGGGGATCAGAAAGTAACGTCTCATCCTCTGCTGGATTTGCTGGCCCGGCCCAATCCGGTGCAGGGACGAACGGCGTTCTTTGAAACCGCCTATGCTTACCTGAATATTGCCGGGAACAGCTATCTGGAGCTGGTCATGGGCGGTGATGGTCTGCCCGCAGAGCTTTACAGCCTGCGTCCGGATCGTATGAAGATCATTCCGGGGGCCAGTGGCTGGCCCAAGGCCTTTGCTTACGGTGTCGCGGGACGGGAACATCTGTTCCCTGTGGACCCGGTGACCGGCAAAAGCCCGGTGCTGCATCTGAAAACTTTTCATCCGACCAATGATCATTATGGCATGTCCCCGCTGGAGGCGGCGGCTTACAGCATTGATGTTCATAACGGCGCGTCAGGCTGGAACAAGGCATTGCTTGATAATTCCGCCCGCCCTTCCGGGGCATTGGTCTTTGAGCCAAAGGACGGTAACGGGGCCTTGAGCCGCGAGCAGTTTGACCGTCTGAAAGAGGAAATGGAAGAGAATTTCCAGGGCACACGTAACGCCCGGCGGCCATTGTTGCTTGAGGGCGGCCTGAAATGGCAGCAGATGGCCCTGTCCCCGGCTGATATGGATTTTATCAATGCCAAGCATGTGTCGGCCCGGGAAATTGCGCTGGCTTTCGGTGTCCCGCCCATGATGATGAGCATCCCCGGCGATAATACCTATAGCAATTACAAAGAAGCCAACCGGGCCTTATGGCGCATGACATTACTGCCCATGATGGACAAGATGATGTCGTCGCTGAACCATTGGCTGACCCCTCATTTTGGCGATGATCTGCGCCTTGATTATGACTTCGACATGGTCCCGGCGCTCGGCAGTGACCGGCAGGCCCTGTGGCAGCGTATCGGGCAGGCGGACTTTCTGACCATCAATGAAAAGCGGGCGGCGGTTGGCCTTGGGGCGATTAATGGCGGTGACATTCTGTCATGAGGATAGGCTCCGGCCTGTTTCAGGCGGTCCGGCAGGCCAAAACCCAGGGGGTTTCAGACGAAAATATCTATCTCCTGATCGCGCAGGCCTCGGAGGAGGGGGCGGCGCGCGCCCTTGCTCAATTGGGGTTGAGCGATGAAAATGCCGGCAGCGATATTACCGAATTACGCGCCCTTCTGGATAGCTGGCGGGACAGCAAAAAACTTGCCCGTCAAACGGTGATCCGCTGGATCATGCGCTTGTTTTTGTCGGCCCTGATATTGGGGCTGGCGGTCAAATTCAAGCTGATTCAGCTTGGACAACTCTTTGGACAGTGAATGAATTTACAGCAGACAGACAATAAAATCGGCCATTTTTCGGGCTATGCCAGCGTGTTTAATGTGGTGGACCGGGGCAATGACCTGATCCTGCCCGGTGCTTTTGCGCAGTCTATTCGGGACCGCGGCGCGGGAGGTTTGCCGCCTTTTGGATGTGGGGGCGTTGGACGGGTTGTCCATCGGGTTCCATACTCTGAAATCCCGTCTGCGGGCGGA
>JAADFR010000141.1 GCA_013152755.1 Alphaproteobacteria bacterium
CACCCAGCAGAAGTGCTACCGCATAAAGCAGCCAGGCCAGTGAATAGGCATACCATTCCCAGTCAGAGACCGTGCCCATGAATTCGTTGGGATGAAAACCGTTATAGACCTCCGCCGTGGTCCAGAACCAGATGACCAGAAAGGCCAAAATACCATAGAGTTTCAGGCTCCGTGGTTTGTTGGCCCGGCTGGCAATATAGGCCTTAAAGCCATAGAGCAGGCCGGGGATGAGGAATTGCAGGAACTGAAGATTGAAAATTGGGGTGCTGCCCACATCATTTAAGTCGAAAAATACATTATTCAGCATTCCGCCGCCAACAATGATACCGAGCAGGGAGACAAAGGTCATAAACCGTCGTAACTTGCCAAATAATTGGTCATTATTCTTTACCTCATACCAGAACAGGATGGTGGTGGCGATGCCCCAATTGATGACCTGAAGGGCAATTTCAAGGTCTGTGGGGTCAGATGATAGCGTGTGGTCTTCGCTGAACAAGGCCCGCATTTCCAGCGTGACAAAAGCCACGGTGAGCAGGATCGCCCCGCCGCGCAAGGCCGACATCAGCCGATCATTTTCTCCCTCCGGCCCGAAAATCCGGGCGGCATAGGCAAAGAAAGCGGCGGTCAGGCCATAGCCATAAAACAGCCAGTTAACGGCGGGCAAGGGCGCACTACTGCCATAATCCAGTATGGAGCCATTCAAGGTCAGGCGGACAAAAACAATGGCCGCCAGAATGAGGGCTAATGTGCGCAGACCTCTGACCCCCAAGGCGCGCCAGATATGGGCGAGGGCAACAATTTGCAGGGCAAGGGCAAAGCTGAGCCAGGCATCCCGCAGGACCATGGCAATGCCCAGCGAGATGGCCGTGGTCGCCCCGGCAGCATAGGCGGCAACCGCCGTAATATTATCTTTGCCGCGCATAAGACGGTTCACTGCTATGACAAACAGGCAGGCCAGAATGAGAGCGGCAAGGGCAAATGTTACGCTGGGGGCAAAGTCCGCCACCCGCCAATATGTGACAATCAGCATCAGAATCGGGACTATATTGCCCATACTGGCCCACATATTCTGCCGCATTAGGCTCTGTAAGCGGCCAAAGATGACAAAGCTCGTCACAGCAGTGAAGATCAAAATAGTGGTTACGAATTTTTCAAGGCCCGGCGGTACTGTTGGTGCCCAAGCGGTTTTTAACTGGTCAAAGGGTGCCAGACTGCCCTGAAATTCAAGCAGACTGGGTACATGCCATGTGACAAACAGGAACATGACCCCACATAGGGCAATCACACCGCCCAAGTCATTGGCAGGCGAGCGGTGGATGGCATAGGCTTGGGCCACAAGCCCGGCGGTAATCAGCATCAGGCCGGTCATGCTGTAATCATCCACCCGGACAATGCTGATCAACAGGAGCGTGATCAGGCCCATGACAATATCTGATGTCAGGGTGATGCCGTTGCCCTTCATCATGCCGCTATAGGTGCTGTCGGTTAGCCGTTCCGGGCTGGCCCCGCTCAGCAACAGCCCGTTCAGTCCGCCCAAAAGCAAAAGATACAGCCCAACCGGTATAATATCCCCACTATGCCAATTGGTTGGAATCCAGAAAAATACCCAAAGCAGGGCCAGACAGAGGGCCGTGGCCGCCACGTCATGCCAGGCCTTTTGTCGGGAGACCCACAGGCTGGCCGCTATAATCACCAGAAGATAGGGGAACAGTCCCCATGCGCTGGGCGGGCCGGTGGTGACAAGCGCCGGGACCAGAATGCCGCCGATCATCCCCAGATAGGCAAAGAAACGCCCTTGATACCAGGCCAGCCCTGACGCGGCAAAAGACAGCAGGGCTAGGCCGATGAAAGCCATAAGGGCGGGCAGTAGGTCATAGAGCGCATAGGCGGCATAGATGGCGGCAAAGGCAGAAAATAATCCGGCGGCGGAAATGGCGCTGGGCAGGTAATCGGGTGATCCCGCCAGCCATTTGAGGTTGACCCGCCGTTGACGCAGAATTTCCCCGCTTACTGTCAGGGCAAGCCCCATAAGGAAGCCAAGGCTAACCCGGACGGCGGGGCTTAGAATGCCGGCATCAATGGAATATTTCACCAGAAATCCACCGCCGAGCGCAATGGCCAAACCGCCCACCCAAACCATCCAGCGGGCCGAGAGGCTTTCTTCCAGTTTTTTTAGGGTGTTTTTTTCAGCCTTTGGTGGCGCAGTTCTTATGGCGGCCCTTTGTGGTTTTTTAATGGTTTTTGGCGGGGCTGTTTTTTCGGTAACGGGTGCTTTCTCAGCCTGCTTCGTGGGCTTGATGGCACGCAGCTCAAGACGACCTATACGCTCTTTCAGTTCTTTTAATTCCCGACTTTGCCAATAGGCAAACAGGCCCAGAATAACAATCAGAAGAAACCACAGAAAGTCCATTTTCGTCCCCTTTATTTTGGTGGGCGATGATTATTGTTTTTTTGCCCGATATTTCATCTTTACCATATGGGTCAGGGATATTGAAGAAATAACTTTCGGGTGCCGGTGGCATAGGTGACGCCATAAAGCAGGCAGATAAGAGAGCTCCAGACCAGAAAATTGTCGATGACTTCCGGCATAAGGAAATAGGCCGGGATGATTGCAAGGCCGCGCAACAGATATATGCCGGATATGATCACAAGGCCGGTTTTTAGCAGGGGCAGTTTTCGGATAGTTCCGGCACCGGAGAAAGCATAAAGTGCCCAGATAAACAGGACGAGTGCAATACCGGATGTGACCAGCGGCGGATACCAGCTCCCCTGTTCCGCCATGAGGGCCATCTGCTCACCCGCACCAAAAAAACGATACCAGTTCGGCCCGCCGATAATGATGGCGACATGGAGCAGGGCGGCAATCATACTGAGCAAGCCGCCCAGAAACAGGGGAAAGTTAAGGGTTTTCACAGGGTCACCGCCGCCGCTATGAAACAGGCACTTGAGATCAGGACGCCGATAAAGGGTATTTTAAACCAGTATTTTTTGGCCAGAAAAAGATAGCTCAATCCCGTGATAACCGGCAACCATGTGAACCACAGGCTATTTTCAATAACGGCGAAATCCCACAGGGCCAGCGGAATGTAAAAGGCGGCAATGAGCATGGCCCCCAAACTATGGCTGGCATTAAAACCGATCCATGCTTTCCAGACCGTTGTATCCTTGGTCAATACCAGCGACGTACCCTGCATGGCGTCTTTCGCCGACAGATCGTAAGGGTCGAACTTATTGGTGAAAAAGGTATATATCAGATGAATGGTGCCAAGCAGGCCAAAAATGGCGGCCCCGGTAATGA
>JAADFR010000142.1 GCA_013152755.1 Alphaproteobacteria bacterium
GGCCTGTTTGATCATGGGCGTATATCCATCTTTCAGGTGAACTGGCAGGACTTAAGTCAGGGCAAGCTCTATATCCGAAGTGGATGGCTCGGTGAATTTACCCTGAAAGATCAAAGTTTTACCGTTGAGATCAGAGGATTGACCCAGAAATTGCAACAGACTATCGGTGATGTTTTTTCACCAGAATGCCGGGCGGATCTGGGGGCAAAAAACTGCCATGTTAATCTGGCTCAATTCTCGGTTTTGGGTATGGTGACAAATGTTTCGGGATCAGACAGTTTTACGGACACCATCCGGATTGAGGCCGATGGTTGGTATGATTACGGCGTGGTGCGCTGGTTAAGCGGGGCAAATGCCGGCAGTATGTCAGAGGTAAAAGTCTTTGCCGCCGGGCAGTTTGTCTTGTTTGACAGGGCACCAGAGCCGATGATGACAGGTGACATCTATCAGGCAGTTGCGGGCTGTGACAAGCGGGCGGTGACCTGTAAAAATAAATTTCAGAATTTTGAGAATTTCAGGGGCGAGACAGCCATACCGGGAACGGATTCCCTGTATGACTATCCCGGCCTGAAATAGGCGGTTATTTTTTAGCAGCAGCCTTTTTGGCGGGGGCTTTTTTCTTGGCCGCTGTTTTCTTAGGGGCCACTTTTTTCGGTGCCGCTTTCTTTTCCGGCTCCGGGGCGGGTTCTTCGTCCTTCGCTTCTTCCCATTGATCTGGGAACATACGTACATGTATCTGATTTACCCGGTTGCTTACATCGGCAATGGCCTTGAGCAAGGCTTCCAGATTATAACTGATCCCGCGATATGTGAAAATTTTGGTATTCACATCAAAAGCGCGGTAAATATTTTTGGTTTCAACGTCCTTATGTTGGCTATTGGCGATATCGCCAATGAAATCATACAGGATATATTGATCCTTGGATTGAGCGAGCCATTGATCATTGGCCTCGTCCGCATGATCCACAAGGGACAGGATTCCGTCATTATTCAACGGATATTTTTCCGGTAGCTCGAGGGTTTGGCGCAGAGAGGTTGCCCGTTCCCTGCCCTTTTTCCGGGGCGTCCACAGGGTGCGGGCAATCTGGTTGGTGCCGAGCATGATATTTTGCAGGGCAAAGAAAATACCAACAGGAGCCTGTTTCTCCATTGATTGATTGAGAATATCCACACTGGCCTCAATAAAGCGGCTCTGGTTGCGTAATTCGTGGATATGTAATCCGATAACATTCATGTCCATGACAGACAAATCCTTTATTTTATTTTTCTGTTGCATAGGGTCTGTGGACAATTACGATCAGGGTGTTGGCGATCCACATTTTATCACTGGCGAGGCACAGAATGCGCCGTAGTGCCATTCACTTCAAGCATTTTGTAACGCTGTCCAGTGATAAAATGTGGATCGTCCGCAGGATTTGGCCATAATGGCCCACTTTTACAGCAGTCGTCCTTGAATATACTGGTATGTCCGGCGTCCTCCTGCTTAAAATTGAGCCATTATGGTCAAACCAACACCCTGATCGTAATTGTCCACAGACCCTAGTGATAGCAAAGTTTTTTTCAAATGACCATATCTGATCTGCATCGGCAAAAAATCTTTTTGGCGGCGCGGGACTGTGTGGACAGCCCCTTTCGCCATCAGGGCCGGGATAGGGCGTCGGGACTGGATTGTGTCGGCCTGATTGTCCATGTGGCAAAGACCCTGAATTTGGGGGCTTTTGATTACAAGGGGTATAAAAGAATACCGGGGAGAGAAGCCATTTCCCGCTATGCCGCGATGGCTGGTTTTTTGAAAAAACCGATGGCCCGGATGGCGGCGGGAGATGTGGTTATCCTGCGTTTTGGGCGGTACCTGGAACATGCGGCCATTTTGTCTGACAGGGGGATCATCCATGCCTGTGAAAAATATGGCCGGGTTGTGGAGCATGGCCTGGACCCGGAATGGCGGTCCAGAATTATATCAGTTCATTCATTTCCGGAAATTTAAGAGGATAAAATAATGGCAAGTATAGTCCTTACCGTGGTGGGCACCGCCATCGGTGGTCCCATCGGCGGTCTGGTTGGTGGTCTGGTCGGGCGCAGTGTAGACCGGGCAATTTTCGGCGGCACATCTTCCCGGACAATCGAAGGCGGGCGGCTGAAAGACCTTACCGTTCAGACATCAGCTTATGGTGAACCGGTTTCGCGGGTTTACGGGACCATGCGCCTGCCCGGTAATATGATCTGGTCATCTGGTTTGACAGAAAGCAGGTCTGAAAAAACCGAAGGCGGCGGCGGTAAAGGCGGCGGGCAAAAGGTCACGACCGTTACCTATAGCTACGCCGCCTCATTTGCCGTGGCCTTGTCTGCCCGTCAGATCGCAGATGTGGGCCGCATTTGGGCTGACGGCAAGTTGCTCCGCGATAGTGCCGGAAAACTGGCCGTGGGCGGCAGTATGCGCCTTTACAACGGGAGCGACTTTCAAAAAGCCGACCCGATGATAGAGGCCATTGAGGGCATGGCCAATGTGAACGCCTTTCGCGGTCTGGCTTATGTGGTGTTTGAGGATCTGGCCCTTGGCGAATATGCCAACCGGATACCCAATCTTACTTTTGAGGTTATTGCTGACAGCGGCGGGCCCATCGTGCTGTCAGATATAGTCGCTGATATTTGCCGGCTTTCCGGCGTGCCATCCTATGATGTGAGCGATCTTGTGCAGATGGTGGACGGTTATATGATCCCCGGTCCTATGAAGTCCCGCTTGGCCATAGAGGAACTGGCGCAAATTTATAACTTTGACGTGGTAGAGCAGGAGGGCAGTCTGCTTTTTCGCCGTTTGGACAGGGGGGCAGATGTGGTCATACCTTCCGACGATATTTTGCAGGCTGCCCAAAAATCAGACCGTTCCGGGAAAATCAGTCTGACCCGGCAACAGGACCTTGACCTGCCCAGAGAAATTGGCCTGTCCTTCATTGATCCGGCGCGGGATTATCAGACCGGGTTTCAGCGGGCGCGCAGGCTGACGGCAACCAGTGACATTGTGCGGCAAAGCGCACATCCCCTTGTGATTTCGGCGGATGCGGCGAAAACGGCATCTGAAATTCAGCTTGATCTGGCCTGGGGCGGGCGGGAGACCGCGCAATTTGCCCTGCCTCATAAATATGACGACCTGACAGCGGGGGATATAGTGACCTTGACCCTCGGCCTTGAACAAGAGGATTTTATGCTTCAGGAAACCGAAATCGGCCTGCAGGGTATGGATTGCCGGGCAGTGAGGTTTTCCAAGTCCCTGTTGAACCGCAACAGTCTGGCCGACAGTGGGACGTCCCCGGCGCAACAGGTGGTTCCTCTGGCAACCAGCCAATTTCTGCCGCTAGATATGTCAACAATTACCGGGGAGAATGTCTCGTCGCCGGTTTTATTCTGGGCGGCGGGGGCTGGTAGTGGAAAATGGAACGGGGCCGGTCTGTTTATCTCGCGGGATAATGATCAGAGCTATAGCCAGATTGACTTTACGGCAAGTGATGTGGTGAGCGGCAGTGTGGAAAATACCCTTGCCGCTGGCCCCACGGCCTATTGGGATGAGGGTAATGACCTTCTTGTGACGCTGGATAATAGCACTCATCTTCTGTCCGGAGAGACGGCAGACGGGGTGTTGGGCGGGGCTAATGTGGCTTGGGTTGGCGGCGAGATCATTCAGTTCCGGGACGCGGTTTTGGAACCGGATGGCCGCTATCGCCTGAGCGGGTTGCTACGGGGTAGGCGCGGTACGGACAGAAAAGTTGCCAGCCATGGCGCAGCAGAAATTTTTGTGCTGTTGGCCGAAAGCACAATCCGTCCTGCCGTCCTGCGTTTTTCCGATATTGGCCGGACATATCAGTTTAAAGCCGTCACATCGGGCGCACTTGTGGCCGATGCCCCGCCGATAAACCATACCTTTGGGGCGGAGGTGTTAAAGCCTTTTGCCCCTGTCCATGCATCGGGCGTGCGGGACGGGTCCGGTAACCTGACCATAGGTTGGATCAGACGTAGCCGGGTGGGCGGGGATTGGCAGGATAATGCAGATGTGCCTTTGGGGGAGCTGTATGAGAAATATGATGTTGAAATTCTGTCCGGGATGACTGTGGTGCGGACCCTGAGTGCCGTTGGGCCGCAGGTTATCTATTCTGCGAATTTCCAAAATACGGATTTTGGCGGGCTGCAGGCCAGCCTTGCCGTTCGTATCAGTCAAATCAGTGACACCGTGGGCCGGGGATGGCCACTTGATATCACGCTTTAATTATAATTCAGACTAGAGGTAACTAATTATGACAACACAAACACCGCGCCTTGGCGCCCCCTATATCATCACCAGCCAGTCCCAGAAGGAAGTCACCCATAATATGGCGCTGAATATTCTGGATGCCTATACCCAGGCGGCGGCAGAAACATCGACCTTGGCCATCCCGCCCGCATCACCCCTTGAGGGCGGCCTGTGGCTGGTGAGCAGTGGCGGGACCGGAAGCTGGAGCGGTCATGATAATGAGCTGGCCCAGTTTATAGGTGGGGCATGGCAGTTCTATCTGCCCTTTGAGGGGATGACAATCTGGTTAAAGGATGAAAATCTTGTGACCCGTTATTTTTCCGGCCAATGGCAGAAGGGACGCGTTATGGCCAGCAGGCTGGACATATCCGGACTTCAGGTGGTGGGGGCGCAACAGGCGGCTATCGGAGATGCCACGGGCGGCGTGACCATTGACGCCGAAGCCAGAACAGCCTTGAACAGCTTACTTGCCGCGTGCCGCGCTCACGGGTTGATTGCGCCTTAACTAAACAGGTCGCCCAGCTTCAACGCCAGTCCCATATCGCCGTCAATTTTCAGCTTGCCCATCATAAAGGCCATCTGTGGGTTAAGGGAGCCATCCATTAGGCCTTCAAAATTTTCTTCGCTGATGATCAGGGTCACATCGGCTTCATTATCATCGTTACTGACGGTTGGTGGCGTGGTTGCGCCGTCAATGAAGATGGTGCCGTCGCCCTGAAAGTCAATTTTGACTGTTTTGCCATTGGCATCCATGGATTGGGCTTTGCCGCTGATTTCAGCGGTGATGCTTTCGAGACTCATAGTATATTCCTTCTTTGTTACCAGTGGTTCCTGAGTTCCCGAAGTGCCTTGAATATTTCGCGGGGTTTCGGGGTATCAGATATTTTTGTATTCTCACTTTTTAGCTTTTTTATGATGGCCGGATTTTCCAGCCGGAAAAAGCTGTTGATGCGCCGTTCATCGGCCATGGTGGTGATATAGGCATCATGGGGATCCTGCCCCTTCAGCTTTTCCAGCATGGCTTGGGCCTGTGCATTGCTGGGCTCGCGATCAAGGGTAAATTCCAGGTTATTGACAATATAATCATGGCCCGGATAGATGCGCGTGTCATCGGGCAGCTTGTCCAATTGCTGTGAGAAAGTATCATACAGAATATCCGGGTCGCCGCCATGATGGCAATTGCCGGCCCCGGCATTAAACAGGGTATCCCCACAAAACAGGGCAGGGTCTTTTCCATTTGACAACAGGCAAAGATGGCTCATGGTATGGCCGGGTGTATCCAGTGCCGTTAGCGTAACACTGGTGCCTATTGAGATTTCATCACCGGCTTTCAGTCCTATATCCACATTGCCGATTTTATCCATGGCCCCATGATGGGCATATATAATTGCCCCGGTAGCCTGTTTCATTTCAGCATTGCCATCCACATGGTCCCAATGCTCATGGGTGTTGAGGATTTTGGTAATTTTCAGGTCATGCTTTGCCGCAACATCAAGACACCTACTGACATCAAGAGGGTCAATGACCAATGCGTCACGGCTTTCCGGGCAGGCAATCAGATAGTGAAAATTGCGTAATGGATTATCGGCGTATATCTGATGTACAATCATAATTGAAGCCCTATTGACTGACCGCATGGCCATATTTGCTTGACGGTCCGGTGCTGCGGATTCTTTCCCGGGTGGTCAGGGGGACGTGGTTTTTATCAATGGGAACTATGACGCAATCCACAACAATATTATTGCCCATATCCTGTTGTGCCTGATCGAAGGCCTCAGATATTTTTTCCGGATCATAAACGGAGGCTTTGGTGTAATCTGTATCCCAGCGGTTGCCCGCCTTGTCCTGAATAAAATAGACATTCAGACCAGTGCGCAGATGGTTGGCGGAAATAATATTTAAAGACATACCCGTTTTTATCCTGATAAATAGCGTTATGGCAAATATATAGGGGGGACTTGTTATAAAGCAAGTCCGGGGCGGATATTATTGTCCTAACACAGCCTGCTCGGGGGCAGGTATAGGGTTACTGTTGTCCCCTTGCCCTTGGCGCTGATGATGGACACACTACCATCGTGGCGTTCAATGAGCTGCTTGACATAGGTAAGGCCAAATCCGATCCCCACGGTGGGGGTGGAATAGATATTGGACAGATGAGTGTCATGGCAGAAGATTTTCGCCAGTTGCTGTGAGCCCATGCCGACCCCGTTGTCTGTGCAACTGATCAGGCAGGCACCGTTATTGTCCCGCCGTGCTGAAATAATAATTTCACCGCCATGAGGCGTGAATTTCAATGCATTTGTGAGCAAACTGTGAATGGTCTGTTGCAGGCGCGATTTATCGCCAAAAATATTTTTACAATTGGGATCAACTTTGCAGAAAAGATCAATTGAGGCCTTTTCCGCATCCAAAGATAATTTTCCGATGCATTCGGCAATCATCTCGGTGAGCGGGAATTTTTCTTCCCGTAAAGAGAACTCAGCCGTTTCCAGCTCTTTTAAATCAAGCAGATTATCAATCAGATGGAGCAGATCCCGGCCCGCTCCATGAATATCCTGCGCACAATCTTTATAGGATTCCTGCCCGATAGGCCCTAGCATTTCTGACATGATGACTTCGGAATAACCCAAAATCCCGTTAAGTGGGGTTTTGAAGTTATGATGCATGGCGGCCAGTAAATTTCGTTTGATTTCCTTTGCGGCTTTGTCCCGGCTATTATTTTCGCTGTCATTTTCCCGGAGAATACAAATAAATCTTGAGTCATCTCCTTCACTGCTGAAAGGGCGGATCGTCATATCCATATCAATGATTTTGCCGTTTTTATGAACCCAGGAACAAAAAAGAACCGCCGCTTGTCTGCTTTCGAGCGCTTCTTCAATGACGTGATAATTTGACCCGGACCGGATTGACGGAATGAAATCATATAGATTTTGACCTGCAATTTCGTCAAGCTGATATTCAGTGACAAGTTCGAAATGGTGGTTAATATCCACGATTATCGGTGAATGACTTCCCGGTTCACGGGAAATAATGGCTATGGCATTACTTACTTCATGGAAGACGGAATCAAACAGGCCAAATTCTTTCTCCTGGGGCGTCATTGGCAGGATGCCCGGGTCGGATATTTTCCGCTGCGCGGTTGTCTGTTTATTGAACATAGAAGCATTCATCGTCTGAATATCAATCCAAATTCTTTATTGTTCTGTGGGTAATCAGAGCGATTCTTTCCACAGATTCAAATCACTAGACCGAATCATCCTCTAAATGATTCGCCGAATCAACTAAAAAATTAACCTTTTGTTAACTATTGCGGATTGGGAGGGCGGTTTTTCGTATTTTTATGGGTAAGAATTTGAAGGGAATTGTAGGAAATCCGGTATGGTTATCCAGATTTTATATCCGGATAACCATTTTAATTACAGTAAGTTACGGGCAACCGCTGTCAAAAACAATTGTGCCATAACGGGGTTTCTGAACCGCCGCCTGATAGATGTCATGGCTGGCAAACATATTATTTTGTTGCCAACTGCTTAGTTGCACGAAAACCGGCTCATATCGATAGATAACTTCTGAAATGACCACAGTTTCAAATTCTGCTATGGAAAAATCCCCTGGAAGTACAGCAAGGTCTGCCTGTGCACCTTGTGCACCAAGTTTGCTGGTCAAGGAGGTGTTGGCGGTGCCTGTGCATTGCAGGTTGATAATACTCCCGCCTGCCGTGCCAGTGACATAGGATATGAATATCTGACCATTCTGATCCAACTTTAGCGGTTTCATAATATTTTCTACGGCATCAAAAATATTTTGAATGGCACTGCTGCTCAGGTTCTTGTTCTGCGAGACCAGATTGCTGACCGATGTCACGGTCATATTTGATTTTCTGTGTGCCATAAGCAGGCGGAAAGTTTCAAAGCCGCCCAGCAGTAAAAGCAGTACAACCGGGAAGGTCAGGGCAAATTCGATCATGATGGCCCCTTTTTCAGATTTTTTTAATGTCTGAATAAAGCGCGGGATGATCAGTCTTCTTATCTGAATAAGCATGACATTTACCCCCTATATCTTTACCTGAATAACACATCCGGGCGGTGGGGTGCCGTAAGGCTCATTCTGAATAACAGTGCTGGCAGTCAGTTTGATCTTACCATCGGCATTGCCGATTGCTTTCGAGAAAAATCCCGTCATAAAATTCGCATCATAAACGGCCTGATACAGCACAATTTCCCCGGGACCACCAAGGCCATCGGCCCCCACATCTGCGTCCCAAGCATTGTTACAATTCAAGTCGGTGTAGCTGTCTACGCCAGATGTATAACTTCCATCACCATCGGTATCTGTATAGGGTTCCGGCAGGCCGACCTCGCCAAAAGTTTCGTAAACTTTTTGGGTAATTACAAGGTTGTTCAGGTCAATAATACCAAAGGTTCTTTCCTGCAAAAGGTTATTGATATATTGCGCACGGGTGCTGCCGGCGGCCACATAACCGGTCATACCGGAGCGGGAGGCTTCCGATATGGCACCTTCCAGCAGGATGGTGCTGACCATGGTCATGCCGATTTCCAGTGTGCCAATGGTTGCGATGGTAATGATAGGGAACACAAGAGCGAATTCGACGAAGGCGACCCCTGCGCTGTTGTTCCGTAAACGTCTCAGAAATTTTCTGATACGGTGATTTCTGTTATCTTTTTTCATGTTAGAGCTCCTGAACAATTAAATTGTTTTTTTAAGT
Source organism: Alphaproteobacteria bacterium (assembly GCA_013152755.1). Taxonomy (GTDB): domain Bacteria; phylum Pseudomonadota; class Alphaproteobacteria; order Sphingomonadales; family Emcibacteraceae; genus Paremcibacter. The sequence goes on from JAADFR010000142.1 coordinate 9,009, forward strand.
GGCTCTCCTTGCAGTATTCTTTTGGTGCAATTGCTTTGTTCTGTGTCATGGGTCAGGACATATTCGCAGCGATTTGACAGGCTGCGGGTCCCATCAGGACGACGAACAAAGTAGGCAAAATAAATAGAATAAGCGGAATTGTCATGGTCGCAGGCAATTTGGCGGCCTTTTCTTCCGCTTTCATCATACGCTCATTTCTGAACTCGGCAGATAAAACTCTGAGGGATTGCGCCAGAGGCGTTCCGTATTTCTCCGATTGAATAAGGGTGGCGGTTACAGATTGTACCGAGGGCAGGGTTACCCGTTGGGCAAGATTTATCAGGGCCTGTCTGCGTTCCGGCAGAAAACCCAGTTCAATGGCGGTATAGCTTAATTCACTCGCTAGGTCGGGGCCGGTTTGGGCCATTTCCTTGACCACTCGATTCAGGGCGGAATCCAGTGTCAGACCGGCCTCTGCACAGATCACCAGAAGGTCAAGCATGTCTGGCAAAGCCCGCTGCATGAGCAGATTACGTTTGACGGTGATATTTTTAAGAATAGTTTCCGGCAGGAAAGACGCGATCAGAACCGCCCCGCCACTGACCAGCGTTTTCATCATTGGTTTCAGGTCAAATAGCCCCATACCATAGATCAGTGTAACCGCAACGATGCCAATTAAAATGGGCAATACCAGTTTAAAGAACATAAAATATACCAGAGCATCTTTTGATCGATAACCGCCCTGAAGTAATTTCATGCGGAATTTTTCGGCCTGTTCGTTTTTAAGCAGACTGAAGCCGTTAACGATGCTTTGTATGGTGCCAAGGTATGACGCCTTGCCAATAGTGGGCTTGCGCTTGGTGGGGGCGGTATAGCCCCGCTTCAGGTCTTGCCTGCGGTCTTGCAAATGTTTGATACGGCCGTGCATGGGGTCTTTGATGATCCCGCTGCTCCAGATTGCCAGAACAACCAGAAAGGCTGACATAGCGGCCAGAATAGCTATGATGTCTTCTATAAGTATACCTTCAGGTAGGTAAGCTTCCATCGTTCAGACCTCGAAATTTATCATTTGTGCCAGAATGAAAACACCAATTCCCATCCAGATCGCCGCGCCGATCAGGGCGATTTGCCCCTTGGGATCGGTGAACATAACCGACATATATTCGTAGTTCATGGCGGACAATAGGCCACACATAAGAAAGGGCAGGGAGCCAATGATATAGGCACTGGCCTTGCCTTCTGAAATCATGGCTTTGATCTTGAGCTTTAGACGTGTCCGGCCCCTGAGAATTTCAGTCAGGTTGGTCAGGGTTTCTGTCAAATTCCCACCGGTTTCCTGCTGTACGGACAGGCTGATGACAAAAAATTTGAAATCGGGTGTATCCAGCCGTTTAGCCGTGGACCAAAGGGCCTCATCCATTGTCTTGCCCAACCGTATTTCATCGGTGATTATGCCGAATTCAGTGGAAATAGGGTCTGGCATCTCACGTGCTACCGCATGGATTGATTCTGTGACAGGTAACCCAGCACGCAGACCACGAACGATCAGGTCAATGGCTTCGGGGAATTGTTTGGTGAATTTTTTTAGCCGATTGTTGATTGTACGGTTAATATAGAGATGGGGGATGAACAGCCCGGAAAACAGGCCAACCATCAGGCTCGGTACAAAGGACATACCGACAAAAATATCCATTAAAAGGGTAAAAACGACGATCAAAGCCAATGAGGTGAGCACATATTTCTTAAAAGTAATATTTTTACCAGTTTTATTCAGCCTTGTTCTCAATTCATCGGGTTTGGGGATGAAACGGTCAAACAAAGAGGTTTCCTTTTTTACAAAAAGAGCCTTTTTGGCCTGTTCCTGTGCCCGTCCTTTGTTGTTGCCATGACGTGCGGTAATCTTATCCAGTTTTTTCCCGATGACTTTATTGCCATTACTGAACATGCCAGATGCGGCGGCCAGTGTGGCCAGAATGATAAAGACACAGGCAAAAATTCCAATGATCACTATGGTGGGATCTGTTACATTCATAGTTGTTCCTATAAGGCCTCCATCAATGCTTTGTCCAAACCGAAATAGGCGGCTTTTTCCATAAAATACGGACGGACACCTGTGGACTTGAACCGTCCTTCCAGGTTTCCGTCCGCATCCTCTCCGGTAAATTCATATATAAACAGGTCCTGGGTGGTGATGATGTCACCCTCCATCCCGACAATTTCCGTTATGGCCGCACAGCGCCGCCCGCCGTCCCGCATACGTGAAACCTGAACCACAAGGTCCACGGCCCCGGCAATCTGTTCCCGCACCGCTTTTTGAGGTAATTTCAGATCGGCCATACCGATCATATTTTCCATACGGGTCAGGGCTTCGCGTGGGTTATTGGCGTGAAGTGTACACATGGAGCCATCATGGCCCGTATTCATGGCCTGAAGCACATCAAAGGCCTCGGGCCCACGCACTTCCCCCAGAATAATACGGTCAGGCCGCATACGCAGGGCATTCTTCACAAGGTCGCGCATACTGATCTCGCCCTTGCCCTCAAGATTGGCCGGACGGGTTTCCAGCCGGACAACATGGGGCTGTTGCATTTGAAGCTCGGCGGTATCCTCAATGGTCACCACCCGTTCGCCTACATCAATCATGCGCGAGAGAGCATTGAGCATTGTGGTTTTACCAGAGCCGGTTCCGCCGGAAATCAGAATATTCAGGCGACAGGCCCCGGCAATTTTCAGCACCGTTCCCATCTGGTGAGACAAGCTCTTCCAGTCGATCATATGATCAAGGGTGATTTTCTGCTTGGCAAACTTACGAATGGAAACGGACGCCCCGTCCAGGGCCAGCGGCGGAATGATGATATTGACCCGGCTGCCGTCTTTCAGACGCGCATCACATAATGGTGTGGATTCATCCACCCGGCGCCCCACGGCGGTCACAATCCGGGTACAGATATTCATCAGATGCTGATTATCCCGGAAGGTTACATCAGACAGAATAAGCTTGCCGCTTTGCTCAATATAGACCTGCTTCGGCCCGTTGACCATGATTTCGGTAATGTCTTCATTATCCAGAAGTGGCTCCAGCGGGCCAAGGCCCAGCATATCATGAAGCAACATATTAACCAGATCACGTTGTTCCCGCAGGTTCAGATTGATCTTTTCTTGAGCCATAAGCTCATTAACCGCTTCACTGACCTGTTCGGCCAGCTCTGAGCGGTCCATTTCATTGGCGGCGGAGGCATCAATATATTCCAGAAGCAGGGGTTGCAGGCGGTCCTTGGCATCCATGATGCTGTCCTGACTGACCTGTTGCTTCTGTTCATTGGTTTGTTTCTGGACTTCCTTGCGTTTGCGGACAACATTGACTTCTTCTTCCGCAACCACCTCAGTTTTTCTGCTTTCAGAGGTGAGAAGATCATTCAACAGCACGGTAATCAGATCGCGGCGTTCCAGCTCATTCAATTCCATATGATGGCGGCGTGTTTCTTCGTCTATGAGATCTTCTATGAAGTTTGTCACTTCATTGCGTTCCATCTCACGGGCCTGTTCCGGGTCCATTTTTTCCAGCATTACAGACTCGATAAGGTCATAGGCCCGATCAACCATATTTGCATCTGACGGTACGGAATTTTCTTTGGGTGCGGGTACAGCATCATGGCCAGACGTCAGTTGTCCCTTGCCAAAACCGCCCTGAGCGCGCGATTTTTTAGTCATCAGGGTAGGGCTGCTATCTGAGCCTGTTTTTCTTCCAAATGCCGGTTTCATTTTTTCTCACGATTTCACTGTTTTAATCTACTACTCAAGGTCTCTGTATTGTCGTTCTGCCTATTTCTTTGATCCGGCGGTTAACTTATTCCAGAATGAACCTTTTGAGTTCTCCGTACTGTCACCGGTAATATTTGCACTGACAGATTTCAGCACCTTTACTATTTTGCTCATTGATGCGGCTTGGGGCAGGGGTTTACCCGCGCGCGAAACCTGAACCATCAGTTTGGCATCAAAGGGAATTTCCCAGTCCACAGATCGCTCTATGGAAGCCTCGAAATCCTTTTTATCGACTTCTACCAGACCAGCTCCGGCGACCTTATTCAGGATGACTTTTACTTCTTTGTCCGGGGCGACGGTTTTGCAGAGGGCCAGAAAACGGATGATGTCACGGGCCGCCGCCAAAGAGAGGTCCGAGACCAAAATTATTTCATCGGCTTCTGATAACATCAGAGGATATTCAGCCGCCATATTGCGGGGCAGATCCATAATTACATAGTTGAAATTATGCTTCAGTTCCGACAGCAGGTGGCTCATGGCGGAAGGATCCGTATAGGTCGGATCGTTCAAAGAGGCTTCTGATCCCAGAATGGACAGATTATCGCCCTGCCGGATCATGGCCCGTTCAATGAACAGTCCGTCAATACGGCTGGGATTTTCCAAAGCGTCACAAAGTCCCCGTCCCGGTTCCAGATCAAAGGTCAGGGCATCGGTGCCAAAATAAATATCCATATCAAGGATGGCCGTGTTGCGTTTCATGTCATTGGCAATGATCCACGCACAGCTACTGACAATTGTGCTGGCACCAACGCCGCCGCGCATACCGATGACGGCCACCAGCTTGTCCGTGGCATCTTCGATCACATGTACTTCCGTTTCATTAGCTAGTCGAAGCGTGTTTTCTGCCGCCAGAATACATTCTCTGATCTGTTCAGTGGTTACGGGTTTGACCATATATTCATGGACGCCGGAATTGATTAAATTCCGATAGAGGGAAATATCGTTCTCCTTGCCCACAGCAATGACCATAGTGCCTGGTTCGCAAACTTCGGCCAAGGCATTCATATCGTCCATGGGGTTTTCGGATTTTGCCAGATCAACAAACAGAAATTTGGGTGGTGTGGCGGTGGCCAGCGTCCGGATCGCATTTTCGATGCCGCCTTTTTTAATCTGGGACGTACTCCATTCGCGCTCATTAAGCACGGGAACCAACGCCTGTGTTGTTTCATCATCACAGATGTAGGCTTCGAATTCATCTTCGACAGTTTCATTCTTTTTCAGCAGTGAAGCTATGCTCATGAGTAATTCCTGTTATTTTTTCTTTGCTTTGCCTGAACTTGCACCTGATGATGATTTTGCAGGTTTTTTCGTTCTATAGGTATGAATGGATTTTGCCGCTTTTTCCGCATCCGTTGACCCGCCTGTTGCCCCTGTGATCAGGTCACGGGGGTTGGCCACCATGAGCCCAAGGGATGCCTGTGTGGAACAGCCGAAATCGGGCAGGTTCATATTGCCATAGTTGCCGGTGGACGGTTGTGACCAGTCGCCGCATCTGGGCGGTGTTACCACATAGCGTGAGATTAATAACCGGGCCTTGTTTGGGGACGGGCTCATGCCATAAGGGGTGACTTCGGCGGCCAGATGCAAACCACGGTTTTTTAACAGTCCGGTCAGGAAGGTCAGTCTTTTCTGATTCTCATCAGACAGGCCACCATCCCGGTTAAGCGGGAAATCCATACTCAATTCATCGCCGTATGACACATTGCTTCTCATCATAAACATATCCAGCTGCCGGACAGCGTTATCGGACAGGCTGGTGCTTCCGGCCTCAAAGGTCATCATGAAAGGTATTTTAATCATGGTGACTTCGTTGCGCTTTTGACTGTCGCCATTGGCGAAATTTGCCGCGCCGCTACAGCTGGCAAGGACCAGGCTGGCCAGAATAAGGCCCGTCGTGGAGATCAGTCTGGAAAAGCTGTTTGTGTTTTTCTGTATCACTGTTTTTTGCATTTTTTATTCCCTAATCCAGTATGAAACCAACGGCGCTTTTCAGCTTGTGACCGTTTTTACCCTGTACAGGTTCGGGCATATCCGGCTTTTTGGTGGCATATGATTGCCCCTTTACATAGCGGTCATAATCGCTGGGGACTTCAAAGCCGTCTGTTGGCAGGGGCATGGTGCCGCCTTTATGGGGTTGTACGATATAGGGGGTCACAATGACGACCAGCTCTGTTTCCTGACGGCGGAATTTGCTGGACCTGAACAGACCACCCAGAATGGGGATGTCCCCGAGCCACGGAAATTTTGATAGATCATGGCTGACGTTATTCTGCAACAGCCCGGCAATGGCAAAACTCTGGCCGCTGCCCAGCTCAATTGTGGTATCCACCCGGCGGGTACTTAAGGCCGGTATATTAAAGCCCTGAATGGTTACCGCACCGTTGGAGCTTAACTGGCTCACTTCCGGCTTGATATGCATATTAATGCGTCCACTGTCCAGAACGGTCGGGGTAAATTCCAGAGAGATACCAAATTCTTTAAATTCGATGATAACCCGGCCATTCTGGTCGAGTGTCGGGACCGGATATTCGCCGCCCGCAAGAAAATTAGCCGGCTCACCGGACTGCGTGGTCAGATTTGGTTCCGCCAGAATGGACAGGACACCTTCTGTTTCAAGGGCATCAATGATGAAATTAATATCAAATTTTCCGGCCCGAAAGCCACCAAATAAATTATTGACCCCATCAGCAGGCGCGATGAATTGCTTGACCAGATTATTGGTGATTCCCGTGGGATCGGGGATAAGGTCAACCACATTGGAGCCTTGAAGTATTCCAACGGACGTCCCGCCGTTGGCAAAAATATTTTCCCAGTTAAATCCCAGTTCTTTCTTGGTATCACGGCCGATTTCGGCGATTCTTACCCGCAGGTTTACCTGCATGGGGGTTGCAATCTGAAGCTTGTTGATGATGGTACTTTTCTTGCCGATAAAATCTTCGGCCATGCGCCGTGCGTCTTCGGCTTCCTCTGCGTTATCCACATTGCCGGTCAGAACGAGCAGGCCTGAATAGGACTGTACATTAATGCTGGCATTGGGAATCACATGCTTGAGGGCGGTTTCCAGGCTACCTAGATTATGATTGACCGATATGGTGCCTTCATAAACTACTTTATCGTCGTCATTCACCGCATACAGATTTGTCTCACCCTGCTTTTTGCCAAAAACATAGACCAGTGTCGGGGACTTGATCTGTATATCAGCCACCTTTGCATTGGCGATGAATACATTATTCGCAGGTTCTTTAAAGCGGATCAAAGTCCCTTTGCCTACTTCAATTTCCTGATGATCTGTGGCTTTTGCCGCCAGATCGAGATTCCCGGATATTGACAGAATGGGCAGCGATAACACCGCGATAACAATGCATTTTAGCCATTTTGCAAAAGTCCTCGACGCCGTTTTTTGTGAAGTGTTTATCATTGTTTTTTCCTCTTATTCCTGGGCGCTGCCATTAATTGGTCCCGAGGTCATGGCCTGATTCATGAGCTTGTTAAAGTCGATGGTGGTGCTGCCATCCTTAAGGCCCCCGCGAAAGACATCTACGGAAAGTTTTGCGTTGTTGGTAGAACCTGAAATCTGCTTGCTGACCTCGCTGTCCCAAGTTATTGTTGAGTTTTCTGCGACCAAAGACGATTCATCTTTAGTCTCGTTGCCGATACTTCTCAAAATCAATGTCAGTTCCCCCATGCTCTTGATAAGCGAGATTTTTTCGGCATCCTTCGCGCTTACTTCCAACGTGGCCGTTTTGCCGATAGAGGGGGTATGGGTCGGATTGTCGGTACGCTGATTAATGGCCAGAACGCGTACATTTTTCAGGACCGTTTCACTGACGCGTGCCGTGTTCCTGTTGGCGCTGTTTACTTCAACCTCATGGGTGAGCAGGATGTCTACCTTATCGCCCGGAAAGACGAAGCCGGCATTGCCGCTGGTGGCGGTTATCCGCACAGAGATAGCACGCATGCCGGGGGGCAGTACCGCCGCCATGAACCCTCTGTTTCCGGGTTTGATAAGACGGTTATTTAAAATAGGTTCGCCTGAAGCCATGCTTGTCGTGGCGACAGCGCCGACAAAATTTTCTATTTTAGTTCCAGCTCCCTGTTGAATATAACTGTCATGTACCGTTTCATCCGGCCATGATTGCCATGCCAGGTCTTCGGCTTTGATGAAATGGCCAACCGGCATATTACCGGCGGCGATAAGGACTTTCATTTTTGAATCGGCGACCTGAACCACCACTGGTTGATCATTGGCCAGTTGCGGTGCAGGTGTGCTGACAAGGCTTTTGGCCAGCATGGCGGTTATCCCAGCCACAACCAGTGCAATCCCGATCAATACGACGCTTTTCATGTTTATATTCATTTACATAATCCTTGTTTTGCAGTCCTTAGGCACTGGCACGGCTGATTTCAGTGAATATTTGATAGGCCACATAAAGTCCGCCAATGGCAATGCCGACACCATAAGGAACCGCACTCTCTTCCTTTTCTGCCACGGAGAGGTTTATATTTTCTGAAGATTTCAAATATTTTGATGCTTTTATGCGATT
>JAADFR010000143.1 GCA_013152755.1 Alphaproteobacteria bacterium
GTTATAATCCAGACCTTAAACAAGGGCTTTGATTTCACATCACATTGAAAGACCCCGCTGCCCATGCGTTTATTGTTCATGACAAAATTCCACATGCGGCAAATGATATAGGGGGCGAGCAGGCCAAAGGAAATAAAATAAAGCACCGCATATTTCAGGGTCAACCAGCCATAGGCTCGGCTGCCCGGCAATTGTGCGCCCCTGATTCCGCGCCAGCTGGTCCGGGACATGCGGTAGACCTGCGCCCGATACAGGGCAATACCCACCAGAAAAAGCATAAGAGGATACAGAGCAACAATAAAAAATGGCCCCACTTCCGGATAGAGCTTGGAAAAATATCCCATGGCATAAACAATCCCGAACGTCATAGGCATCAGGATTAGGAATACGATCAGAGCCCCCATGAATAGCTCACCACCCGTGCCGGTGTATTCAAACGGTTCGTCATCAAAATGGGTATTGCTCCACAGATATTGCCGTATATTTGTTTTTGCCCAGAAACGATATATGCCCAGCGTCAAAATGGTGAACATAAAATTCACCAACACGATGGGTAAAAGCTCCCCCACATCACCAACATATTTTATTTTATGAGAAAATTGATTTTCTTCTGCCGGTACGGCACTCACGTCTTCACGCATATTCGGTCCCCTGTTATTTTTTATTAACCCGCCTTTGGTATGAAAAAGACAAACATAAACTTGACAGTATATATTTTCCTTATAATGTCTGCCAAATGGATGTTAAATCAAAGCGTAACCCAAAATATAAGACAAAACCAGAAAAATGAGCCGCCCGATGAATAGCCAGAAAAAAATCGCCCTGACCCTGCCCGATGGCAGTAGCCGCACCTTTGACGGTCCGGTAACGGGCAGCATATTGGCCGCTGACATTGGTCCGGGCCTGTTCAAGGCCGCCATTGCCATCGTGGTTGACGGTGAACAATGGGACCTGAGCCGGGAAATCACGCAGGATTCAGCAGTGGCCATCATTACAAAAAATGATGAGGCCGCCCTTGAAATATTGCGCCATGACGCGGCCCATATTCTGGCCGAGGCGGTAAAAGAACTTTACCCCGACACACAGGTCACCATCGGCCCCTCCATTGAAAACGGGTTCTATTATGATTTCGCCCGCGAGACCCCCTTTACCACCGATGACCTTGTGATTATCGAAAAGCGCATGAGCGAAATCATTGACCGGGACGAAGAAATTATCCGCAGCGAGATGGACCGGGACGCGGCAGTTAAATTCTTTTCTGATATGGGTGAGGCCTATAAGGCGGAACTGATTGCCGCCATCCCCGAGGGGCAGGCCATCACCCTCTATAAGCAAGGCGACTTCATTGACCTGTGCCGGGGGCCGCATCTGCCCAGCACCGGAAAGCTTGGCAAGGATTGTTTCAAGCTGATGAAGGTGGCCGGGGCCTATTGGCGCGGGGACAGCAACAATGAAATGCTGCAACGTATTTACGGCACCGCATGGCGCACCAAGAAAGAGCTGAAAGCCTATCTGCACCGCCTTGAGGAAGCCGAAAAGCGCGATCACCGAAAACTGGGCAAGGAAATGAAACTATTTCATTTTCAGGAAGAAGCCGCCGGTATGCCCTTCTGGCACCCCGCGGGCTGGACCATCTATCAGCAGGTAGAGGCCTATATCCGCCGCAAGCAACAGAAATACGGCTATCAGGAAATCAAGACGCCGCAACTGGTGGACCGTTCGCTGTGGGAAAAATCCGGCCATTGGGAAAAATTCCGTGAGCATATGTACACCACAGAGGCCGACGGGCGCGCGCTGGCCTTCAAACCAATGAACTGCCCCTGTCATGTTCAGGTCTTTAATCAGGGGATCGTCAGTTACCGTGATTTGCCCCTGCGGCTGGCGGAATTTGGTTCCTGTCATCGGTACGAGCCATCGGGCGCGCTTCACGGTCTGATGCGGGTGCGCAGCTTCGTACAAGACGACGCTCATATTTTCTGCACCCGGGACCAGATCACGTCCGAGACCGAGGTCTTCTGCAAAATGCTGCTGGAAATATACAAGGATTTCGGCTTTGAAGAGGTAAAGGTCAAATTCTCTGACCGGCCAGAAGTACGCGCCGGTGACGACGCCACATGGGATGAATCAGAAGATGCCCTACGCGATGCCATCAGCCGTACCGGCCTTGATTATAGCATGAACCCCGGCGAAGGCGCCTTTTACGGCCCGAAACTTGAATTTGTCCTGACCGATGCCATTGGCCGAGACTGGCAATGTGGCACACTTCAGGTGGATTTTATCACACCCAAAAGGCTCAACGCCCAATATGTGGGGTCCGACAATGACAAACACCATCCGGTCATGCTCCATCGGGCCATATTGGGGTCTTTTGAGCGTTTCCTTGGTATCCTGATAGAGGAACATGCCGGACGTTTTCCCCTGTGGCTTGCCCCGACACAGGTGGTGGTCACCGGGATCACATCCGATCAGGATGATCATGTGTGCAAGGTCTATGACCAATTGATTGCCCAGGGGATTCGGGCTGAAAAGGACCTGCGTAGTGAAAAGATCAATTATAAAATCCGCGAGCATTCCCATGCCAAGGTGCCAGCCATCTATGTGGTCGGCGCGCGCGAGGCCACAGAAAATACCGTAACGGTCCGTCGTTTGGGGTCAAAACAGCAGGAAACCCTTGATTTGGACGTTGCAATTAATAAACTGAAAGCGGAATCTCTTGCTCCTGATCAAAGAACAGGTCAATGAGCATTGCAATTTAATTGTTTTTCAGTAATAAAGAGTGAAACTACACCATTTTTAACAGCAAAGCGGAACCCGCCAAAGATATGGCACCCGCAGGAGGAAATTAAATAGCCAGACGACCAATGCAAGGCCTGCCATCCAAAAAAGGATTACGGGTTAATGACGAGATCACCGCAGATGAAATCAGACTGATTGATGACAGTGGTGAGAATCATGGCACCGTGAATATTGACAAAGGCCTGACCATGGCAAAAGCGGCGGGGCTTGATCTTGTGGAAATATCCCCCAACGCCGAACCACCCGTGTGCAAAATTCTGGACTACGGCCGCTTCCGCTATGCCGCCCAGAAAAAAGCCAGCTTGGCCAAAAAGAAACAGAAAACGGTTGAGGTCAAGGAAATCAAACTGCGTCCCGGCATTGAAAAGCATGACTATGATGTAAAAATGCGCGCCGTGGATAAATTCCTGAGCGGCGGCGACAAGGTCAAAGTAACCCTGCGTTTCCGTGGCCGTGAAATGGCCCATCAGGAACTTGGCATGGATCTTCTAAAAAGAGTTCAGGACGATTTTCAGGAACTGGCCAAGATCGAACAGGCCCCGAAAATGGAAGGCCGCCAGATCATCATGGTCATGTCGCCCAAGTAATCTTCCGGTATTTTTTGCGAGTCGATATGGGGGTTAAACTGGAACAGTTACAAACAGTGCCGTAACCTGTAATCCCTGTCATCGCAGTTGATTTTTTGGCGTTTTTGAGCTATAATCACCCCATTGTGCGCCCAAAGGTTAAGCACATCTTGGTATGCTGAGGAATAGCAGCTGAATTACTCAACGTGACCAGAAAGAGAACCCGCCAGAGGATTTTCCCCGGCGGGTTTTTATTTGGAATTTACTGAATTTTATCCACCCTGTAGCCCTTGGCCTGCAACATACCCACAAGACCATCCTTGCCCACCAGATGGGCAGCACCGACCACGATAAAGATACGTTTTCCGCTATTGATGTGATCCTCAATAGCAGGCAGCCAGTTCTTGTTACGGTCCACCAGCAAAGCCTGATACATTTCCGGCTGGTCTGCCATATCCTCAACCATGGTTTTGGCCATCCGGTCCGCGTCGCCCGAGGCCCAAGCCTCAAGGTAAGTGGTGATATAGCGTTTGAAATCATCGAGCTTATCCAATGTATCAGACAGCATCTCTGCCTGTACCACCATGGGGTGATGGATCAGGGCATTCATGGATTCCTGCGGTGTTTCAAGGCCGGAGATCGGTTTTTGCGTTTTTTTCGCCTGACCTTCCAGAAATTTATCCACCCCGGAATTAGGGTCCATGCCGCTCGTCATGGCGGACACCAGCGATATTTGTATGGCCATAAACCAAGGCTTTGACTTTTTCGCCATCGCCTCATCCATGCCCATGAGCTTTTTGGCATAACCCAGCATCTTGGCGTAATGGGCCTCATCCAGATGATTTTTCAGGCTGTCATCATCCTTGAAAAAGGCGTTGTTAATCACGGTGGCCTGCAAGCCCGCGGTGGCTTCGGGCGTCATTTCCATTTCCATGACCAATTCATCCGTACCTTCAAACGAACGACTGATGATACCGTCATACCACTTATAATTCTTGGGCAGAATGTGAAATGAGCCAAGCAGATATACGGTGCCACCATCTTTTGTCACCTGCCATAGGGCCGGACGGGCATTGACGATCTCCGTATCGGCCGCGCCTACAGGCGGGGACAATATGATGATACCCAGAAGAAAAATGCTGATAGACTTGGCCAAGAGATAACGGCTTAGCTGAGGTATTAACGTATGAATCATGTTGTCAAATCCTGTATTTTTTTTGAGTGTCGGGAAATTTAACGGCCCCGGCATGATGGTCATCTTAACCAACGTTAGGTTCTAATTATGTTAAGAACAAGGTAAATTTTAATGATCTCTGGCATGCCACCTGAAACAACCCACGACCGACTTATCTCCCTTGATATTATCCGGGGCTGTGCTGTGCTTGGCATATTAATCGTCAATATCGCCGGTTTCGCCCTGCCCTTTTCCGCCCTCAACAACCCCACCGTTGCCGGTGTTGCAAGCAAAATGGATTATTATGCCTGGTATCTGACGGATTTACTGGTCACCAACAGCATGCGCGGGTTATTTGCCATGCTCTTTGGCGCCAGCATCATACTCTTGACCCGCAAAATAGAACAACAACAAGGCCGCGCCGTTGCCCGGGCCTATTTTTTCCGGCGTAATCTTTTCCTGTTGCTGTTTGGGCTGATCCATTCCTATCTTCTGTTGATGGCCGGGGATGTTTTGTTTCCCTATGCCCTGACAGGATTTATGCTTTATTTTCTGAAAGACCTGCGTCCCCGGAATTTAATTTTTGTCTTTCTGATCATTATCACCCTTAAAAGCTTCATCGCCTATATCAGCTATATAAGCCTTAATGACTTTTGGCAGATGGCACAGGCAAAGGGCGGGGAAATCGCCCTGCAATGGCAAGCCCTGATATCAGAGTTCAGCCCGTCCCCGCAGGAAACGGTCAAAGAGATCGCCGCCATGAAGGGCAGCTATCTAGATAACCTGTTTAATGTGGCGCCTTTTGTCCTATTCCTGCAAAGCTATTATTTCATCACCGAATTTCTATGGGACGTTGCCAGCATGATGCTACTGGGCATGGCACTATTCAAGCTCGGGATATTACAGGGGAATTACGCCCGGAAATTTTATCTGTTATTAGCTATTGGCGGATATGCCGTCGGCATCATGCTCAATGCCGACAGTCTTGCTTATCTGGAAAGTCATCATTTTGATTTCCTGAGCCAGCAAAAAGCCCACATCACAGCCGACCTTGCCCGGGTCGGCCTGACCCTTGGTCATTTGGGGCTTTTACATCTGTTTATATCCCTTGATCTGCTCAAATGGTTAAAAGATGCGCTGGCGGCGGTGGGCCGGATGGCGCTTAGCAATTACATCATGCAGACAGAAATATGCATTTTCCTTTTCTATGGCTTTGGCTTTAATCTCTTTAATGAACTGGGGCGGGCTGACCTGCTTCTCATCATGGGCGGGATCTGGATTTTCCAGCTTGTCGCAAGCGTTTTCTGGTTGAAATATTTTTCCTATGGCCCTCTGGAATGGCTATGGCGCAGTTTGACTTTAGGCCAAAGAATTGCCCTTAAAAAAACCATGTGAAACAAGTGGTGAATCCCCTTGCAATCCCTGAAAAAGAGCGTTATACACCTCAACTTCATTGGGTGATATGGCTGAAACTTAGGGCATGCCTCATCACCCGGAAAGCTTGGCGCACCTATTGCGCCATAATTTTTTACGAAAAGGAAAAGCTAAATGCCCAAGATGAAAACCAAAAGCAGTGCCAAAAAGCGCTTCAAAATCACGGGTACCGGAAAAGTACGCGCAACGCAGGCTGGTAAACAGCATGGTATGATTAAGCGCACAAACAAACAACTTCGTAACCAACGCGGCACCACCATCCTGTCCGATCAGGATGCGCGGATCGTCAAAAAATTCATGCCTTACGGTTAATGCAGACGATTGATTTAGGAAAAGATAAATGGCACATGTAAAAAGAGGCGTGACATCTCACGCACGTCACAAAAAAGTTTTAAAACTGGCAAAAGGCTATCGTGGCCGCCGGAAAAGCACCATCAGAATCGCAATGCAGGCCGTCGAAAAGGCTGGCCAATATGCGTATCGCGACCGGAAAGTCCGCAAGCGGAAATTCCGCGCCCTGTGGATTCAGCGTATCAATGCCGCCGCGCGGATTCATGATATGACCTATTCACGATTTATGAACGGCCTGAAACTCGCAGGCATCGAACTTGACCGTAAAGTTCTGGCTGATCTGGCCGTTCGTGAACCAGATGCTTTTAAAGCAATTGCTGATCAGGCACAGGCAGCGTTAAACACCTGAACCGCCGATCACTTTTCAGATTGAGACTTATCGTTCAAGGAGCCTGCTGTTACAGCAACAGGCTCCTTTTATTCATTTCAGGGTAATTTATATATATCGGGTGACCAAATGGAAGACCTCCAGCGTTTAGAAACAGAAATCATATCGGCGATTGTCGCCTGTGATGATCTTGGCGGGCTAGAAGAGCTTCGCGTGGCACAAGTGGGCAAAAAAGGCCGCGTCAGCCTGTTGATGCGGGAATTGGGCAAGATGAGCCCGGAGGAGAAAAAAGAATTTGGTCCCAAATTAAACGGTCTGAAAAACCGCATCATCGACGGCATCACCGCCCAGAAAACCAATCTTGAACAGCAGGAGCTGAACCGCCGCCTGTTATCTGAGAAGATCGACATCACCCTGCCGACACCGCCGGAAAATATGGGCAGCATCCATCCCATCACACAAGTTATGGATGAGGTGGCCGAAATTTTCACTGAAATAGGCTTCAGCATCGCCGAAGGACCGGAAATCGAGGAAGATTTCTATAACTTCACCGCCCTGAATATCCCGGCGGAACATCCCGCCCGGCAAATGCATGATACCTTTTATTTTCCCGAAGACGCCGAGGGCAACCGCAAGCTCCTGCGCACTCACACCTCCCCGGTTCAAATCAGAACCATGATATCCGGCGAGCCGCCTTACCGGATCATTGCGCCGGGGCGTACCTATCGCTGTGACAGTGACGCGACCCATACCCCCATGTTCCATCAGGTAGAGGCCCTTGTCATCGACAAGGACATTCATATGGGGCATCTGAAATGGTGTATTGAGGAATTCTGCCGTAAATTCTTTGACCTCGACGATGTGAAAATCCGCTTTCGACCCAGCTATTTCCCCTTCACGGAACCATCCGCCGAAGTGGATATTGGCTGCGCGTTCAAGGACGGTGAAATCCTGATCGGTGAAGGCGATGACTGGTTAGAGATCATGGGCTGCGGTATGGTTAACCCGCGCGTTCTGGAAAATGTGAACCTCAACCCCGATGAATATCAGGGCTTTGCCTTTGGTATGGGGCTGGACCGGATCGCCATGTTGAAATGGGGTATTCCGGACCTGCGCGATTTCTTTGCCGCCGATTTACGCTGGCTGAAACATTATGGTTTCGCTGCGCTGGACATTCCGTCACTCAGCACACAATCAAAAGCGGGGAACAAGTAAAATGAAATTCACCTTGTCTTGGCTCAAAGAGCATTTGGATACAGAAGCCCCGATCAATGAGATTTCCGAAAAGCTGACCGCCATCGGGCTTGAGGTTGAGGAAATTACCAATCCGGCGGATGATCTGGCCCCCTTTGTCATTGCCGAAGTGTTGGAAGCCGGCCCTCATCCTGATGCGGACAAACTTCAGGTATTGAAAGTCAATACGGGGACGGAGATTATTCAGGTGGTCTGCGGTGCGCCCAATGCGCGGGCGGGCCTGAAGGGTGCCTTTGCGCCTTCCGGGGCCACTATTCCCACCAATGGCATGAAACTGCGCCCCACTAAAATTCGCGGTGTGGAGAGCAACGGCATGATGTGTTCCGAGCGGGAGCTGGGCCTTGGTGATGACCATGACGGCATTATCGACCTGCCCGCAGATGCGCCGGTGGGCATAAAATTTGCCGATTACAAGGATATGGATGATCCAGTGATTGAGATCGCCATCACCCCCAATCATCAGGATGCCCTTGGCATTTACGGCATTGCCCGTGATCTGGCGGCGGCGGGGCTTGGCTCCCTGAAACAGCGGGATATGTCCCCGGTTAAGGGCACATTCGAGAACCCGCAAAAGGTTGTTCTGGCCAACCCGGAAGCCTGTTCGGTCTTTGCCGGGCGCACCATTCGCGGCATCAAGAACGGGGCAAGTCCCGACTGGCTGCAAAAGAAGCTGCGCGCCCTTGGCATGAAACCCATTTCGGCACTGGTGGATATTACCAACTATCTGACCTATGACATGGCGCGGCCTCTTCATGTGTTCGATGCGGATAAATTACAGGGCGATATTGTGGTCCGCCTATCCAAAGCCGGGGAAAGCCTGGCCGCCCTTGACGATCAGGACTACAGTCTTGAAGACGGCGTCTGTGTCATCACCGACGACAGCGGCGTCATTGGCCTTGGCGGCGTGATGGGCGGTGTCAGTACCAGCTGTCAGGCAGACACAGTCAATGTATTTCTGGAAGCCGCATGGTTCGACCCGATCACCATCGCCATGGCCGGGCGCAAGCTTGGCATAGATAGTGACGCGAGATACCGGTTTGAGCGCGGCGTGGACCCGGACACCATGATGCCCGGTATTGAATATGCCACGCAGCTAATTCTTGACATGTGCGGCGGCGAGGCCAGCGACGTTTCTGTTTCCGGCACAGCCCCGGTCATCTCAAAGACTGTCACCCTGCGCCCGGGCCGCGTTGGCCATCTTGGCGGCGTGGAAGTGGCCGAATCTGAAATTATCGGCATTTTATCGCGCCTTGGTTTTCAGGTTACAAAATCTGGCAACAAGCTGGACGTTGTTACCCCGTCATGGCGGTGCGATATTGACGGTGAGGCGGATCTGGTGGAAGAAGTCCTGCGCATATATGGCTATGACCAAATCTGTTCTGAACCATTGCCTGCCTCCAGTCGGGAGATCAACACCGGTCTGAACGCCATGCAACGGCGGGTCCGCACCGCCAAACGGACGGCGGCGGGCCGGGGTCTGCGTGAAGCAATTACATGGTCCTTCCTGCCCTCCGCACAGGCAGCCCTGTTTGCGGATCTAAAACCTGAACTTGTGCTGAGCAATCCGATCAGTTCTGATCTGGACGCCATGCGGCCCAACCTGTTGCCCAACCTGATCACGGCGGCGGGACGTAATATGGACCGGGGGTTCCGCAATATGGCCCTGTTTGAATGCGGCAACCAGTTTGCCAGCGATACACCAGAGGGACAATCCCTTGTTCTTGCGGGCATCCGGCGCGGACAAACTGGGGCCAAACATTGGGCCAAGGCACCGCTGGATGTGGATGCCTACACCGCCAAGGCCGATGCGGAAGCCATACTGAGCGCCATTGGGGCCAAGATTGATAATGCTCAGGTGGTGGCCGAGGCCCCTGACTGGTATCATCCGGGACGCAGCGGTGTCATCCGCCTAGGCCCGAAAAATATTCTGGCCTGGTTCGGTGAGATTCATCCGGCCATCTGCAAAGCCCTTGACGTCAAGGGGCCGCTGGTGGGCTTTGAAATCCTGCTGGAAAATATCCCCTTTTCCAAGCCCGGTAAAGGCAACAGCCGGGGACCGCTGAGAACATCTGATTTTCAGGCGGTGGAACGGGATTTTGCCTTTGTGGTGGACCGTGACCTTGCGGCGGCGGAACTGATCAAGGCGGTACGTACCACAGACAAGAAATTAATCAGCGAGGTCACCCTGTTTGATGTTTATGTTGGACCCGGCATCGGAGAAAATCAAAAGTCTCTGGCCCTGAATGTAAAATTACAACCGGCGGACAAGACATTAACCGAGGAGGAAATCGAGCAATTCTCATCAAAGGTTATTGCCAATGTAAAGAAACGATGCGGCGGGGGTTTACGATAAATTCAACCCCTGCTTGCTCATTTTAATGTTTTTTTAAAGCTGGCCCCTTACAGTATTTGTCAAAAGCGTAATGTTGAGTACAAGTATATATGGCCAAAGAAGCAAAAGACATCAAAGTACCGTTAAAAACGAGGTTAAATGCCTGGTGGAATGGCTATGACCTTGATGACGTGAAAGAGCTCCTTTTAGCCCGTCAAAATGGCGGGGACGCGCCTGAAAAAACGCCTACTTCCCCTGTAGAGATTGATAAACCGGACGTTGAAGACAGCATTTCCGCTCTGAAATGGGATGAGCTTAGAATGGAAATGAGCCAGTTGATCTGGGGGGATGGCTATTGCGGTCCCGGCGGCAAAGAGCATATTGAAAAAATGTGCAAGCTCTTGGCCATGAATTCAGAAATGAGCGCCATTGTGGTCGGGGCGGGCCTTGGGGGTCCGGCACGGGTACTGGCCGAGGAATTCGGGGTCTGGATAACCGGCTATGAGCTGTCGGAGAAACTGGCCGAACGGGGCATGAAAATGTCCACGGATATGGGCCTTGCCTCCAAAGCCATCATTAGCCACCTTGACCCGGAAAAAGCAGAACCCTTTGACCGGCGTTTTGACCGGGCCTTTTCCAAAGAAGCCCTCTATAATTTCCCCGACAAGCCAAAAATTCTCAAAGACACTTTTGATACTCTGAAAGAGGGGGCCTTGTTCCTGATCACGGATTATACGCTGGCCAATGTCTCAGCCATTGAAAATCCGGACGTACAGAAATGGCTCAGTCAGGAAGCCACCCGGCCCTTTCCCGTGACCGCCGACTATATGCAGAAGGCACTGGAAGATACCGGCTTTGTCCTCCGGGTGAATGAGGATATTTCCAAGGAATATATTGACCTTATCGAAGGTAGCTGGTCAAAGGCCGCCACCGTGGCCGAACATCTGGCCGCAAAGGGGGATGAAGGGGTAAAAGCCATAAAAACCCTTATGGAGGAAGCCGAACATTGGGCGCTCCGGGCCAAACTCCTGAAAGAAGGCCACATCCATGTCTGGCGGTTTCTGGCCAATAAACCGGCTGAACAAATCCGCTAAGGTCACCTCCCTCATTATCCCCTTGTATTCCCCCGTCAATGAATGATAAAAGCCCTGTCATGACAGAGCTAGATAAAATCAGAAATTTTTCCATCATTGCCCATATTGATCACGGAAAGTCCACCTTGGCTGACCGCATGATCCAGCATTGCGATGGCCTGACCGACCGCGAGATGAAGAATCAGGTGCTTGATAATATGGATATTGAGCGCGAACGGGGCATCACCATCAAGGCACAGACCGTGCGCCTGACCTACCGCGCCCATGACGGGGAGGACTATATCCTCAATCTGATGGATACGCCGGGCCATGTGGATTTTGCCTATGAGGTCAGCCGCTGTCTTTATGCCTGCGAAGGCTCGCTGCTGGTTGTGGATGCCTCGCAAGGGGTTGAGGCCCAGACCCTGGCCAATGTTTATCAGGCCATCGACAATAACCACGAGATTGTTCCGGTTCTGAACAAGATCGACCTGCCCGCCGCCGAGCCGGAACAGGTCCGCGCCCAGATTGAGGATGTGATCGGCATTGATGCCAGCGGCGCCATCAAAGTTTCTGCCAAAACCGGCGAGGGCATTGATGAATTGCTCAACAGTCTTGTTGAAGTTCTTCCGCCGCCTGCGGGGGACGCTGATGCGCCGCTCAAGGCCCTGCTGGTGGATAGCTGGTATGATACCTACCTTGGCGTTATGGTTTTGATCCGGATGATTGATGGTAAAATCAAAAAAGGCATGAAGATCAAAATGATGATTGCCGAAACGGAACATATCATTGACCGGGTTGGTGTTTTTACCCCCAAAGAAGTGCTGGTGGATGAACTGGGTCCGGGCGAAGTTGGTTTCTTCACCGCCTCCATCAAGGAAGTCTCCCAGACCCATGTGGGCGATACCATCACCGAATTCAAAAAAGAAACCGCCGAGCCGCTCCCCGGTTTCAAACCTGTGCAATCCGTGGTTTTCTGCGGGCTGTTTCCCGCCGATGCCGCCGATTTTGAAACCCTGCGTGAAAGCATGAACAAGCTGCGGCTTAATGATGCGAGCTTCACCTTTGAAACTGAAACCTCGACCGCGCTTGGTTACGGCTTTCGCTGCGGCTTTCTGGGCATGTTGCACCTTGAAATCATTCAGGAACGGCTAACCCGTGAGTTTGATCTGGATATTATCACCACCTCCCCCAGCGTGATTTACCGCCTGCATCTGATCAAGGATGTGGTGAAAGAATTGCATAACCCGGCGGATATGCCCGACCCGACCCATATCAAAAGCATTGAGGAACCATGGATATTAGCGACCATTCTGGTGCCGGACGAGCATCTGGGCTCTGTGCTGAAACTCTGTCAGGATAAGCGCGGCGAGCAGGTGGAACTAACCTATGCCGGCACCCGCGCCATGCTCATTTATCGTCTGCCGCTCAATGAGGTGGTTTATGATTTTTATGACAAGTTGAAATCCATCTCACGCGGCTATGCCAGCTTTGATTATCAAATGGATGGTTACCGGGAAGGCGACCTTGTGAAGCTGAGCATCATGGTCAATGCGGAGCCTGTGGATGCGCTGGGCATGATGGTTCATCGCTCACAAGCCGACAGCCGGGGCCGCGCCCTTTGCGCACGCCTGAAAGACCTGATCCCGCGCCAGCTGTTTAAAATTCCCATTCAGGCGGCCATCGGCGGCAAGATCATCGCCCGCGAAACCATCAGCGCCATGCGCAAGGACGTGACCGCCAAATGCTACGGCGGTGACATCAGCCGCAAGAAGAAACTGCTGGACAAACAGAAAAAGGGCAAGAAGAAAATGCGCCTTTACGGCAATGTGGAAATCCCCCATTCTGCCTTTATAGCGGCCCTGAAAATGGGCGACGATAAATAAACCCCCTATATGGATTCAATCGCCAGAAAAATATGAGTGATGGTTTCGCCGTCCCTGCTGAAGGGAAACAAGCCAACGATATATTCGTTAAACTCGCGGCCTTTAAACGGGGCCTTCATGCGGAAAAATTTCTCCTGAGGTTTTTTGGCCATATGATCGTATAGGTGCAAACGGTCCTCAAGGGCATCCCCGGAGAAGAAATCTTTCCGGTAAGTTCCGGACCCTTTTATCCGTAACAGATCCTTAATCCGTTCCCCGGCAAGGGTCAGGATTATATCAAACTCCGAACCGGAATAATCCAGCCTCGTCATGGCTATATTTGGTAACAACTCTACAACATCTGCCGGATTAAAGTCCGATTTTCGGGCGAAGTTATTTTCGCCGCAAAGCTTTTTCCAATATGTGTAAAAACGCCGTGCCGGATGCTTTTCCGGTATGCTGTCAACAGATAACGGATTATTGAATGAATTTGACTTTGGCTGCCACATATTTGATCACTAACTTGCACTTAAACAGACATGATACCGCTATCATACTCTCTTGAAAAGATTAAAATCCGATATTATACTTTTATATGACCATTTCATAGGTAAGCGCAAAACCCACCCCTATGCCTAATGTTATGAAAGATAGAACAACCATAAACACCACCATTGCTGTAGAAACTTCCGCCTTATTGTCACTACCATCGTGACCTTCCGTCGACTGTGTGCCGTGACCAGCCTTGTCCATAACCTCTTTCTCTTTCATTTCCATGCCACCTTCCATAGCGGGCCTCACGGTCATCATACCATGCTTCAGGTGACTGGAGACAAGCCACCAGTTTATAGGGTAGGCCGCAATAAATCCGATTAACAACGCCATTGACATGATAAACCAGAATTCCACCGACATTGGATCACGCCCCTCAGGCACCATAGCCATACCGAGTGTCGTGACAACAACCATTGCTGTCATGAGGTAATTCATCGACACCAATTCCGGTATGAACGTATTTTTCAACGCCTTATACAACGATCCCCCGGATTCGGCTTTCATGAACAAAGCTTGAAAAATCGTCCAACCAAAACCAAAGCCAAGCAGATATTCAAGCCCGA
Organism: Alphaproteobacteria bacterium; assembly: GCA_013152755.1. Lineage (GTDB taxonomy): Bacteria > Pseudomonadota > Alphaproteobacteria > Sphingomonadales > Emcibacteraceae > Paremcibacter. The sequence continues at coordinate 14,292 of JAADFR010000143.1, forward strand.
TCTCGCCCGGCTTTGACAAATGAACCGCCCCACCAATAACCGCACCAGCCAGAATTCCCAAACCATCACCAGCAACACAATGCATGGTAGACCCCAACACCTGCCGCCAGCGTACCGCCGAATATTGCTCATGCAGGCCCGGCAGGGGTTCCCGGCAACCAAGTACATAGAGAAATGCCCCCAGAGGGCCCGTATAGACCGTAAGCAGCACAAAACCCCATTTAAGCACGGGTGATTCAGGGGTTTTAAGGCTGTCAATTGCCACAAACAGCACCGAAAATGCTGTGAGAATAAACCATAGTAACATTACGCCTGATAACATATCCTCACCCTGTCCCTCATTAAAATATCCCTCAATATATAAACTATAAATAATACAAAGCGTCAAGAAGCATAATCACATTGTCTCGCTAAATAATTCACGGCCTATAAGCATACGGCGGATTTCGCTGGTGCCAGCACCGATTTCATAGAGCTTGGCATCGCGCAGTAATCGCCCGGTGGGAAATTCATTGATATAGCCATTACCGCCCAGGGCCTGAATAGCCTGCAACGCCATCTGGGTCGCTTTTTCTGCGGAATAGAGAATACAACCCGCCGCATCCTTACGGGTTGTCTCGCCCCGGTCGCAGGCGGCAGCCACCGCATAAACATAGGACCGGCAAGCGGCAAGCTCGGTGTACATATCAGCAATCTTGCCCTGCATCAGCTGAAATTCACCAATGCTTTGGCCAAATTGCTTGCGGTCATGGATATAGGGCAGCACCACATCAAGGCAGGCCTGCATGATGCCCACCGGACCACCGGACAGGACGACCCGCTCATAATCAAGGCCGCTCATCAACACCCGCACGCCGCCGTCAAGCTTGCCCAGAACGTTTTCTTCCGGCACCTCGCAATCCTCAAACACCAGCTCACAGGTATTGGACCCGCGCATACCCAGCTTGTCCAGTTTTTGGGCGGTGGAAAAGCCCTTGAATGTCTTTTCAATCAGAAAGGCCGTGATACCGCGCGGTCCCGCCGCCATATCGGTCTTGGCGTAAACCACCAGAACATCCGCATCGGGGCCATTGGTGATCCACATTTTAGTGCCGTTCAGGATATATTTATCGCCCTGCTTTTCGGCACGTAATTTCATGCTGACCACATCGGACCCGGCCCCCGGCTCGCTCATGGCCAGCGCCCCCACATATTCGCCCGTGATCAGTTTGGGCAGATATTTCTGCTTCTGCTCTGCATTGCCATTGCGGCTGATCTGATTAATGCACAGATTGGAATGAGCGCCGTAGCTGAGGCCTACACTGGCGGACGCCCGTGAGATTTCCTCCATACAGATGGTATGGGCCAGATAGCCCATTTTCACGCCGCCATATTCCTCATCCACGGTCACGCCCAAAATGCCAAGGTCCCCCATCTTGCGCCAGAAGCCTTCTGGAAATGTGTTGGTCGCGTCTATTTCTTCGGCCAATGGCGCCAGTTCTTTGGTGGCAAAAGACGCCACCGTATCGCGCAGCATGTCTATGTCTTCGCCCAGATTAAAATTCAATGTTGGATAGGAAACCATCATTTCGGTCCTTTCTTTATCTTATCAAAAATTTATCAAAATATGCCGTCATCCCGGACTTGATCCGGGGTCCATAGTTCCCACTGGCTGCTGGATCCCGGATCAAGTCCGGGATGACGATACAGGGGGGATATTTTCGTTCTTTTATCAACATTTTTTCATGGCCACTGCCACTTTTGATGCCGGCGCGCGGCCCAGAAAATCTGAAATATACCAGGCAGCTTCGACAATCTTGTCCAGATCAACGCCGGTATTCAGCCCCATCCCGTTCAGCATATATAATACATCCTCGGTCGCCACATTACCCGATGCGCCTTTTGCATAGGGACAGCCGCCAAGGCCCGCGGCCGAGCTGTCAATCACGCTGATGCCCATCTCCAGCCCCGCCAGAATATTGGCCAACGCCTGACCATAGGTGTCATGGCAATGAAGGGCCAAGCTACTCACCGGCACTTGGTCCATAACCACCGCCAGCATATCCCGAATATCTTTCGGCGTCCCCACCCCGATGGTATCACCAAGAGATACCTCATAACAGCCCATCTGGATCATCTCATGGGTCACATGAGCGACGACGCCCGGATCAATGGCCCCTTCATAGGGACAGCCCACGACGCAGGAGACATAGCCGCGCACCGCGATATTCTCCTCTGCTGCCCGATCCATAACAGGCCGGAAACGGTCCAGACTTTCCGCAATGGAACAATTGATATTTTTCTGACTGAAACTTTCAGATGCCGCCCCGAATATGGCGACCTCTGTCACGCCCGCCGCCAGTGCCGCCTCAAAGCCCTTGATATTGGGGGTCAGAACCGGGTAATCCACGCCGGAAATCCGTTTCAGGCTGGTCATAACCTCAGCACTACCCGCCATTTGCGGCACCCATTTGGGGGAGACAAAGCTGGCGGCCTCTATCTTTGTCAGGCCCGCCGCCGCCAGACGTTCTATCAGCGCGACCTTGATCGCAGTCGGCACGATCTTTGCCTCATTCTGCAAGCCATCACGGGGGCCAACCTCATAGAGGCGAATGTCTCGATCCGCCGTCATTCGGTGTCTTCCCCGACGATCCTGATCAGGACTTCACCATCGGCAACCTGATCTCCGGCGGCAAGGCTCAGGCCCTCTATCCGGCCTGCAATCTGGGCCTTGATGGTATGTTCCATCTTCATGGCTTCCAATATCATCAGGGGCTGTCCCTGGGCCACCATGTCCCCGTCTGACACCATAACCTGTGTCACCTTGCCGGGCATGGGGGTGACAATCACGCCGTTGCCGCCGTCCTCATCCTCGCCCTCCGCACCGGGCAGATAATGGTGCAGATAGCTGACCGTAGCCTCATGGAAAATGGTAAAATTCTGACCGTCCTGTATGATCGTGGCGGAAATTTTATGACCATTCACCGCAATATCCAGCGTGGCCCCCGCACGGCGTAATATCTGCAC
>JAADFR010000144.1 GCA_013152755.1 Alphaproteobacteria bacterium
ATCGCCGTAAGTCCCGATGGTAAAAGCCGCAGACGGCGCGCCAAAGGGCGTTTCAACGCTTTCTTCCGCGATGATATTCAGACCCGGCAGGTCATAAACCCCGGAACCGCCAATAATGCCAAGCATTCCGATCTCTCCTTTATAATTCGCTGCAAGATGCGCCGTAGGCGAAACAGCTGTAACAACGATGATGTTTCATACTCACCCGCGCCGCCATGCTGTCAGTCAGGGACGCACCCAGATCATATTCTCGGTCATCATCGACCAACGTACAGGCATAGACCCGCATCCGGCCCTCCTGCTTGACGATCATACGGGAAAAGCCACACATGAAATTCTTGCGGCTGGCCGCATCCTGATAGCGGGTCATGCAGTCGGTGGTCACATGGGGCACCTCCGGCATGGACCCCGGCAGGGCAAAGTCGGGAAAGGCCACAAGGGTCATATCCGCGGGCAGGCCATAACGCCGGAACAGGTCGGCAAAGGCCGCGTCCGTTTGTGCCTTATCCTCATCAGGCCAGATATGGCGGGCGACCGAGACGGCAAAACCCATATCATGGAGCATTTTAAGCCCCGTCAATGCCTTGACAAAATTACCTGCGCCTCGGCCCAGGTCATGTGTTTCAGGCGTGTGGTGATCCAGACTGACCCGGAAGGCCACCGGATAGCAGCTTTTCAGCAGAGGCCGAAGCTCTTTGGCGCGCCGTTGCAGGGCCTCGGTGCCATTGGTCAGTACAAGGCATGGACGATGGCGGGCGGCCAGATGCAAAATCTTTGGCATATCCTTGGCCAGAAAAGGCTCGCCGCCGGTGAAGGAAATCTGCTCCACGCCCAATCCCACTGCCTCGGCAATATAGGGCTCAACATCCTGTAATTTCACCAGACCCAACCGGGTATCACCGGGTTTTGAGCCTTCCAGACAAAAGTCACAGGCCAGATTGCAGGCCGTCCCGGTGTGAATCCACAGCTCCCTCAGGTAATCCCCGTCAATATAGCCCCGCGCCGTCCCGTCCGGCGTCCGGTACCAGTTTTCAGATTTCTGATCCTGTTCTATTGCTTCAGCCATATTTAACCCCGTCCTGCGTCAAAAATCCCCCAAGCTGATCATATAAAGCCCGCCGCGCTGGACGCGGGTCGGTGGACAAATCGCGCCGCAGCCGGGGCATGTCCTCTGCCACATCAATATCATAGCTGGGCCTGATATTTTTCACCGGATAGCCCTGCGCCTGGCACAGCTGTTCAAGCGCATGACCCAATCGGTCCGTACTCCACGGCAGGTCGGCCATTTGGGGCCAACCCCGGCGCGCGCCCATCAACGTCACCCCGCCGTCCAGAGCCGGGGACAGGATAATGTCATGATCATCCAAAGCCCGGCGCGCCTGTTCAAAATGGCCGGGCAATAACATGGGCGCATCGGTGCCCATAAAGATAATCTGCTGATGGCCCTGATCCCGCAATTGCTGATCAATGATCCACAGCCTGTGCCCAAGGCCGCCGTCCGGCTGGGCCAAAACCTCTGCGTCCAACCACAAAGTCGCCGCCCAATCATGATCATCCACAGACGCCGGGGACAGAACCACCGGGCCGGGCCAAGCGCGTGCATCTTCCAGCGCACAATCCAGAAAGGCCTGGGCAAAGAGCAGGGCCTGCGCGGCCCCGATGGTTTTCGCCAGTCTTTGTTTACCCTGATACAGGGCCGGACGTTTACAGAAGATGACCAATGTGGGTTTATGCTCAGGCATCTTTATGCCCCTCTATCTCATCCATTACCGCCCCCATGACCTGTTCAAAATCTGGCGGCAGGTCATCGGCTGTTACCTTCCCGGCAAGAGCGTGAACCTCTTTAAACTGATCAAAATAGCGACGGCAGTTTTTGCACATCATAATATGGCCATAAAATCGCATACGGGTCATCAGGCTAGCCTCATGATCGATAATATCTGATATTTTCGCCACCACATCGCGGCATTTGATATAGACCATGGTCTATGCCTCCACCACAGCGGCCCGCAAGGCGGCGCGGGCGCGATGAATACGGATACGCAGGTTGCCGGGGCTGATCTCAAGCGCCGCACAGATTTCAGCACTGTCCAGCCCCTCAACCTCTTTCAAAAACAACACTTCCCGATGAGCATGGGGCAAGCAATCCATCTGTTCCCGCACCTTGCCTAGCAACCGTTTATCATCCAGCTGTTTTGCCGCCAGACCGTCCCAGCCGGGGCAGTCATGGCGCCAGCGTCCGGCGGCGTTGAAATAATCTTCAAGCCCCTGATCCCCCACATCCACATAGCGTTTGCGGCGGCGGATTTCGTCGATGGCCCGATTATGCACCGCCCGATAAAGCCAGCTTTTCAAGCTGCATCGTCCGTCAAAGCGGTCTATGGTGCGGTAAATATTCACAAGACTGTCCTGGGTGATTTCTTCGCCGGATGCCCGGTCACCAAGCAGGCGCGTGGCATAGGCAAGCAGGGACGGGCCGTATCGGACAAGCACCACCCGCCAAGCGTCTGAATCCCCCGCTTTAAGCGCGGTAAGATCGTCTGAATCCCCCTGAAATACCCCGGTACCCTGCATGCTGCTTCTGTCCATTCCACATCAGAATTTTGCAGAACCATACTGGCATAACATGCGAATGTCCCATAACTTTTTTGTGACAAAATCCGTTTCATGGCCATGCCCTCTTATGTTTTCGCGAAGAGTTTTAGAAAAACTCTAAAAATACGGGCAATGGAGGGGGTGAATTTCGCCTTGAGATATTCTCCGGCCAGCCGTTTCCAGATTTCTGCCTGCGTAGGATAGGGATGAATGGTTGCGGCTACATCGGCCATTTTCAGGCGCGCTGTGATGGCCAGCGCCATTTCAGAAATGGATTCCCCGGCATGGGCGGACATCATGGTGGCCCCCAGAATCCGGCCCGAACGGCGGTCCGCATATATTCTGGCGAATCCCGCTGTCTCTCCCTCCAACACGGCCCGGTCAATCTCTGCCATTTGGGCGCTATAGGCGACAATCTCATCACCCTTTTCCGTGGCTTCTTTGGCGGTCATACCCACATGGGCGTTTTCCGGCGCGGTATAGGTGGCCCAGGGCATCACCAGATCAGAGGTTTTCTTACGGCCAAAAAACAGCGCATTCTGAATGACAATCCGGGCCATGGCATCGGCGCTATGGGTGAATTGATAGGGGGAACATATATCCCCGGCGGCATATATTTTTGCGTTTGAGGT
>JAADFR010000145.1 GCA_013152755.1 Alphaproteobacteria bacterium
TGGCCAATGCGCTTGCGGCTTTGGATGTGGGGATTACCACGCTGGACTCCTCCCTCGGCGGCCTTGGTGGCTGTCCCTTTGCCCCCGGGGCCAGCGGCAATATTGTCACCGAGGATCTGGTATATATGCTGGAGTCTATGGGGCTGAATACTGGTGTTGATCTGGATAAGCTGATCGCCACACGCAAGATCGTTCAACGCGCCCTGCCCGGTGAAAATCTATATGGTTTTATCCCCGATGTGGGCCAGCCAAAGGGCTATGAGATTAGCTGAGTTTCGCCCAGATTCGTCTGTCCTGTTGCTCGAATGCTGTGATTTCGTTTTCCCTCTGTAGGGTCACATCAATCATGTCAAAGCCGTTCAGAAGCATATCCTTGTCCTGCGGACTAATATCAAAATGAAAGGCCACAGCTTCCGGGCCGCTGACGATTTGTCTGACCAGATCAATGACCAGCCTGTTCTCCTGCGGGTTTTCTGCGACCCACTCCGCAAGCAGAGCAATATCTTCCTCTGCCAATATGATCGGCAACAGACCGTTTCGGGTGCAGTTATTATAGAAAATACCGCCAAAGGATGGAGCTAGAATGGCTTTAAAGCCATATTCCACCAAGGCCCATACCGCATGTTCCCGGCTGGAGCCACAACCAAAATTCACCCCGGACAATAAAATCTGCGCATCGCTGTAACGGTCATCATTGAGGATAAAATCCGGGTCCGGCTCCCGCCCGCTTGTGTCCTTATAACGCCAGCCCGCGAACAGCCCCTCGCCCAATCCAACCTTGGAGACTTTTTTCATCTCCCGCGAGGGAATGATGCAATCTGTATCCACATTGATGCGCAGCAAAGGCACCCCCACGGCGGTGATCTTTTTAAAGGGTTCCATCTTCAACCTCTTTCGGGCTGGCGATATGGCCCATTATGGCCGAGGCCGCCACCGTTTCCGGGCTGGCCAGATGGGACCGCACCCTAGGCCCCTGCCGACTTTCAAAATTGCGGTTGGTGCTGGTGACCACCCGCTGTTCAAGGCCAAAACTTTCCCCGCCCGCGTAAAAACACATGGAACAGCCTGATTCCCGCCATTCAAAGCCCGCGTCCGTGAAAATCCTGTCCAAACCCTCGGCCTCGGCCTGACGTTTTACCGCGCTGGACCCCGGCACACATATGGCCCGCACGCCCTCTGCCACTTTGCGGCCTTTTAAAATTTCCCCGGCCCGGCGTAAATCAGACAAACGGCTGTTGGTGCAGGAGCCAATAAAAGCCCCATCAATGGCGAGCCCGGACAGAGGTCTGCCCGGATGAATATCCATATAGGCCAATGCCTTTTCCGCCGCCTGCTGAGCGTGAGGGTCCGACATTTTGGCACTATCCGGCACCAACCCGTCAAGGGCCATCGCCTGACCGGGACTAGTCCCCCAAGTAATCATGGGCGGGATGTCCGCCGCATTAATAGTAATTTTCTTATCAAAATTCGCCTTTTCATCACTTTCCAGATTTTGCCAATCGCACAAGGCACGGGTCCAATCCACTCCTTTGGGCGCATAGGGCCGCCCCTCAAGATAGGCAATGGTCTTTTCATCGGGGGCTATCATCCCGGTAAAGGCCCCAAATTCTACGGCCATATTGCACAGGGTCATACGGGCTTCCATATCAAGGGCGCTGACGGCATCACCGCAGAATTCCACGCTGTAACCGCTGCCCCCCGCCGCCGAATATTTGCCGATCAGATAAAGGATCATATCCTTGGCCGTAACGCCCTCTGACAGCTGACCCTCAAATGAGATTTGCAGGGTTTTTGGCTTTTCCAGACGCAGACATCCGGTGGCCATGGCATGTTCGGCCTCGGTGGAGCCAACGCCGAAAGCCAGCGCCCCAAAGGCCCCTTGGGTACAGGTATGGCTGTCCGGACAGATAACCGTCAGTCCCGGCAGGACAATAGCCTGTTCCGGTGAAATCACATGAACGATCCCCTGCTGCGCGTCCCCGATGTCGAAAAAGGTTATCCCCGCATCCCGCGCCGAGGCCCGTGTGCTTTGGATAAAGTCTTTACCGCCCATCATCAGGGTTTCATCCCCCCGGCCCGGCAGAGTATCCACAATATGATCAATGGTACAAAAGACATTTTCCGGATGGCGCAAGGGGCGTTTTTTTTCCTGCAACCCTTTCAGAGCAATGGACCCGGTGCGTTCGTGAAGAAATATTCGATCAATATAGAGCAGGTCGACTCCATCGCCCAATGAAGAGACCACGTGGCTGTCCCATAATTTATCGAATAACGTCTGTGGTGACATATTATTTCTGGCCGCCGAAAGGCAGTCTGCCGCCTTTGACATGCTTTTTGAAATAGGTCCAGCTTGTCTCATTACGCCGCTTGTCATCCCCGGATGGTGGGGCCTTATATAGCGGGGCTTTGCTGTTGATAAAAGTCTTTAGAACCTGCGGTAAAGCCTCAAAGCCAGAAATTTTCTTGCCCGCCGCATGGGTATAGAGTTTGCCCTCCCGGCCCTGCATCTCCATCCACGGCAGCCATTGGGACAGGCGCACCCAACCCACCTTGACCTGCGCGGTATCCTTGGCGCCATCGGTCAGGTCATCCATCTCGCCCAGAAAGTTAAACATCTCAGTCGCCTGATAGACCCCACCGACATATTTCTGATAATCGCCCTGAAGCACATTATGATAGAAAAGCGGGAAAGTGACCGACATGAACCATGAGCCGCTATCTTCCCGCCCTGTCCAGCGCAGGGAAGGCGTGCCATCCTTGGCATAGGGAAAGGACGGGCGGCCATTGACCGGATCATTCTGTACATGCATCACGCTCACATCGCGGTTCGTGATCGGGTTATGCCAACTGTCCAGCGGTTCACCTGTTTTCGGGTCCAGATAAAGCATGACCTCCCGGCTGACCAGCCGATAGCCGGTGCCGCGCTTGCCGCCGTCTATGCTGACACATTGACGTACATTCATGCCCGATACCTTAAACAATTTCCGGTCCGGTTCACCCATGCGTTGGGAAAAGACCTCCCCTTCCCATGTATAGAAAATGGGCTGGTTGTCCTTTAGCGAACAATGGATTTTCCGATTGGCCTCTAGGGCACCTTCGGGGGTGGACAGGTCAATTCTGTCTGCGGCGTGGACGGCCCCTGCTGTTACACAACAAAGAGCCGCCATAAGAGCTTTTTTCAATATCATCA
>JAADFR010000146.1 GCA_013152755.1 Alphaproteobacteria bacterium
AACTGATCCAGTATCAAAAGGATGAAAGGCCTTATCACGAAGGCATATGGGCAGATAAAATTGATTATAAAACCAAGCATTTTAAACAAGAATTGGACATCCGGCAAAAGAGAGAATTCTGGTCAGATTGGGGCATAAATGCGGATAATCTGGAACGGCGCAAAGGTGATATGATCAACAATGCCATGCAAGCCGTTTATTTCCGCAGGCATAAATTTTGGATGAAATGGGATGATACAAGAAAGGGAGATGTCAGCGATAATATTAAGAAATACCACGCCATGCGCCAAAAACGGTTTAACCCCAAACATACAATAATGAAAGCCGAGGCACGCAAAAAAATGTGGAAACACAGAAATGAACGCGATGCTGAGGGATTAATCGCCCATGTTGATGATCTACATCGTGACCGGGATGATGACGCCCAAGATTTTGGGCGTGAACAGGCGCGTGAACGTCTGAATCTTGAATACCGCCGTCAGGATGATCGGTAGTATCCGATATTCCGTGTAAGTGACCATATGGGTTTATTTCCATCTTCAATATATTGAAGATGGAAAGCGGTCATGAAACAGGACGGCGAATTGGTTCAGGGCCTGTTTCCATGTTCTGCTGGGCATTGTCCACTTTTTAGCGGCATTGCGCAAGGCCAGATACAAAAGCTTGGTCGCCGCATCATCATTCGGGAAGTGCCCCCTGTTTTTGATGATCTTCCGCAGGCTCATATTCAGGCTCTCAATAGCATTGGTGGTATAGATGATTTTGCGCACCTCTGTGGGATAGGCAAAAAACGGAATGACCTGCTCCCAGTTGCGCCGCCAGCTTTCGGCGATGGCGGGAAACTTGTCGCCCCATTTCTCATCAAAAGTTTCAAGTTGGGCCAGAGCCGCTTCATCCGTCGGGGCGCTATAAATGGCCTTGAGATCAGCGGCCACAGCCTTGCGCTCTTTCCAGCCCACATAGCGCAGGCTGCCCCTGATCATATGGACAATGCAGGTCTGGACGCTGGCCTCGGGAAAAACCGCAGTGATGGCGTCAGGAAAACCCTTAAGTCCATCAACCACGGTGATAAACACGTCATTAACGCCCCGGTTTTTGATCTCATTCATCACCCGCAGCCAAAACTTGGCCCCCTCAGTCTGTTCTATCCAAAGCCCTAAAACTTCCTTGTGGCCGCCCATGGTAAAGCCCAGTGCCAGATAGATCGCCTTGTTGCGCACCGTCCCTTCATCGCGGATTTTAACCCTGAGAGCATCAAATATAATAATCGGATAAACCTCGTCCAGTGGCCGAAATTGCCACTCGCGCACTTCGTCCATCACCTCATCGGTAACGCGGGATATCAGGTCAGGCGACACTTCTACGCCGTAAAGTTCCTCCAGGTGGCCACGGATCTCTCGTACAGACATGCCTCGCGCATACATGGAAATAATCTTGTCGTCAAAGCCGTCAAAGCGCCGCTGGCCCTTCTTGATGATCTGCGGGGCAAAGCTGGCATCGCGGTCGCGCGGCACCGTAATGGTCATCTCGCCGTCCTCGCCAGTAACACGCTTTTTGCCGTGTCCGTTACGGCTGTTGCCAGACTTGCGGCCTTTGGGCTCGTGGGCTTCGTAACCAAGGTGATCGGTCAGCTCCGCACTCAAAGCCCGTTCAACAAGCGCCTTTTTTAAAGATTTAAATATCCCGTCATCACCCAAAAGGTCTTCAGGGTTCTTGTAGTCCTTCAATAGTTCGTCAATAATCTCTTGTTTGATAGCCATGGTAAATCCTCCCTTTCATGGAGTTATAACATGGCCACTTACACATGTGTGGACGGCCCTTTAAATGCAAGAAATATTTTAATTTTCTGTAACGATGGGATTAGGTGCTGTCATGTGTCCGGCCTGTTTGTGCGGGTTTGTTGCCGCTGGCCCTGATGATTTCCGCAGATCCAGTCTCCAATCAGTTTAGCGCTCATTTATGAGCATGTGTAAGCGCGAGATGTCTGGATTTTTGGTTTCCTGTCCTTCGTTATCATCAAATCAATTGTCCTTGCAAATGGCTGTTCTTTCCAGTTTTTCGGTTTAGTTTAAACCCGTATTTCTCTCGGACTGTAGCTTTCTTTCCTGATCATAATTGCCCAGGCGATGCGGGCCATTTTGTTGGCCAAAGCCACCGTGACTAGACGGGGTGGTTTCTTCTGAAGCAGGGCTATCACCCAATCGTCATCGGGTGTTCTTTTCTTATTCACAACCCCCAGCATAGATGTAGCACCCAAAACCAGAAGTTGTCGGAGATATCCATCCCCCTGTTTTGTAATCCTGCCAAGCTGCTCTTTGCCCCCACTGGAGTTCTGTCGGGGAACAAGCCCGAGCCAAGCGGCCATTTGCCTGCCGGAGCTAAATTGAGAAGCATCTGTTATGGTAGCAGAGAGGGCGGATGCGGTTAGAGGGCCGATGCCGGGAATTGTAGCAAGACGCTTACTTTCTGGATTCTTTCGATGGCAAGTTATAATCTCTTTCTCAAGTCGGTCAATTCTGGTCTTTAGATCGGATAACTGTCCAATGATCATTCTGAGGGCTATACGGGCTGCCTTGGGAATATCATCATCTTTATTCTCTTTGACTATGGTGATCAGCTTGGCGATGTTTCCCATACCTGTTGCGGCAATGATGCCAAATTCCGATAAATGGCTTCTAAAGGCGTTGGCTAACATGGTTCGTTGTTTCACCAGCAAATCTCTGGTCCGGTGCAGCATGAGTGATGCCTGTTGTTCGGTCGCTTTGATAGGCACAAACCGCATGGTCGGGCGGGTGACGGCTTCACAGATGGCTTCTGCGTCAGTGGCATCATTTTTACTGCGTTTGACATAAGGTTTAACATATTGAGGCGGCATCAGGCGTATATTATGGCCGAGGCGTTGAAGTTCGCGTGCCCAGTGGTGGGCACTGCCGCAGGCTTCCATGCCCACAAGGCATGGCGACAGTTTGGCAAAAAAGGTATTTACCATAGTACGACGTAATTTTTTACGGACGATCACACGCCCTTTTTGGTCAACGGCATGAACCTGAAAAACGTTCTTTGCGAGATCAAGTCCGATTGTGGTAATATTCATGATGGATGGCCCTCCTTTAATGAAGTTAAAAACAACTCTCATTATGGCACACTTGATGCCGATAATGGGGGCCGTCCACATCATCAGTTAAAACAGGATAGGCTCGAACGGTGAAGGCGGATACTACGCTTTGCCTTGCTGATGCTGTCCTCGGTCTGTTCGTTTTTATGCCTTGGCCTCAACAATAGAATATGCTCGCGGTAGGCAGTTTCACCAGATTTTTCCATGCCTTTTGCGATAGCTGCACAGCAGTTGGAAAATTCTCAAAGGTGAGTGCAACTGAAAAGCGGGGCTGAAAGGACACCTCACATTATGTTAAATTCTTCAGGCCATCGCAATAAAATTATTGACTATCCATTCTCTGATGTAAATCAGCTATTGGTTCAGAGAAATA
>JAADFR010000147.1 GCA_013152755.1 Alphaproteobacteria bacterium
CCCTATGCGGTTAAAAATCCGCACCATACAAAACGCCAGCGGTCCCCCGGCCAAAAGGCGAGCCTTGCCCTGCGCCACGGCCTCCAAAGCAACACAGCCCCTGAGAAATCCCAGAGGCTGTATATATAATTTATCGCGGGCCGGGCCGTGCATGGCCTAATTTTCAGGAACGGGATCGGAACCGATACGCCCATCTTTGCCCTTGGCCGGCGCACTGCCCGCCGATGGCACAGACCCCGCATGAGGCGTGTCTTCGGAACTATCATCATCGGACAAGTTCTTGTTGATGTCCTTACCCGCCATGATAGCTGCAATATCCTCACCGGTCAGGGTTTCGTATTCCAGAAGCGCATTGCCCAGCTTGTCCAGAAGGTCTTTATGATCGGTACATATTTTCTTGGCCCGCTCATAGCTTTCATCCACAATCCGGCGTACTTCCTCATCAATGATTTTTGCGGTTTCATCGGAAATATCATGGCTTCGGGATACGGAATGGCCCAGAAAAACCTCTTCCTGATTATCACCGTATTGCAGCATACCCAGCTTGTCGCTCATACCCCATTTGGTCACCATGGACCGGGCAAGCTTTGTCGCCATGGCAATATCGCCGGACGCCCCGGAAGATACCTTGTCATAACCAAAACAGATTTCCTCGGCCACGCGCCCGCCCATGGCCACGGCCAGATCAGCAAACATTTTTTCCCGGGCATAGGAATAGCTGTCCCTTTCGGGCAGACGCATCACCATACCAAGGGCACGGCCCCGGGGAATGATGGTCGCCTTGTGAATAGGATCAGACGCTGGGCATTTCACTGCCACCAGAGCATGTCCGGCCTCATGAAAGGCTGTCATGCGTTTTTCTTCTTCGGTCATCACCATGGACCGCCGTTCGGCGCCCATCATGACCTTGTCCTTGGCATCCTCAAAGTCGATCATGCTGATCACCCGCTTGCCTTTTCGGGCGGCAAGAAGTGCGGCTTCATTAACCAGATTAGCAAGGTCGGCGCCGGAAAAGCCGGGCGTACCGCGTGCAATAACCCTAACATTAACATCAGCGGCCAGTTTTGGCGTTTTACGCATATGCACTTTCAGGATTTTCTCCCGGCCAATAATATCCGGGTTGGGGACCACAACCTGACGGTCAAAACGGCCCGGACGCAGCAAAGCCGGGTCCAGAACATCGGGACGGTTTGTCGCCGCCACAAGGATCACGCCTTCATTGGATTCGAACCCGTCCATTTCCACAAGAAGCTGGTTTAAGGTCTGTTCCCGCTCATCATTACCGCCGCCAAGGCCCGCGCCCCGATGACGGCCCACCGCATCAATTTCATCAATAAATATAATACACGGCGCATTTTTTTTGGCCTGCTCGAACATGTCGCGGACCCGGCTCGCGCCGACACCGACAAACATTTCAACAAAATCGGAACCTGAAATGGTAAAGAAGGGCACATTGGCCTCACCCGCGATGGCACGCGCCAACAGGGTTTTACCAGTGCCGGGTGGTCCCACCAACAAAGCGCCTTTGGGAATTTTACCGCCAAGCCGTTCAAATTTCTGAGGGTCCTGAAGGAACTCAACAATTTCTTCCAGTTCCTCCTTGGCTTCGTCAATGCCGGCCACATCATCAAAGGTGACCCGGCCATGGGTTTCATTGAGCAGCTTCGCCTTGGACTTACCAAAGCCCATGGCTTTGTTGCCGCCGCCCTGCATCTGGCGCATAAAGAAAATCCATACCCCGATCAGAATAATCATAGGTAGCGCGCTTAAAAAGTAACTTAAGAACCCACCCTTATCCACCGGAACCGCCGTAATCGTCACACCCTTGGAGCGCAAATCGCCAACCAAATTTGGATATTCCGGTGCAAAAGTATGGAATTTCCCAGAGGTGCCAGAGGCGGTATTAAATTCGCCAACAATATCCCTGCCCTGAATCGTTACTTTGGAAATCTGCCCCGCCGAAACCTTGTCAAGAAAAGCGGAGAAATCAATTTCTGCATTGGCCCCCTGACGCGCGCCGCCATTCAGCGCGGAATAAAGAGTCAAAAGTAAAATTATGATAATCGCCCATAAAGCAATATTACGTCCCATATTTCACGCATCTTTCAAATATCAATTTGTTATCAGAAGAATATTTTCTTCCGCTATCTCCCATAAGTAAGACTTTTTGCATATCAAACAAGCCAATATGGGCGTTTTTATTATATTATTTGTATATTACAGGCCATTTCCGTTATTTTACAGCCAAATCATTGACAAAATGTTGCTTAAATCGGGCCTGAAAGCCAGTTTCTTCAAAACCCGGGATAAAATTAGGCAAATGCACCTCGCCTGAGCCCGTGATGATGCAAGGCAGACTGTCCCGAACAACTTTGGCAAACCGCATCTTTTCAAGGGCCGGATTCTGGTGACATATCTGTTGCCACTCGGCCCGTTCTATTTTCTTCAAATGTCCGGAAATAGCCCCATTTTCAATGGCAAACCGACCATCCCAGATCAGATGGCTATTCCGTTCAAGGTCACAACTCTCGCTAATGCCCGCCGCTTCCCGGCTTATTCTGATGCGATTAGCGGAACGTGGCGAGATCAAACACCCGCCTAATGTCTGCCCGGCAAAATCGCCAACCCGCAATCTGTCGAACAAGGCTTCCAACCGCGTCAGGCGCGGGGCATAGACCCCGCCGCTGATCCGTCTGAGCAATGCGGCGAGGCAGCGCAGGGCAATTTCCTCATGGGCGGAAACCAGGGGCGCAACCGCAACCTCCACATATCCCTCAGGAAACCAAGTCACGGCCTCCTGTTCCAGATCAGCCGTCAGGGACATAAGCAGGGATTGCACCCGCCCCATACGCCCCGCCGTCCCGGCCATACGTTCCACGGTCAACCCGTCTATGTCATTTTCTGCCAATAAATTCCGAACTTTAATCCGGGTATAGCTATCATTCTCGTTACTGGGATCCTCTATCCACGCCTGCCCCAAATGGCGCAATGTGGCTTTAAGGCGATCCTTTGGCACCGTGAGCAAGGGGCGACAAACGGTTAATCTGTCCCTACCGGGCAAAGACACCGGGAAATCCGCCTGTGGTTTCATGGCCGCAAGACCGTCCACGCCACTGCCCCGGAACAGGCGGATCAGGAAAGTTTCCGCCTGATCATCCTGATGATGACCAAGAAATATTTTATC
>JAADFR010000148.1 GCA_013152755.1 Alphaproteobacteria bacterium
CACATGAGAAGGCTTGACCTTGCCCGATGAGCAGGCCGAACCGGCACTGACACATATGCCCGCTAAATCAAAGGCCATGACCTGCGTTTCACTGGACACGCCCGGCATAAGAATCGTTGATGTATTGGGCAGCCTGTTTGCCCCGGCCCCGTAAAAGATAACGTTCGGCGCGTGATCCTTTATACGCTGTTCCATTTGGCCGCGCAATTCTTTGATCCGGGGCATGTGGTTCAGGCTTTCCGGCACCAGTTCAGCGGCCTTGGCAAATCCGGCAATACCGGCGAGATTTTCTGTTCCTGCTCGCCGTCCGGCCTCCTGACCACCGCCTGTTGCTATGGACGGCATATCAATCTTCTCAAGGGCTATTAAGGCCCCAACGCCTTGCGGCCCCCCCATCTTGTGCGCAGACAGAGACAGCATATCAACCCCGAGGGCTCTGAAATCCACGGGGATTTTACCAAAGGCCTGAATGGCGTCCGTGTGAAACATTGTCCCACTTTTGTGGGCGATGGAACTCAGGGCGGCAATATCCTGAATAACCCCTGTCTCATTATTGGCCAGCATAATGGAAACAAGTGTTTTCTCCGGTGCCTGTTTTACGGCAGTTTCCAGAATATCCGGGGTGATAAGACCGTTTTGATCAACAGGGAGCCAATCTATAGTGCCGGTGAAATTCTTTTCTATGCCGCTTATGGAATCATGTTCGGTGATGGAAAGAATAAGATGGTCAAATCCGGCGGCTTTCAGGGCAATATTATTGGCTTCGGTTCCGCCGCCGGTAAATATGATTTTCTGGGGGCGGCAGTTTATTTGCTCTGCAATGGTCTGACGGGCATTTTCCAGTATGGTTTTTGCCGCCCTGCCCTTGCCATGAACAGAGGACGGATTGCCGCCAATTTTCATGACCCGGGTCATTTCATCTATGACAGGGGGCTTTATGGGGGTGGTAGCATTATGATCCAGATAAATCATTTCATCAGGCGACTGTGTCGGACTTTGACGCTTTGGTGGTGGATTTGCGGGGTTTTGGGGTTTTGGCTATTTCCTGAGCTTCCCGCTCAGCCAATTCGGTTTCAAGCTCCTCAACCCGGCTTTTCAGGCCGCATACCATGTCAAACATCCCCTCCAGCGATCGGGCGATGGGATCGGGCAGGTCATCGGTGGTCATACCATAAGCACAAAAATCTTTTTGCCCTTTCTGTTTTGCCGGTTGAACGGCCTTTGCCGGAATACCAATAACGGTAGAATTTTCTGCTACAGGCTTGACGACCACGGCGTTTGAGCCCACACGGGCATTCCGGCCCACCAGAATAGGCCCCAGAATTTTAGCACCTGCGCCAACGATTACGCCGTCTTCCAATGTGGGGTGCCTTTTGCCGCCTTCCAGAGAGGTTCCACCAAGGGTAACTCCTTGATAGAGCGTTACATTATCGCCAACTTCTGCGGTTTCGCCAATGACGATGCCCATGCCATGATCAAAGAATACGCCTTTGCCCAGTTTAGCTCCGGGATGAATTTCAATACCGCTGAGAAAGCGCCCCATATGGGAGATAAAGCGGCCAAGGGTATGAAAGCCATTTTCCCATGCCCAATGCCCAATGCGGTAATAGATCAGCGCATGTACGCCGGGATAGGAAATAAGGGCATCCAGTTTTGATTTAGCAGCCGGATCACGCGCCAGAACTACTGAAATATCGTGGCGTATATTGTCGAACATATATAATACCTAATTCTATACTTGCATTTGATAGGTGCTTTTATGTTATAAAACACAGATTCGGCAAGTTTTGGTCAAGCGTTACAAACTATTATACTTCATATAGGTTTAACGGACAAAAACGTCAAGGTGTGACCTTGATAACAGGATATTTGATATTATATCACGTATATGCTGGCCCAAATATTTATTTAAGGAATAAATACTAATATGCCTGAGGTTATTTTCGGCGGTCCTGATGGTCGTCTAGAGGGTCGTTATCAAGCAGGAAAAGGCGATAATCCGCCCATAGCTCTGATACTTCATTCCGACCCTCAGTTCGGTAGCAACATGAACCATAAGGTCTGTTACTATCTTTATCATTCATTCAAGCGGCGTGGCTTTGCGGTTTTACGGTTTAATTTCCGTGGTGTGGGCCGCAGTCAGGGCAACTTTGATGACGGTATCGGCGAACTGAGTGATGCTGCGGCGGCACTGGACTGGATTCAATCCCATAACCGGGATGCGTCAAGCTGCTGGATTGCCGGCTATTCTTTTGGGGCGTGGATCGGGATGCAGCTTTTGATGCGCCGTCCTGAAATTCAGGGCTTCTTGTCCGTATCCCCACCGGCGAATCTCTATGATTTCAGTTTCCTTGCTCCCTGCCCTGCTTCGGGTCAAGTCATTCAGGGTACGTCGGATACTGTTGTCTCAGAGGCCGCAGTTCAGAAACTAGTGGATAAATTACAGGCCCAGAAAAGCATTGACGTTCAATATGACAAGATAGAAGGTGCCGACCATCTGTATCTTGATCATCATGCGCCTTTGGTTCAGCGGGTTGATAAATATCTAACCGCGCGTCTGGGCTATTAGGGTTTGTGTAAAGTGCCGCCGGGAACAGGATGGGTAACGCCCGTTGTTCCCGGGAAGGTTATGGGCAGCCCTTTCAGGTGACGACAGGCCAGAAAGGCAAAGGCTTCCGCCTCCATAAAATCGCCCTGCCAGCCAAGAATTTCCACAGGATCAACCGGAATATCCATCTCGCCCAACTTAATCATGAGCGTTTTGTTATGGCGCCCACCGCCGCAAACATAGATATGTTCAGGCCGCTCAGGACAATGGCTTAGGGCTATTTCAATTGATTTCATCGTAAAGTCCAGCAATGTGGCGGCCCCATCTGCCAAATTTAATGTGTTCAGCCCGGGTGTTTTGAAGGCCTGACGGTCTAGGGATTTTGGCGGTGTCTTATAAAAATAGGAATTTTCCATCCATTCTGTGACCATAGAATGACGAACGCTGCCCTGCGCAGAAATTACGCCATCCCGGTCCATAGGCTCCCCCCTGTGCCGCATGATCCAGTCATCCAGCAAGGCATTGCCCGGCCCCGTGTCAAAGGCCAGCATACTGCCCTCATGGTCACTGTTGATCCAGGTGATATTACCCACCCCGCCAATATTCAGAACAGCCACCGGATAGTCTGTATCATTATGGTTCTTTAACAGAGCCTGATGATATATGGGGACAAGCGGTGCGCCCTGCCCGCCATGTTTTACGTCATTACGTCTGAAATCATTTACCACCGGGATATTACTTTCAGTGGCCAAAAGTTGTCCGTCCCCGATCTGCCAGGTCCAGCCATCATCCGGCCTGTGGAGCAGGGTCTGACCATGGAAACCGATAACATCAACATCCCTGTCACTCAGATCATTGGCTTTGAGGACTTGGGATATGGCCGTGGCATGTATCATGGTCAGGCCGCGTTCCAGTTGATCAATGGTTGTATCCTGATGTTTGGGATGGCCCAGTTTCTCCGCCGTCATCATGGCCTGTGCGATTTGGTGACGAAAATCCGGTGCATAGGGAATATGCACGGCTTTCAATACCGCCTTGACATGATGGCCATCGCTCTCAATCAAAGCACAATCGACCCCGTCCATAGAGGTGCCGCTCATCAATCCTATGGCTAAAAAATGATTTTCCGCTAGAGTCAATTCAAGTTTCCGTTTCTTATTTTGCTCAAGATATGGTACATGATGCGCCAGTTTATGGGAAAAGAAAAAGTAATGACCAACGATATAGATAATTTTACCCCCAAGTCCGATTTTCTGCGGACCATGAAAGAGCGGGGCTTCATTCACCAATGTACGGACCTGTCCACGTTGGACGGAAAATTGTTGCAGGGCGGCCTGCCCGCTTATATCGGGTTTGACTGTACTGCAACCAGCCTGCATGTGGGTAATATGGTACAGATCATGATGTTGCGCCATTTGCAGAAATGCGGCCATAAACCCATTGTCCTGATGGGCGGCGGCACGACCCGTATTGGCGATCCCACGGGCCGGGATGAAAGCCGTAAAATGCTCAGCGATGAAGGCATTATGGCCAATATGGCGGGCATTCGGTCCGTATTTGAAAAATACCTGATCTTTGGTGACGGGCCGACCGATGCCATTATGGTCAATAATGCCGACTGGCTGGACAAGCTGAATTATATTGAATTTCTGCGGGATATGGGCACCCATTTCACCATCAACCGGATGCTTACCTTTGACAGTGTGAAGTTACGGCTGGAACGTGAACAGCCCATGACTTTTCTGGAATTCAATTATATGATTCTTCAGGCCTATGACTATCTGGAATTGGGTCGTCTGAATGAGTGCCTGTTGCAGATGGGCGGCTCTGATCAATGGGGCAATATCATTAACGGTGTTGAGTTGAACCGGCGGGTTGACGGGCGGGAAGTTTTTGGCCTGACCACACCGCTTGTGACCCTTGCCAGCGGTCAGAAGATGGGCAAAAGCCTCAGCGGTGCCGTATGGCTCAATGATGATATGCTGTCGTCCTATGATTTCTGGCAGTTCTGGCGTAATACGGCGGATGCGGATGTGGGTAAATTCCTGCGCCTGTTCACCGAATTGCCCATGGCGGAAATCGAACGGCTGGAAAAGCTGGAAGGCGCGGATATTAATGAGGCCAAGAAAATTTTGGCCAATGAAGCGACCACGCTCTGTCACGGTGCAAAAGCCGCACGGACAGCAGAAGAAACAGCCCGGCAGGCTTTTGAACAGAAATCACTGTCCGCTGATTTGCCGACAGTATCCGTAGCAAAAACTGATCTGGAAAAGGGCATTTCCATTGGTGACCTCTATGTGACGGCTGGGCTGACAAAGTCAAAGGGTGAAGCGCGGCGTTTGATTAAACAGGGCGGGGCCAGATTGAATGATGACAGGATTTCTGATGGTGAAACGGTCATAACGCTGAAACAGCTTAACAGCGAAGGCACGATAAAATTATCTGCCGGCAAGAAAAAACATATTCTGATTAAACCGGAATAATATTTATTTTTTCGGTTTTTTATTTTTTTGCGCGGGCTGCGTATTGGGAATTATTTTTTGCATTTCTTCGGCCTGTTCACGCAGGGTTTTCTTTTTGGATCCACCAATGGCACTGAACAGACTGCGAAATATGCCGGGGGCCAATGCCGCCAGCGGATTGATTTTGATTGTCGGATCGTCCAAAGGACCGCTGATACTGTAGGTCGCCGCAAAAATACCCTGCCCTTTTCCGCCGGTCAATAATGTGCCGATAAGAGGGATATTGCCCAGAAATGAATTCAGGCCGTAAGCCGGTATCAGGGTGCCGGAAATACTCATTTCATCATAAGCCTGATCAACAGCGCCTTCCATCGTAATGCCAAGGCTCGACCCCCTTGCGCGTCCTTTGGTTATTTCCATTACCCCGTTATAGGTCCGAAATTCCATGGAAAAAGTATTAAAAACCAGGCCGCCTCTTTTCAGTTCCTCCTGTGCTTTTTTAAATTTTTTCTCGGCCAGAAGCTTGGAAAATTCCGGTGTATCAATCACTTTGAATTTTTTGGCTTCCGCATGACCGCCAAGGGAAATTCCCCGTTCATGCTTGACCATATCGGCGACAACCTTCATATCGCCGCCAATACCAATGTTGAACATGCCAAGCCCCCTGAGTGCCTGCCCGGCATCATTGCTGGTAAATTCTAGTTTACGGTTGTCCCCCTCTGGCTTGACGGTAACTTTAATAAATTTATCCTCTGCCAATTTGCCATCGAAGGTAATATGGGTAAAGTCCTGGGCCCGGTATATGGCCGCCATATTTGTTTCTTTAATATGAACATTGTTATTGGTCAGTAGGTCATCGACCTCGGCCTCAAGATTAAAATCAGGCAGGCTTATTTTTTCTTCGTCACCGCCATTACTGAGCATAATTTCGATAAGGGGGGCCGCGTCAAAGGATTTTCCAGTCAGGGACGACAAATAATATTTCTTCTGTGCATTCCATTCCATGAGCATGACAATGTCCGTGTCTTTCATGACAAGTTTTGGAATGAAGAAGCGGGTTACCCATTCATCAACCATATCAATTTCAAGGTCCGCGCGCAGTGTTTCGCTATACAGGGCAATATTCCGGATATTTATCCTGCCCGGACCGTCGAAAAGCAAATCAAAATCAACAAGTCCCGCTTTGCCTTTCTCTTTTTGCCAGCCAATGGGCGCAAAAATGCTTTTGCTGTTCATAAGGTCGAATTGGCCGGACCCTTTCACTATGGTGCCTCCTTTACCAAAAAGAGACAGATCAATCTCGACTGGTCCTTCAATATAGGGGTCAAAAGGAAGATGCAATTGTTCCCATTCCGCGCCTTCTATGAGACCATTTATGACATATTTGGTTGGCAGCTTTTCTTCTTTGTTAAAATTCTCAAGCCATTTTGTTTTCAGTTTAACGCCGTTAAGAATAATCTCTCCCTCTGACATAATGCCCTTGCCGTCCACAAACATATGCATCCGGCCATCATTAATGGCCAGACTTTCCGTGAGTTTTGGAATAGAAAGGGTATCAATATCTGCGGAAACTTTAAAGGTTACATCCCGCAAAGATATTTTCTTGAGCAATGGAAACTGTAAGGACAGGGTAGCCTTGGCCTGCCCGGTAATGCTCCCCTGTTTGATGCCGTATTTGGTTGGATAACCAAGGGGCTTATAGTCAATAACGCGGAGAATTTCTTCCACAGTCCCTTCCATATCCAACGTAATTTGTGCAATTCCCTTGCCTTTAATATGGATGTCAGAAAATAAAAGGTCAGCCTTTTTAACGGTCAATTGATCAATTTTGCCATTGGATGCAATAAGATGAAACGTATGCAGGTTTAAGACCGCCCGCCCCCCTATACCAGTTAACATGGGCATAGGGCGTAAGTAATGGGCGTTGATATTGTTAAAATCAAACTTGAAGACCATAACATCAGGCGGCAAAACAAGTTTGGCTGGGATATTCTCATCTGGAACGGCAGGCCACATTTCAGGTTCAATATAAATGTCCAGTTGCCCCTCCTGAACAATGCCGCCGTCAATATTTTTGGCAATCCATTTATAGGCCCCCTTGCCAAACTGGCCTGGCCAATATGTTTTAAGATCCAAAAAGGGTAAATCTCGAATATCGGCCTTAATCGCGATGCCCGGACGGTCTGTAGAGCCATATAATAATCCGGACCCACTCACATATGTTTGCCCCAGTTGCAGGGATATTTCATCCAGAACAATGGAGCTTTCTTTTTTGACTATATGCCCGTTCAAGGCCGCAGATGTTATTTTTAGTGGTTCCGGGTATATTTTTCCGGGGTTAATTAACCCCTCCCCCAAAGATAAATTAAAGGCCACTACGGGAATGTTAAAATTCTGGTCAATTTTAAATTCGATATTCCCCTTTGAGGGAACATCCATATCAGCCAGCCCGGACAAGGCTGCCACGCTTCCCGCCAGCGCCGATGGTCTTAAATCGGAAAATTCCAATGTAGTGATGGCTTCTTTTTTATCATTGTCAAACAGAAGGTAAAAATCTATGGGCATAATACGGCTGGTCGCCATATTTATGTCACCGGAAAGATTAACACTTAATCCGCTATCGGTCCGTTGTAGATTAAGCTGGGCAGAGGGTATCTGCCATTGTTGGCCTGACAATTGATCATTAAGGGTTATTTTGGTGTCCAGGAGTGAAACCTGTCGCAAATAGCCCGCCATACGGGACGATTGCGGCGGCGAAAGCAATTGCTGCGCCATTTTAAAAGGCAAACTGTTTGAATTCTGTATATTCCTCAGGAAAGCCTCAAGCTTTTCCATGAAAGGCCGGTCGTCTTTGGATTCCCAGACGTCAGGGCCAAGGGTATAATCTATGGACAGGCCGGTTATGGAAACATTGGTCGGGGCAAGCAAACCCCGCAACATAGCCAACCCGCTGAAACGGGCGCTTACTTCGGGCACATTCAGGGTAAAATTCGTCGTCCTGTTTTTTATTTCAACTTCATAGAAAATTATTTCAAGGCCGCTGGCCCCGGCATAGGATGAGCGTTCTTCCTTTTGCCAGATTAAGACCGCATCGCGGAAATCTACATTGACGTCCTCCTGATAGGAGGCCAATGCCTGTTTCAAATATTCCCCGGCCCAATCCAGAGCTATAGGTCCAATACTTAGCCGCCACCCCAGCAGAATGATCATCAATGCGCTGGCTGAAAAAAAGCCCAGAAGTATTTTTAATGTTAAGGCGTATCGTTTCAAATTATAATTCTCTATAATCACATTTTGCAGATATTATAGCCTGCAACACTCTATATAATAAAAACTTGACCTAATTAAGGTGCTGAACTTTATGGCGGAACAATCTACCTTTTTTCCACTGGCGACAAATCAAACAGACGCAGAAGGTAAATTCGCGGATTTCATAAAGCTCTGTCAAGACCAACAAGTAACAGATATTGCTACATTAATTAATCAAAATAATTATTTATATCTCTTATACGCAATTTTCACTGACAGCCCCTATTTATCACGTCTGTTGTTTCGGGATGTGCATTTTGCCAAAGAAATTTTTTCGCAGCCACTGGATGTTCTTTTTGAGAAAACCATAAAAAATCTGTTGGCAACATTGCCTGATGAAAAAGACACAGCTCAGGTTATGAGAATTTTACGTCAAAGCAAATCACAAGTTGCCCTGATTATTTCCTTTGCCGACCTTTCGGGGAAATGGTCCTTGGATAAAATAACGGGAAGTCTGACTGAATTTGCCGAAACATCCGTATCTCTGGTCGTCAGTCATCTTTTACGTATTGAAATGATCAAAGGTAATCTGGCCATTCCGGCCCATATCGGGGACCGGGATGCAGATAAACTTCGGGCAACGCCGGATATGTCAAAAGGCACCGGCTATGTGGTGCTGGCTATGGGGAAAATGGGTGGGTATGAGCTTAATTATTCCAGTGATATTGATCTGATCGTTCTCTATGACAAGGATATAGTCCGCTATACTGGCCGTAAAACGGCACAGGATATGTTTATCAAACTCACCCGGACTCTGGTCAAAATAATGCAGGAAAGAACGGCGGAGGGCTATGTTTTTCGCACGGACCTGCGGCTCAGGCCTGATCCCGGGGCAACGGCTGTAGCCCTGTCTATGGAGGGGGCGGAAATATACTATCAGTCCATGGGCCTGAATTGGGAACGTGCGGCCATGATCAAAGCCCGGCCCGTTGCGGGAGACATCGCTGCCGGATATGAATTTTTATCCCGTATCAAGAGTTTTGTCTGGCGCAAACATCTGGATTATGTGGCGCTGGAGGATATTTATGCCATCAAGAAACTTATTCACCAGCATCACGGCCACAGGGAAATATGTTTTGCCGGACAGGATATAAAGCTGGGTCATGGCGGTATTCGCGAGATCGAGTTCTATGCCCAGATTTTCCAGCTTATCGCCGGTGGACGGGAGCCGGAATTACAGGTAGCCCCAACCTGTGATGCCTTGAATGCCTTGGAAAAAGCCGGAAAACTATCCGAAACAGATAATCAAATTCTGCAAATGGCCTATGGCTATTACAGGCGGTTGGAACATCGGCTTCAGATGATCAATGATGACCAGACCCATGTGATGCCGGACAGCGCGGTGGACCTGAGCAGAATAACAAGTTTTATGGGTTATAAAGACCAGCGTACCTTTGAACGGGAGCTTGATCATCATTTGCGGAATGTTCACCGGTTATTCACGGATTTGCTGAAAGAATCCCATCAGGATGATGAGGTGGATGATCGACTACTCGCCTTTCCGCCCGATGATTATAATGAAGCAAGTTTGCAGGTTATCTCCGAGGCAGGATATGAAGACCCCAAAGCCATTTATAATATTATCCAGACATGGTTACTTGGGCGATACCGGGCCTGTCGTACGGAACGGGCGCGAAAGCTGCTTCATGGTTTTGTCCCGGAAATTTTACGTAATTTCAGCAGGTTTGGCGATCCGGACAGCAGTTTTAAAAGGTTTGATAAATTTCTGTCCCGCCTGCCTTCGGGCGTTCAGTTATTTTCCTTTATCAAAGCCCAACCGTGGTTGCTGGAATTACTGTCGGAAATTATCGGTATCGCGCCGAATTTGGCCGACCAACTAGCCAAGCGGCCTCTCTTGCTTGATGCGGTGGTGAATAATAATTTCTTTGAGGCGTCTTTCAATATGGAGGGCTTGAGGGCGCATCTCAAGGACCAGCTTGCCTTGGCACAGGATTTTCAGGATATTCTGGATATAAGCCGCAAATGGGCCAGCGAGCATAAATTTCAGGTCGGGGTTCAAATTCTGCGCAATAATATTGATGCCAGAACGGCGGGCAAGAATCTGTCTATGGTAGCAGACATCATTCTTGAGGTCATGCTGGCGGAAGTGAAACGGGAATTTGCCAGAAAACACGGCGTGATAGAGGGGGCCCAATTCGCGATCTTTGCTCTGGGCAAACTGGGTGGCCGGGAATTGACGCCCACATCTGATCTTGATCTTGTGTTTATTTATGACCCCCGGCAAGCCCCGCCTTTTTCAAACGGTGCGAAAGCTCTTTCCATAAATCACTATTTTGCCCGCCTGAGTCAGCAGTTTATCAATGCCCTAACCGCCATGACCGGTGAAGGAAAACTATATGAGATTGATATGCGTTTGCGTCCGTCGGGCAATGCCGGTCCCATTGCCGTAACCTTGCAAGGCTTTGAAAATTATCAAATGAATGATGCCTGGACATGGGAACATCTGGCGCTGACCCGGGGCAGGACCATTGTGGCAGATGCAGAAATCGGGGATAAAATATCTCAGATTGTTCAAACTGCCCTGAAAGACAGCAACCGGCAGAATTTATTGCGTGATACGGCTGACATGCGGGAAAAGCTGTTCAATGAGTTTGGGACAAAGGATATATGGGCCGTGAAACATATCCGGGGCGGGTTGGTGGATATAGAGTTTATCTGTCAGTATTTTCTCCTGAAATATGGATCGCAATATCCGGAAATCTTTGTCACCAATACGCTTGACCAGATTTCAACATTGAAAAAAAATAATATCCTATCCGACTATAACGGCAATATGCTCTATCATGGCTGTGATTTTATGCAAAATCTTCAGGCCGTGTTGCGGCTTTGCCTTGGTGATGAGATAAAGCTTTCAGAAAACCAGCAGGGTTTGATAGATACGCTTTGTGAAAGGTTCGATGTGGATACGCTCGAACAGCTGGCTCAGAAAGTCACAGAAATTCAGAAAAATATTTATGATATTTACCGGGAAATAATTGAATGTCCCGCTGAAAAATCATAATGTCAGTGTGATTGATAAATAAGGATTTTACTATGTTGGACGTTGGCCAAAAAGCCCCTGATTTTTCCCTGCCAAATGAAAATGGCGATATTGTAAGTTTGAGTGATTTCAAGGGCAAAAAACTGGTTTTATACTTCTACCCCAAGGACAGCACGCCGGGCTGTACCACGGAAGCCAGAGATTTTACCGCTAAAAAGGCAGAATTTGAGGCCGCCGGGGCCGTCATTCTCGGTGCGTCTAAGGACAGCATAAAGCGTCATCAGAATTTCATTGCCAAGCAGGACCTTAAAATCAACCTTATATCCGATGAAGACGGCATATTATGTGAGGCTTACGGCGTCTGGATTCTGAAAAAACTTTATGGCCGGGAATATATGGGCATTGAACGGGCTACCTTCCTCATAGATCAGAATGGCGTAATCCAGAAAATCTGGCACAAAGTAAAAGTCAAAGGCCACGTTGATGCGGTGCTGGAGGCTGTAAAAGAACTTTAATGACGGCTCCTCCGCTCACTATTGGCGATGCGGCCATTGAAATCCTGAATTCAGCCCCTCCGGAAGATAAAATCCGGCTTAGTCACAGCTATGCCAAAGACTGGCAGGACGGAAAATTGTCTCACGCTTTTTTGATCAGTCCGCCGAATCGCCCTGCCCGGCCTGCGGCCCCCGAACTTCTCATGCCCCGATATATGCCCAAGCGACGTAATGTTATCGCTCTGCTTCACGCGATTGCCCATATTGAATTTAACGCCATTGATCTGGCCTGGGATATGGTGGCCCGCTTTGGCGGGGATATGCCAAGGGAATTTACCGATGACTGGACACAGGTTGCCGATGATGAGGCGCGGCATTTTCAGATGATAACAGATAGGCTTCAATCTTACGGGGCAACTTACGGTGATCTGCCGGCCCATGACGGCCTCTGGCAATCTGCTATGGATACGGCCCATGATTTGCTGGCGCGGCTTGCCGTTGTCCCCTTGGTATTGGAAGCGCGTGGGCTTGATGTAACGCCCGCCATGATCACGCGGTTGGAAAAAGCCAATGACCTTAAAAGTGCTGATGTCTTATCCACGATATATGAAGAGGAAATTTCCCACGTTCATGCGGGACAGAAATGGTTTAACTATTTATGTCAGAAGCAAAATCTGGATTCTGCGAAAGCATATAAAAAACTTGTGCAGCAATATTTCAAAGGCCAGATAAAACCGCCTTTTAATAAAGCGGCCAGAACACGCGCTGGTTTTGAAGAAAAGCTTTATCTGCCCCTTGCACAGGAAAAGGATTAAAGTTATGCTTAACTTAGGGTAAATATTTGCTATTCAATGAAAATTATTGCATTTATTTACGCTTTAGTATCAAATGCAGCCTATAAAAATATAAAGGCGGGTTTTGTTAACAAGAGGATGAGGACAATTTCAAATTTTTTTATGAAATTGAGAGAAACGATCATACAGCGTTTCCCTGAAAGACAGCTGTATTTCAGGACCAACGGCGTTGTTCGGTTTATTTCCATTTCCCATCGTACCCAACTCATTGCCATTTCTGCTTTATTCGGTGTTTTCGTCTGGTCTGCCCTCACCTCTTACAGTTATGTTTTTCGTGCCGAAATACTGGCGGCAAAAGATGTGGAACTGGCAAAAGCAGAAAAGAATTATACTAAGGCAAATGAACAGTTCGACAATCTGAAGAAAGATATTCAGAAATCGACTATGGCCTTGGAACAGCGTCAGATTTACCTGCAACAGCTGTTGGAGGCCGATAAGTCCCTTTCCTCAACCATACTGCCAGACCAAAAGCAGTCACAGGTAAAAAATACACTGTCACAAAAAAACAATCCTGAACCCGATGTGATCAGTTATAATGCTGAATCTTCCGATGTGATTGGTGTTTATCAGAACCATAAGGCGCAGTTGGCCAACTTTGAATTCAGTATTGCCCGTATTGAGCAACAGCAACAGGCCCTTGCCGAAAAAATGATTAGCCGCATATCCCGCAAAATTGAATATGTGGAAAACACATTGAAGAAATCCGGTATTAAAAGCAGTAAATTAATTCAACTGTCCCGGAACAGACCGTCCTTGTCTATGGCCATGGGCGGGCCATTCATTCTCTATTCTGAAAATAATGATATTGACCTGTCGTCCAACGAACCTTTTGCCAAATTATATGCCCATCACAATCGACTGATTGATTTGGAAAGTGCTATGCAGCATATTCCGGTCGGGAAACCAGCGAAAAAATATTATATTTCTAGTTCCTTTGGTATCCGCAAAGATCCTTTCAAGAAGAAATGGGCCCGTCATCACGGTATTGATATGGCCGGATGGTGGAAAACGCCCATCTATGCCTCAGCAAATGGCACCATTATCAAGGCTGGCCGCAACGGGGCATATGGCAATTTTATTGAAATTAATCACGGAAATGGATTTCGGTCACGATATGGTCATCTTTCCAAGATATTGGTGAAAAAAGGTGACAAGGTCACGCTGGAACAGAAGATCGGCCTGATGGGATCAACAGGCCGTAGTACCAGCCCTCACCTGCATTACGAAATCTGGTTTAATGGCAAGCCTATTAACCCGCAGAAAATATTTAAGGCATCGAATAATGTTCTCAAAATCCAACGACAAGAGTATGACAGCTAGCACCATGAATAAATCAACACGCCCCACAAATTCCGTCCCTTCCATCATCAGTTCCGATGTCACTATCACAGGCAATATCACCACCCTTGGTGAGATGCAGCTTGATGGCACCATAGAGGGCGATGTACGTTGTGCCTCCCTCACCATTGGTGAACAGGGCGCTGTAGAGGGCGTTGTGACCGCCGATAAAGTCACCGTAAAAGGAACCGTAAAAGGCCAAATAAATGGCCGTAATATTCGCCTTGAAAAATCGGCTAAAGTAACTGGCGATCTGTTCCACGAAACTTTGAGCGTAGAGGCCGGAGCCTTCATCGAAGGCAAACTGACCCATAAAACCAATGCGGGTCAGGATAGTGCCGGCATAGCAAAAGTTACGGGCGCAAAACCCCCGGAACAAAAAACCGCCTGATTAATGGCCAGTGACGGGTGTTAACGCCTTGTTCTAAAAGGGTTCAAGTTTACTCAAACTCTTTCAAGCAATAATCAAGCAATGAATCTTACCTTCCGTATGCTGTAATCTCTGAAAATCAGGGATTATTAATTTAGCTCGCGGAGAAGATTATGAAACTATCAATAATTACATATAGTTTATGTTTGAGTGTGTTTATGGCAATCAGCCTGCCCTCGGTTGGGTCCACACAGATTACGGCAAAGCCCAGAGTAAAATCTAAACTGCCGTCCCGCCGCATTAATACTGGTGTGGTTGTCCGGCAATTGGCATGGGCAAATTCAACCAGAAGCTCATATTCTAAGCCAGCCTGTTCATCTGTTAAAATTGAACTTAAAGCCTCTGGTGGTGCTGCGCCAGTTGCGATTGATTTCAATGGCATTGGAAGAGTCCTTAGTATGGGCGGTTATTGGACAATTTCCAGGCAAGGAAGCCGTACCTATTTAAATCACCCCGGGGGGGAAATACAGAACAGGACATTTACTGTAAGAGCAACAGATGGCAAAGGAACTGTAATTACAAAAAATATTACAGTAAACATAACGCCCTATATAAAACCTGTTAATTTATCTTCGGTTACTTTTGACAGTAGAATGATAATAGCTAATAGCACTAAATGGGCTATTAAGGTCAAGGCTAATTACGAAGGGGGTAAGGGTCAACCATATTATTTTAAATGTGGCCCCAGAGATAAAGTAAATTATGAGAATTTTGAATTTATAGCAGAATATCAGGGTGGTTATAAATATAAAGCCCACGAAAAATCTATTTATGATATAAACAAAGGCAGTTCTGTCAAACTTTATGCAAAATATGATGGTGGTGAAAGCAATAAGGTCACTATAAATTTACCCAAGCGTATTGGTGAATATAGAGAACGTTTCAAACATGATGAAGCTGCCGTAATTGTACTGGGTCGTAAACCAACATTCAAAGGAACTGACATAATAAGATTACCCAATGATGGCAATCTGGCCAGAGGTCAAACAGGGTGTCAAAAAGATTATTTAACCTACGAAAAGGCTTATGTTTCCAGAAAAACTTTTATGTTTCCCGGTGCCCCAATGGGGAGTTACAACGCAAAAGTTTCTTCACAACCACGAAAGGGGCAAATCATTAACTTGAACAATCATAGGGTAAAATTTGATTGGCATCATTTGGGCTGGGGCATAGACTATACTGCGGTTATTGAAGCCCAGCGTCGTACGGGCATCTGCTCCTACTTCGCGAGATAAAAGCACATCCCATGACTATTCTATATCCTCAACGCTTTCCGTGCTGCCATGAACACGGGCGGCAAGGGCGGCGTTGAGGAAAATATCTATTTCCCCGTCCAGAACTTTGTCCGGCTGGCCTGATTCAACGCCCGTGCGCAGGTCTTTGACCATTTGATAGGGTTGTAAGACGTAAGAACGTATCTGATGTCCCCAACCGATGTCAGACTTGCTGTTATGGGTGGCATTGGCTTCATCCTCCCGGCGTTGTAATTCAGCCTCATACAGCCGCGCCTTCAGCATATTCATGGCCGCTGCCCGGTTCTTATGTTGAGAACGGTCATTCTGGCACTGGACAACAATATTGGTGGGGATATGGGTAATCCGTACCGCGCTGTCGGTGGTATTCACATGCTGCCCTCCGGCCCCGGATGCCCGGTAGGTATCAATGCGCAGGTCACTTTCGTTGATTTCCACCTCAAAATTATCATCAATTACCGGATAAACCCAGACACTGGCGAAACTGGTATGGCGGCGGGCGTTGGAATCATAGGGGGAAATGCGGACCAGCCGATGAACCCCGCTTTCGGTCTTCAGCCAACCATAGGCATTCTCCCCCTTGATCTGAATAGTGGCTGATTTAATACCGGCTTCCTCACCGTTATGCAGTTCCATCAGTTCGACTTTACAGCCATGGGCAGCGCCCCAACGGCTATACATCCTGAGCAGCATATTAGCCCAGTCCTGACTTTCGGTGCCCCCGGCCCCGGAATGGATTTCAAGGTAAGTATGATTGCTGTCGGCCTCGCCGGACAGCAGGGTCTGAAATTCCAGTTCTCCAGCCTTTTCGGTCAGGGCTTCGATGGCATTCTCTGCCTCCTGGATAATGTCCTCATCGCCCTCCATTTCGCCCATTTCGATAAGTTCTATATTATCGGAAAGCTCCTGATCAACGGATTTACACAGGTTTATGGATTGCTCCAGCCTGTTCTTTTCCTGCATCAGTTTCTGGGCATTTGTCGGGTTGGACCAAAGGTCCGGATCTTCGGAAAGGGCGGTTAATTCTTCCAGTCTGTCAAGGGCAACATCCCAGTCAAAGATGCCTCCTCAGCAGTTCGAGCGACTGCTTGATTTTATCGATTGATGTCTGTATTTCGGCTTTCATTCTGTATTACTCAACAAAAATTAATAGATCCCGCCCGTTCCAGTGCGGAGCTTGGTCTTTGTTTGCACCAGAGAATTAAATCCGTCAAGTACTTCGCCTTTTTTTGTGGGAAAAGTCCCCTGTCGGAAAGCTTCCAAAATGGTGTTTTTCTCACCCACAGCGGCGATTTGACCTGTTTTCGGGTTGACCCGGACCAGACGCACCCCCTGAGGGATACGAAAAGGTATCACCGGCGCGTTTTTGGTTGCCGCCCGCATAAAGTCCCGGAAAATAGGCACCGCGACCGAGGCCCCCTCCTCGCGCTTGCCCAGCGAACGGGGCTTGTCAAAGCCGACAAAAACCCCAACAACCAAATCTGGTGAAAAGCCGATAAACCAGGTATCAAAGCTGTCATTGGATGTTCCGGTCTTGCCGGCAAAAGGTTTCTTGAGAGCGCGGATTCTGATTCCGGTTCCTCGTTGCACAACACCCTCCAGCATGGAAACCATCTGATAGGCCGTCACCGGGTCAAGAACCTGTGCGCGGTCGTCCGGAATTTCAGGCTCCGGCTGATTGTGCCACTCTGGGACAAGACAGTCCGGGCATTGACGCTGATCATGTTTGAATATGGTTTTGCCGTGACGGTCCTGTATGCGGTCAATGAAGGTCGGTGTGACCTTGTAGCCGCCATTAACAATCATACCGTAAGCCGTGGTCAGTTTAAGCAAAGTGGTCTCCCCGGCCCCAAGGGCCATGGAGAGGACGGGCGGCATATTATCCATGATATTCATCCGTTCGGCAATTTCCACGATGCCGTCCATCTTGAGATATTGGGCAAGCCGTACTGTCATCAGGTTACGGGATTTTTCAAGGCCAAGGCGCAATGTGCTGGCCCCGTAGAATTTATTGCTGGAGTTTTGCGGTTTCCATTTGCCAAGGCCGTAGCCCTGTTCAATCACAAAGGGCGCATCAAGGATCAAACTTGACGGGGTAAAGCCATGTTCCAGCGCCACCGTATAGACAAAGGGCTTGAACGCCGAACCGGGTTGGCGTTTGGCCTGTGTGGCCCGGTTAAACTCACTGCGTTTGAAATCATAGCCGCCCACCATGGCCAGAACCCGTCCGGTATAGGGATCCATGGCGATCAAAGAGCCGTTAATTTCGGGTATTTGCCGAAGCCCAAAAGTACGAACAACATCAATTTCCTGAAGCGTGTCTTCCGGCGGCGCTTTTTTGAAAACTTCCTCTACGGCAATAATATCACCGGGAAAAAGAACCTCTGTTGCCTTGGTGATTTTGGGCCCGAGATATTCTTTTCTCTTCCACTGCCGCGCCCATTTAAGCTCATCAAAATCAATACGGCCCCGGCTACCATCGGATAACAGGATATAGGCCTTCTCATCATTCACTGCCGTCACCAGTACCAGTTGCCAGCTTTTAATGCCAAGAGGAATATCCAGCTTGACGATCTCGCCTAGTTTTTCCAGTTGCTGAGACAAGGCGGGCATGTCTTCCAGAGATATATGCCTTATAGGTCCGCGCCAGCCATGACGGCGGTCATAAGCAACAAGGCCGCGTTTCAGTTCCCGTTCGGCAATAACCTGATAATCCGGAGACAGGGATGTTCGCACGAACAGGCCACCCTCATAAAGCTCCTGATTGCCATACATGCTTTTCAGCTCGCGCCGCACTTCCTCGGCAAAATATTCGGCCTTGAAGATGCGGGTTTTATCACGGCTAGCGGTAACAAGTGGTTTGCTTTGGGCAATGTTCTTTTCTTCTTCGGAAATATAGCCTTCCACATACATGCGTTTTAACACCCAGTTACGGCGCGCTACGGCCCGATCATATTTTCGGATGGGGTGATAGTTGCTCGGCGCTTTGGGTAGCGCCGCAAGATAGGCCATTTCCTCAAGTTCAAGTTGGTCTATGGATTTGTTAAAATAACTGAGGGCTGCCGCCGCAATACCATATGATCCATAGCCCAGATAATTTTCATTAAGGTATAACTCCAATATCTGATCTTTAGTGAAGGCCTTTTCAATGCGGTAGGCCAGTATGGCTTCCTTAATCTTACGCTCATAGGTCTGAATACCACTGAGCAGGAAGTTTTTGGCTACCTGCTGGGTTATGGTAGAGGCTCCAACCTTGCCGCCGCCGGTGAAAACATTCTTTATATTCGTAACCACGGCCCGCATTAGTCCCAGATAATCAAGGCCACCGTGGGTATAGAAATTCTTGTCTTCTGCCGACAGATAGGCCTGTATCAATCGTGGTGGCACAGCAGATATGGGGATATAGAGTCGTTTTTGCTTGGCAAATTCCGAAAGTAGGCTGCCATCCCCCGCATAAATGCGGCTGACGATGGGCGGTTCATACTGGGCCAATTGGGAATAGTCCGGCAGGTCTTTGCCGTAATGATTAAGGATATAGAGGATGCCGACCACTATTGCCACAGCGCCGAGCAAGAGAGCTACTATCGTACCACCTAGTATATTAATCAGAGATTTACGCCGGTTTTTTGTCATAATATATAGAGTGTTATCCTAAACTGCGTCTTATTCATAAGACTTAAATATGTCAGCACGATGACTTGTTCAAGGGAAAAGCGGTTCTCATTCGTAATAAACTTATAGTTACATAAATGCATAACTACTCTATAGATAAAGTCTTGACATTATCTGGGTTGAGAATAATTGTAGATATGTTTCAAATGATTGTATTGAATGCTTATGAACCGGTAATATATGATAATACAAAAAACATCAGATCTTAAAAAAATAAATTTGATTCCTCTAGGTGACCTTAGTACGGAATTGCAATTGAATGTCCGTAACGTTCGAAATGAAAAAGAAATTCGCCGGTGGATGTATACAGATCATATCATTGGTCTAAACGAGCATTTGGACTGGATTAACCAAATTCGAAACGACAAACAGAAAATGGTTTTCGTTATTATGAATGAGGGTGTGGAAATATTGGGGATTGTCAGCCTTAATAGAGTTGATACTCTCCATAAGAGTACAGACTGGGCCTATTATTTGACGAAAAGCGCAAGAGGTGGCCTCGGCTCTGCCATAGAATATTCCTTCATTAATTTTATTTTTGACAAGCTGGATATTCAAAAATTAAATTGTGAAGTGGTCGCGGGTAACGATGCCGTTATTAAGCTGCATAAAAAATTTCTGTTTGAAGAAGAAGGTTTCAGAAGGTCGAATATAATTAAAGAAGGCAAACGTATTGGTGTTCATTTTCTTGGGTTGACCAAAGAGGACTGGGATGCGGGTAAGGAGGATTTGTTTGAAAAATACAAAAATATCTTTGATAAATTTTCCATAGCTATCCAATGGAATGAGGCAAATTTAGCCGACAAAAAACACCCCATTGACGAGATAGAGGCCGCAAGAGCCAGAAACAATCTTAACTGGATGAATATTCTGAGGCTGGTGCTTGAATTATCACCTGAGCATGGCAAGGCATTGGTTAAAGATATTAGAGACATCGATAAAGAAGTTTCGGATTTAACTGATAAGTTAATTTCCCTAGAATAAATTCAATTGGCCACATAGGTTTTGTTGAAGAAGTTGTCGGCGGCTTTGACGATTGATTTTCCGATTTTCTTCTGGGTTTCCTTCTGCATCATAAGCTTGGCATCTTTGCTGTTGGTCAGATAGCCCAGTTCTACCAGCACAGATGGCACATCAAGGCCTTTCAGGACAATCAATCCCGCTGTTCGATGAGGTCTGGTTCTGAGGACCACGGCTTTTTTCAATTGGGGGATTAGTTCATTGGCGAAACTGCTGGATAAATTCATGGTTTCCCGTTTGACAAGGTCAATTAAAATCGATTGAACAATATCAATTTCCTCATCCAGATCCATGCCGGCAATGATGTCAGATTTATTTTCCCGGGCGGCCATGGCGGCGGCCTCTTTATCCGATGCCTTTTCGGACAGGGTATAGACCGTGGCGCCGCGCACTTTCGGGCTTTTGAAGCTATCCGCATGGATGGAGATAAACAGATCGGCCTGTTTGTTATGGGCGATGCGGCTACGATTGCGCAGCTTGACAAAAACATCATGACTGCGGGTCATGACCACGTGATAACGTCCGGTCTTTTCCAATTCCCGCTGAATGGTTTTTGCCGCACTCAAGACAACAGTCTTTTCCGGAAAGCCTCGGTAGCCTTTGCCGCCTAAATTCCCGGGGTCATGGCCGCCGTGGCCGGGGTCGATAACAATCAGTTTCTTCTTGCGCGCACTTCTCAGGTCTTTTTTCGGGCTGGTCACAGCTCTTTTTGCTACTGACCGGACGCTTGGCTTTTTAATACTTTTGATAAAGGTCTGATTGCTGGTTTTTTTCAAATCAATGACGAAACGATAGGGTTTGTTTCTTTTTGGTTTAATCATAAAGGCTTTTTGAACCTTAACCGGCCCTTTGACGTCAAGGACAATGCGGGATGTGCCCGGTTTAAACAAACCATAACGATAACGATCTATATAGCCCTTGCCCTTCGCTCCGCCAAAGTTGCTTTTCCAGGCGACTTCTGAAATGTCGATGACCACACGATTGGGATTGGCGAGGGTGAAGATGTTAAATTTAATATTCTGGTTTATGTCCAGCACAAAACGGGTCTTGCCGCCGCTATGGCCGATGCGGATGGCGGAAACCTCCGGCGTTTTGGCCCATGAGGCCGTCGCGGAAAATTGGCTGGCAAAGCCGCTGATCATAATCATCAGGGACAGCTTTATTATTTTCCGTATCATTTGTTTCATATTTACGCGCATACCACCTGAATTATGATTTTATCCTGAAAACATATGCTATAATATAACCGATATTTAATTAACTCTCATTAATTATTTATAAAAATAAATGCTTTAGCTATTGTAGAGTAGCCATTGTATGGTTATGTTAAGCATGTTGACATATTTAAACGCAATCACATGATTGCAAGAATATATGTGCAACCATTAAGAAAGTAGACCGGAAATATCGGTCTGAAGAACTAAAGACGTAAATATATGAATTCCAGCATTCACAGCACCTTGGCTATTGGTCAGTTCTCGCAAACGGGCGTTATGTACCGTTTGTCTGCATTGATATTCGCCTTGGTTGAGTCTGTGGTTGCCACCTTTTTAAACCCTAAGATAAACAACAATTATAAGCCAGCACGCCTGTTTAATGCCAATAGCATGACGGGTTTGAGCGGATATGATTGTGGAGAAAATTTAAATGACCATAAAAATGTTAATCGATGCCTCGCACGAAGAAGAAACGCGGGTTGCAATCGTTCATGGAAGCCGAGTTGAAGAATTTGATTATGAATCTTCTGCCAAGAAGCAAATCAAAGGC
The DNA here is from genome assembly GCA_013152755.1 of Alphaproteobacteria bacterium. GTDB lineage: Bacteria > Pseudomonadota > Alphaproteobacteria > Sphingomonadales > Emcibacteraceae > Paremcibacter. The sequence goes on from JAADFR010000148.1 coordinate 22,149, forward strand.
AATATCTATCTTGCAAAAATAACCCGGGTTGAGCCCTCATTACAGGCGGCCTTTGTTGAATATGGCGGTAATCGCCATGGGTTTCTGGCTTTCAGCGAAATACATCCTGATTATTACCAGATTCCGGTTTCCGACCGGGAAGCCCTGATCGCAGAAGAAGCCGCGGCTTATGCCAAGCTTCTTGCAGAAGATGAGGAAATCCCTGAGAAGAAACCAAAAAGAAAACCTCGGAAAAAACCAAAACCCCGTTCTGCCAAGGCAGAAAAAAAGACGGACGACGCCAGCGAAAATTCAGAAGAAAATGTTTCTGAAGAAACCGCCGATGTTGCTGCCAATGAGGTGGAAGCAGTTGAAACTGTTGAAACTGTTGATATAGAGGCCATTGAACCGGAAGAGAAACAAGATAGTCCTGCGGAAGAAGAGCCGGAATCTGACGGCCCTTCCATCACAAAGGCTGAAAATGTTGCAGAGCCGGATACGATTTCCGAGGATATTAACCCGGAAGATAGTGACGACGGCGATGACGAAATTGATGCCGATGTTGAAAAAGAAGCCGCCAATGCTCTGGACGATGAAGAGGCCGCAGAAAGACTGCGGGTAAAAATCGCCAAGGGCCTTCGCCGGAAATATAAAATTCAGGAAGTCATCAAGAAAAATCAGGTCATGCTGATACAGGTGGTCAAGGAAGAACGCGGCAACAAGGGCGCGGCGCTGACTACTTATCTGTCCCTGCCCGGCCGTTATTGTGTCCTGATGCCCAATACCTTGCACGGCGGCGGTGTCAGCCGCAAAATTGCCAGTGTGAGCGAGCGCAAGTCCCTGAAAAAAATTCTCGCTGATTTGAATATGCCCAGCGGCATTGCCTGTATCATCCGCACCGCCGGACAAAGCCGGACGAAAACGGAAATCAAACGGGATTTTGATTACCTGATACGCACATGGGAAGGTATTCGGGAACGGACGCTTAAATCTGTGGCCCCGGTGCTGATCAACGAAGAAGGTGATTTGATCAAGCGCAGTATTCGCGATCTCTATACCCGGGAAATTGATGAAATCCTTGTGGAGGGAGAGGATGGCTATAAAACGGCCCGTTCTTTCATGCGCCTGCTCATGCCGAGCCATGCCCGCAAGATCAAACATTATACAGACTCCATCCCCCTGCTCCATAAATATCAGGTGGAAAGCCAGCTGGATTCCATGTATTCGCCGACGGTGCAATTGAAATCAGGCGGTTATATCGTCATTAATCCGACCGAGGCTCTGGTGTCCATTGATGTGAACTCTGGCAAAGCAACCAAGGGCCACAATATTGAGGAAACCGCCCGCAAGACCAATCTGGAAGCCGCAGAGGAAGTTGCCCGGCAACTGCGCCTGCGGGATATGGCCGGGCTGATTGTTATCGACTTCATTGATATGGAGGTTCGCAGCAACAACCGCGCCGTTGAGCAGAAAATGAAAGAATGCCTCAAATCTGATCGCGCGCGCATACAGGTTGGCAAAATCAGTTCATTCGGTTTGCTGGAAATGTCGCGCCAGCGTCTTCGGGCCGGGGTTCTGGAATCCAGCACCCGCACCTGCCCTCATTGTGAAGGTTCCGGCGTGATCCGTTCCGTGGAAACACAGGTATTACATATTCTGCGCGCTCTGGAAGAAGAAGGTATCCGGGGCCGTAATGACAAGGTAACGGTGTATCTGCCGGAACAAACGGCCATCTATATGCTCAATAACAAACGGGCAAAACTGGTCAGTCTGGAAGAACAGTATAATTTCACCATTGAAGTGGCCATTGATACCAGCCTGACCGAAGCATCCTACAGACTTGAAATGAAGAATGCCGATAGCAAGAAGTCTGACAAACCAAATCAGGCAAGGCAAAATAGTGGTCAAAATCAACAGTCCGGACAGAATAAAGATCGGTCGGGGAATTCGCGCCGCAATCGGCAACGCAATCAGAATCGTAAGAACAAGGACCATACAGACGACAATAATCCTGAAAATGATAATGATCAGGAAGTGGCGGTTGATTCTGATAATCAGGACGGCAAGCCCCGTCGTCGTCGTCGGCGTCCCCGGCGTGGTAACAGGAATCCTTCTGAACAAAATACTGCTGAGAATGTTGAAAATGCAACATCTTCACCTGTTGAATCAGAGGTAAAAGAAACACCGGATAACAGCAATTCAGAAGATAAGCCAAAACCGCGCAGACGCACGCGGAGCAACAAAAAAACGTCTGATGAGGCTGTTTCTGAGGAAAAAACGACCGAAACTGCGGATGTGAAAACGGATCAAAAACCCGCAAGACGCCCCTATCCACCGCAAGCCAGAAGCAGAAGAAAAGCATCTGACAGCAAGAAAACGGATGATAAGCCAGCAAAGACTGAAACGGCAAAGACTGAAACGGTAAAGATTGAAACACCTGCGGCGCCAAAAGATAATGGTCCTAAGAAAACCGGTTGGTGGCAACGTACTTTCGGGTGATTAATTAGAGTTTCCCCCTTTAAGGCCTGGCATTTGCCGGGCCTTATTTTTACCAAAAAGAAAGTGTAGCTTCGTTCATGTCAGGTTTATGTTGGGACCGTATAATCACCCAATTGTGACAACAAAAATACCTATTCCATTTGACGGATTAAAATTCAATAACTAACGTGATGCCATGATATTCAAGTTCAGACTTCCTTATCCGACTATTCTTGCCTGCCAGCTTATTTGTGTGGCAACAATCTTGGCTCTTGGCCTGACTGACTACAGTTATGCCAGAAAAGGCGGTGGGCTTTCCATTTTGCGGGACGCGGAAATTGAACGTACCATCCGTCATATGTCTGAACCCATCTTTAAAGTGGCTGATCTGGATAAAAATTCTGTCAGTACCTACCTGATCAATGACAATACCCTGAATGCTTTTGTGGCGGGGGGGCAAAATATATTCCTTCATTCCGGTTTGCTGCTACAGGCCAGAGATGCCAATGAGGTCATCGGGGTCATTGCCCATGAAACCGGACATATTACCGGGGGGCATTTGTCACGGTTTTCCGATGGAATCAAGAGCGCGACGGCTATGACATTGATTGGGGCTATTCTGGGGGCGGCGGCCATTGCGGCGGGGTCAGGGGATGCGGGAATGGCTTTGATTCTTGGTGGGCAACAGATCGGCTCCCGGACTTTTTTGAAATATAGCCGGACGCAGGAATCAGCGGCGGATCAGGCGGCCCTGACTTTTCTGGAACGGTCCGGGCAATCCGGTATGGGCTTGATTAACTTTCTGGATTATCTGGGGGATCAGGAACTTATGACGGCCCGTTACCGTGACCCCTATGCTGGTACGCACCCGGTGAGTGGCCAACGTATTTCCAAATTGCGCCTGCGGGTGGAAAGCTCCGCTTTTTACAAGGCAAAGACCCCGCCTACTCTGGAGCATGAATTTGAACGGTTACAGGCAAAGCTCTATGGTTATTTAAAACCTCCCTATGCGACGCTCAACAAATACCCGATTTCAGATCAAAGCCTTTATGCCAAATATGCCCGCGCTTTTGCCTATAACAAGGAACATGAGATAGTTAAGGCATTGAGTGAATTAGATGATTTGTTGAAAAGCCATCCTGATGATCCTTTTTTCTGGGAAACCAAGGGCCAGATATTATTTGAAAATGGACAGGTGGTTGATTCAATCATACCCTACCGTAATGCGGTGAAATACCTTCCTGATGAAACATTGCTTCGGGTTTCTCTGGCCCAGTCCCTCATTGGGTCAGAAGATGATCAATATCTGGATGAGGCCCTGAGCCATCTTGAATATGCCTTGGCTCGAGATCCCAATAATTCTTTCGCATGGCGTCAGGCGTCGGTGGCGTATCACCGTAAAAAAAATGACTCCATGACCTATTATTCAACGGCGGAGCGTTTCCTGTTGGTGGGGAATTTGCGCGGTGCCATGATTAATGCCAAACATGCGGTTGATACCCTCCCTAAAAATACGCCTCAGTGGATGCGTGCGCAGGATATACTGGTCATTACAGAATCAAATATGTCTGATAAAGACCGCAAGAAACAAAATAAACAGCACAAAAAAGATAAACATTAGAAAGTGAATAAAATTTATGTCTCAAATCATAAAAAAAACGGGGTTCTTTTTTATTGGAATGATTTTTCTGATGATGAGTTTTACGGTCCAAGCACAAGAAAATGACTTTTCAACCAGTCAAAAAGAAAAAATCAATCAGATGATCCGAACCTATATCCTTGAGCATCCCGAGATTCTACCGGAAGCCATACAAATTCTTCAAAACCGTAGCAAGAAGGCAAAACTGGCACAGAATTACACTGCTCTTTATGAAGATGGTTTCAGCTATGTTGGCGGTAATAAAAACGGCGATGTAACCATGATAGAGTTTTTTGATTATAATTGTGGTTATTGCAAGCGCGCTCTTAAGGCCGTTGAAAGGCTGAAAAAAGAAGATAAGAATCTAAGGATAGTTTACAAGGAATTTCCCATTCTGTCAGAATCCTCCTATACCGCTGCCAAAGCCGCCATGGCAGCCATTAAACAGGGGAAATATGAAGAATTTCACGTTGCCATGCTCAGCAACAGCGGAAAATTAACCGAAGACCGGATATTTGAAATAGCCAAAGAAACTGGCCTTGATGTTAAACAACTGGCCAAGGATATGACCAGTCCTATTATGGAAAGAAATATCAAAATAAATCACAATTTGGCTCAGGCACTGGACATTACCGGTACACCGGGCTTTATCATAGGGGACACAATTGTTCCCGGTGCATTGCCTTATGAGGAATTGGTCAAGCTGATTAAAAAAGCCCGGCAGCAGAAATCCCCGTAAATACTTATATAAGGCCAGCCAAGGGTGATGAGGGGTCGGCATACAGCTTTTTCGGCATTCTTCCGGCGAAATAAGCCGCTCTCCCCGCTTCTACGGCAAGGCGCATGGCATAGGCCATGGCGATGGGGTCTTGTGCTTCGGCAATGGCCGTATTCATAAGTACCCCGTCACAGCCAAGCTCCATGGCCTCTGCGGCATCGGACGCCGTTCCAACGCCTGCATCCACCAAAACCGGTACATTGGCCTGTTCTATGATCAACCTGATCTGGACCGGGTTTTGGATACCAAGGCCGGAGCCTATGGGCGCCCCCAGCGGCATAATCGCGCAACAGCCTAGGTCTTCCAGACGTTTCGCCATTATGGGGTCGTCACTGCAATATACCATCACGTCAAAGCCTTCTTTGATCAGGACTTCCGCCGCATGGAGGGTCTCAATCATGTTAGGGTACAGGGTTTTCTGGTCCCCCAGAACTTCGAGCTTGACCAGATTCCAACCTCCACCCTCCCGGGCAAGGCGCAGCGTACGGATGGCATCATCGGCGGTGAAACAGCCCGCAGTATTGGGCAGATAGGTGTATTTTTTTGGATCAAGGTAATCAACCAGCATGGGCTGGTCTGGATTCATGATATTTACCCGGCGGGTGGCGACCGTGACAATTTCAGCGCCAGAAGCTTCAACAGCGCGGGCGGTTTCCTCAAAATCTTTGTATTTCCCGGTGCCCACGATCAGGCGCGAGGTAAAATCTTTGCCGGCAATGTTGAATTTTTCTTGTTTTTGCTCTGTCATATTATTTTCCGCCACCAATAAAATGTACTATTTCCAGCCTGTCATCAGCCATGATTATTACATCCTGATATGTTGTTTTGGACACAATTTCAAGATTTCTTTCGACCGCAACCTTGGCCGGGTCAAGGTTTAAATCCTGTAACAACATATCAAGGTTCTGTCCTTTTGCTATTTTATGAGGATCGCCGTTAATGGTAATTTCAATCACGATGTTCATTTCCGCTTTTTAACAGTATGGCTATGCAGATTTAATTCAATCCTTTATAGTTTACTATTAATCCACGTCAAATGTATATTCGTTGTTTTCAAAGCGGGTGTAAGATATTATACACGGTGGGGATAAATAATTATACGGGTTGGCATGACTAACGTCAGTGAAAAAAATATACTGGTTCTGAATGGGCCGAATCTGAATATGCTGGGTACGCGCGAGCCGGAAATATATGGTTCTGAAACCCTATTCGATATAGAAAAGAATATGGCAGCCCATGCCGGGACATTGGGATACAGCATTGATTTTCGCCAAAGCAATAGCGAAAGCGAACTGATTGGTTGGATTCAAGAGGCCGGAAATAATGCGCAGGCCATCCTGTTAAATGCCGGAGCCTTTACCCATACGTCTGTGGCCATATTGGATGCCTTGCAGACAGTAGATATTCCTGTCATTGAGGTTCATCTGTCAAATATCTTCAGGCGGGAGGAATTTCGCCATCATTCCTATATATCACCGGCGGCAAATGGTGTAATCTGTGGCTTTGGTGGCAACAGTTATATTCTGGCGCTTGATGCCGCGCATGCTATTTTGAGTTAAGTAATAAAAGGACGATTATATGTCGAAAATGTTTGTAGATCAGGATGTTATTCGTGACCTGGCAACATTGCTGAATGAGACTGACCTTAGTGAGATCGAGGTTCAGGACGGGGAAAGAAAAATCAGGGTGGTTCGGAATATCAGCGTTACAGCGGCCCCGGTTGCTGTTGCTGCGGCTCCGGCCATATCAGCACCCGCTGCCCCAGAAACTGTGGCTGACAAGGATCACCCCGGTACGGTGGCCTCCCCCATGGTCGGCACACTTTATATGGCGGCAGACCCGGAAAGTGATGACTTTATCAAGATCGGTGACGAGGTTGCCGTAGGGCAAACCCTGATGATTATTGAAGCCATGAAGGTCATGAATCAGATTCCGGCACCCAAAAGCGGTACGGTTACTAAAATTCTGGTAGAAAACGCCCAGCCGGTTGAGTTCGGCGACCCTCTTGTGATTATTGAATAGCGGACAATATATGTTTGACAAAGTTTTAATTGCCAATCGCGGTGAAATTGCCCTTCGTATTCATCGGGCCTGTCAGGAAATGGGCATTGCTACCGTTGCGGTTCATTCCACGGCGGATGAGGATGCCATGCATGTACGTCTGGCCAATGAAAGCGTCTGTATCGGGCCACCAGCCTCTAAAGACAGCTATCTTAACATTCCGTCTATTATTGCGGCGGCGGAAATTACCGGGGCGGATGCCATTCATCCGGGGTATGGTTTTCTATCCGAAAGCGATAAATTCGCCGAAATCGTTGCCGAACATAAGTTTGAATTTATTGGCCCTACGGCAGACCATATTCGGCTGATGGGCGATAAGATTTCGGCAAAGAAAGTTGTCAAAAAATTGGGCATTCCAGTTGTTCCCGGTTCAGACGGTGAAGTAACCGGCATTATGGACGCCAAGAAAATTGCCAAGGACATTGGCTATCCGGTCATCGTAAAGGCCGCATCCGGCGGCGGCGGGCGCGGCATGAAAGTGGTTCATAGCGAGAATGAACTGGATAGCGCCATCAAGGCCTGTAAAAAAGAGGCCGGAGCTTCTTTTGGTGATGATGCGGTATATCTGGAAAAATATCTCACCCTGCCCCGTCATATTGAATTTCAGATCATTGCCGACAAGCATGGGAATGTTTGCCACCTTGGGGAACGGGATTGTTCCTTGCAGCGCCGCCATCAGAAGGTTCTGGAAGAAGCCCCCTCCCCGGCATTGAACAGCGCCGAGCGCACCCGTATGGGTGACGTGGTAAGTAAAGCCATAGAGGGACTAGGTTATATCGGGGTTGGCACCATCGAGTTTCTCTATGAAAACGGTGAATTTTACTTCATTGAGATGAATACCAGGCTTCAGGTTGAGCATCCGATTACGGAAATGATTACTGGTATTGATCTGGTGCGGGAGCAAATTCGCGTTGCCTCTGGCCTGCCGCTTTCCTTTAGCCAGGAAGACATTAAATTTTCCGGCCATGCCATTGAATGCCGGATTAATGCAGAAGACCCCTTCACCTTTGTGCCCAGCCCCGGAAAAATCGGTGATTATCATACGCCGGGTGGTTTGGGTGTCCGGGTAGATTCCGGCATCTATTGCGGCTATACTATCCCGCCCTATTATGACAGCATGATTGCCAAGTTGATTGTCCACGGAAAGACCCGCAATGAATGTCTGATGCGGCTCCGGCGCGCCCTTGGGGAATATGTCATTGATGGTATTAAAACCACCATCCCCCTCCATCAAAGTCTGATCAGGGAGACAGATTTTATCAACGGAGCCTATGACATTCACTGGTTGGAAAATTATTTGAATAATATGGACTGATGGGCGAAATAACGGCAGATTTAATCATTCATGCCTATGCTCAGGGTATATTTCCCATGGCGGAAACGGCCACATCCACCGATGTTTATTGGGTGGATCCGGAGATGCGCGGCATCATTCCGCTTGATCAATTCCACCTGCCCCGAAAACTCGCCCGGACTATCCGTAAAGCCCCCTTTGAGGTTAAGACCGATACGGCCTTTATAAAGGTGATAGAGGGCTGTGCCGCCGTTATGACGGACAAGGGACGGCAGGAAACCTGGATCAATGATCAGATCATAGGACTCTATGCGCAGCTTTTTGATCAGGGTTTTGTCCATACCGTGGAATGTTGGCAGGACGGTGAGCTTGTGGGGGGGCTCTATGGTGTTTCAATTGGCGGCGCTTTTTGTGGTGAAAGTATGTTTCATCGGGTGACAGATGCCAGCAAGGTTGCCTTGGCTTATCTGGTGGCACGTTTGAAAGTTGGGGGCTATTGCCTGCTGGATACCCAGTTTATCACCCCTCACCTATCCCAATTCGGGGCATTGGAAATCCCGCGCTATGACTATAAAATGCGTCTGGCGCAAGCACTCGAAATAGACGGGGATTTCTACTCTCTGGGCAGGGATGCGGGGCCGGAAACCATCTTGCAGTCTTTAACCCATACATCATAAACCGGATGTTCAAGGGGCGATAAAGCCGGGCTAGAGGCAAACATCCAGCCGGAAAAAACTTTTTTACTCTGATTATTATGGCCCACATCTGTAATTTCAAGAAATGCACTGGTTTCAGGCTTTTCTTCCGGCGGATTGGTTCGGCAATAGCGCAGGGTAATTTCCAGCGTACCAAAATGCACGGTTTCATCCTGCCGGATTTCAATGGTGGAGAGCTGGGTGGTTATCTTGTCCAGCGCGGCCAATGTGACAACATCAACCTTATCCAATATGGGGGCGGTCTCTGTTTGCCCGAAAGCGGGTGAGATAAACAGGCTTAACAGGGCAAATATTATGGCCCGAAAAGCCATTATTTGTTATCACCCTTACCGGCGAATTTATCCAGTAGGCCAAGAAAATCCACGGCGCCTTGAGTGTTGGTGATCTCATCACCATCTTCCAGAATTTCATCGGCATCATCGCCGGGATCAAGCACAAGGTAATTCCCGCCCAGTAAGCCCTCTGACGTTATCTTGGCAAAGGTGCTGTCACTCAGGACAATAGAAGGGTCAATGTTGATTTTTACGACGGCAAAAAAGGTGTTCTTATCCAGATATTGATCCGTAATAGACCCGACCTTAATGCCGCTTATTTTAACATCACCGCCCACGGAAAGCCCGTCAACCTTGTCGAATTTCACAATATAGGTCTTACCGCCATTGGGGGAGACATTGGCATGGCTAAAGGCAAAATATAAAAAACTTCCGGCAACCACCAGAATGATAGCCCCCATCAATGTCTCGACGATGTTATTTTTCATATTATTATTGCCCTGTTATTTTGTGGAATATCATTACGCTCCGGGGGTCCATGCTTCATAATCGCCTGTGGTTTTCGGACGCTTGCCGCCCTCATTCAGGCTCCCGGTGGGGTAATAGGCATGGACAGTGCCGGTCATATTAGGCTCCAGATCTTTTTCCCATGCCTTACGGTCCGGTTTGCGTTCCAGCGGCGTATAGTCAACCGTATGATGAAGCCACATATGCCATTCCGGCGGAATTTTAGAGGCCTCAATATCAGTTTTATAGATTACCCAGCGTTTGGGGCCCTTCTTTTCCTTATAATAGACATTACCCTGAACATCCTCGCCAACCTTTTCACCATTGAAAAAAGTATGAACAAGGGTCCCGATTGTGGCGCCGTACCACCATCCACACATCCGTCTGATAAAAGCAACCATCTTAAAGTTCCTACATAAAATTAACCAGTTTCACCTGTTTTCTATACCCCGTGGCCCAAACCATAACAACCATAAAAACAATTCAGGCTATATTATGGCGCACAAAAGGATAATTTTCCCTGAACAGTTAATTTGTTAACAAATTTCGTTCGTCTGCCCGACTCATTGAGAACACCATATATAGCAAAGTCAAGACTACGTACCCACAATATATATGAAAAAAAAGCTATTCCTCTGTCTTTTCTTATAATAGACTTCGCGTCTGTCAGTTAACCATAACAAAAAAATATAGTTTGAGGATATTTGATGAGGATAAACCGCCGTTTTACGTCAGCAGACACGTCACCCTACGATGGAATCACATTCAGAGAAGCAGATAGCGAAATCAGGAATCCTGATGGCACCACTGTCTTTGAATTAAAGGGATTCGAAGTCCCGGCAAGTTGGAGCCAGGTGGCGGCGGATATTCTCGCCCAGAAATATTTTCGCAAAGACGGCATCCCGGCCTGTCTGAAATCCGTTGAGGAAAATAGTATCCCCAGTTGGTTGTGGCGCAAGAAAAGTGACGAAGCGGCCCTCAAAAAACTGCCCAAAGAAAAACGTTATGGCCCGGAAAGCAGCGCGAAACAGATTTTTGACCGCCTGGCGGGGACATGGACCTATTGGGGCTGGAAAGGTGGTTATTTCACCGCCGAAGAAGATGCCCGCACCTTTTTTGATGAATTACGTTATATGCTGGCCAGCCAGATGTGCGCCCCCAACTCACCGCAGTGGTTCAACACTGGTCTGAACTGGGCATATGGCATTGATGGCCCGGCGCAAGGGCATTATTATGTGGACCATGAAAATGGCAAATTGACCAAATCCAAAACCGCCTATGAGCATCCCCAGCCCCATGCCTGCTTTATTCAGAGCGTATCTGATGATTTGGTCAATGAAGGTGGAATCATGGATCTCTGGACCCGGGAAGCCCGGTTGTTTAAATATGGTTCCGGCACGGGCAGTAATTTCTCCCATATTCGCGGCGGCGGCGAGCCCTTGTCCGGCGGCGGCAGTTCTTCCGGGCTGATGAGCTTCCTGAAAATTGGCGACCGGGCAGCTGGCGCCATTAAATCCGGCGGCACGACGCGCCGGGCGGCCAAGATGGTCATTGTTGATGTGGATCATCCGGATGTGGTGGATTTTATTAAATGGAAAGTAACCGAGGAACAAAAGGTTGCGGCCCTTGTGGTTGGCTCGCAGATCACCAAGAAGCACATGAAAGAGGTCATGAAGGCCTGCTTTGAAAAAGACATGGGTGATGATGAACGTTTTGATCCTAAAACCAACAAACAGCTTAAATTGGCTTTGCTGGCGGCCCGCAATTCACTGGTTCCGGAAGCCATCAGTCAACGCGTGATACAGTTCGCCCGGCAGGGATATAATCAGATTGAATTTGAAACCTATGATACGGATTGGGATTCAGAAGCCTATGTCACTGTATCCGGGCAAAATTCCAACAATACTGTGCGCCTGACCGATGATTTTATGGAAGCGGTTCTGGATGACAGTGACTGGCAGTTAAAAAGCCGCACGGACGGCAGTGTCACCCAAACGCTGCCTGCCCGGGAAATATGGGATGATATTGGCCTTGCCGCATGGCAGTGCGCTGATCCCGGCCTACAATATCATACCACTATCAATGACTGGCATACCTGTCCGGAATCCGGAGAGATACGGGCGTCCAATCCCTGCTCGGAATATATGTTCCTTGACGATACGGCCTGCAATCTTGCCTCGCTTAATCTGATGAAATTCCGCAGCAAGGACGGTACGTTTGAAATTGATGATTTTGAACATGGGGTCCGGCTCTGGACCGTCGTCTTGGAAATTTCCGTATTGATGGCACAGTTCCCGTCCAAGGAAATTGCCCGCCTGAGCTATGAATATCGTACGCTTGGCCTTGGGTTTGCCAATATCGGCAGCTTTATCATGTCCACCAGCCTGTCTTATGATAGCGATGAAGGCCGGGCATTATGCGGCGCGATTTCCGCCCTGATGAGCGGGGTCAGCTATGCCACCTCTGCCGAGATGGCCGCCGAACATGGGGCCTTTGCGGGCTATGCCAAGAACAAAGACCATATGTTGCGGGTGATCCGCAATCACCGTAATGCCGCCCTTGGTGAAGCAGACGGGTATGAGGGGCTTGCCACCTTGCCCGTTCCCCTTGATCTGGTCAACTGCCCCTTCCCCAAGCTTGCCGTTGCGGCAGGCATGGCGTGGGACAAAGCGCTTGAACTAGGCAAGCAGCATGGTTACCGCAATGCCCAGACCACGGTTATTGCGCCGACCGGGACAATTGGGTTGGTCATGGATTGCGATACAACGGGGATCGAACCTGACTTCGCCTTGGTGAAGTTTAAGAAGCTGGCCGGCGGTGGTTATTTCAAAATCATCAACCGTATGGTGCCGGAAGCCCTTAAAAACATCGGCTATACCCCGAAACAAATCGATAATATGGCCAAATATGCTGTGGGTCACGGCACCCTGAAAGATGCGCCGAGCATCAATCATGAAAGCCTGAAAGCCAAGGGCTTTGCACGGGTGCAACTTGATGCATTGGAACAGACTTTGGCCAGTTCCTATGACATTACCTTCACGTTTAATCAATGGACGTTGGGCAAAGAATTCTGCATGGATGTGTTGGGATTTAGTGCGGAACAGCTTTCTGATATGACCTTTAACATGCTGGAGGCTATGGGCTTCAGCAAAACGGAAATTGACGATGCCAACCTCTATTGCACCGGGGCCATGACCCTGGAAGGGGCACCGCATCTGAAAGAAGAGCATCTGCCCATATTTGACTGTGCCAACCCTTGCGGTAAAAAAGGCAAGCGGTTCCTGTCTGTGGACAGCCATATCCTGATGATGGCTGCCGCCCAGCCGTTTATATCCGGCGCTATTTCAAAGACCGTCAATATGCCGGCATCCGCCACGATGGAAGACTGCAAGGAAGCCTATATGAAGTCATGGAAGCTTGGTCTGAAAGCCAATGCGCTCTATCGTGACGGCTCCAAACTCAGCCAGCCTTTAAGTGCCGCTTTACTTAATATGGATGACCTTGAAGAAGAAATCACTCTGCCGGAAAAAACCAAGGTGGTTGCCGAACGGATTGTTGAAAAAATCATCATGCAATCCGAACGCCACAAACTACCGGGACGCCGCAAGGGCTATACACAGAAGGCCTCTGTTGGCGGTCATAAAATCTACCTGCGGACCGGGGAGTATGATGACGGCACGCTGGGCGAGATATTCCTTGATATGCATAAGGAAGGTGCGGCCTTTCGCAGTCTGATGAATAATTTCGCCATTGCCCTGTCTATCGGCTTGCAATACGGCGTACCATTAGAAGAATTTGTTGAAGCCTTTACCTTCACCCGTTTTGAACCTTCCGGGCAGGTTACCGGCAATGATGCCATCAAAATGGCCACCTCGGTTCTGGATTATATTTTCCGGGAGCTGGCCGTGTCCTATCTTGGCCGCAAGGATCTGGCTCATGTTAATACGGACGATCTGGCCCCGGATACCATTGGCCGGGGCGCGGGTGATTTCATAGCAGGTGAAGTTACCAATGAAGCTCTTGACCGGGTTATTTCCTATGCCAGCACGGGATACGTACGCAAAAACAACCTCTATGTTCTGAATGCCGCCGATAAGTCGGATACGGCTGTCGAGGCCCGGGATGTTAATCAGGAAGCGGTTTATACAAGCAAAACCGCCATGGCCACCGGGAGCACGTCGGGTTCGGCCAACAAAAGGGATGTAAGAGCTTCCCGCGCCATGGAAGCCCGGATTAAGGGCTATGAGGGTGATGCCTGTAGCGAATGTGGGAACTTTACCATGGTGCGCAACGGCACCTGTATGAAATGCGATACCTGTGGCACCACAAGCGGCTGCTCATAACAGACAGGGCTGAATATCCTTGTATAGGTATTAAATAATATGATATAGTCCTATTGTAAGATAAATGACCATTTGGACGACAATGGACTATAACAAATATTATTTCAGGCTGCGGCAGAAGCTGGACCATCTTATCCGGACCAGTGCCCGGGATGATTATGCTTCTATATCGGCATTGATTGGCAAAAATCATGCCTATATGCAACAATTCATCAAGCGTGGTGTGCCAAAATGCTTGAAAGAGGATGATCTGGAAAAGATCATTGCTCATTTTAATATTTCTCTGGATTATTTCGGCTCGCCGGATGATTTTCTCTTTCCCGGTGAAGGTGCTTCTGATGCAGAGGATGCAGATTTTGACGCGGATTATATCCGGGTTAATGTCTATGACATAGAAGCCGCCGCCGGTGCCGGTGCCATCGTTGAAAATAATGACGTTGCCAATAAGCTGGCCTTTAAGCGAAGCTGGATCAGGAGCAGTTCCAATGCGGCCGCCGAGGATTTGGCGGTGATTACGGTTTTCGGGGATTCCATGAATCCGACCCTCTGTGACGGGGACCGTATTCTGGTGGATATGACCCAAAAGGCGCTCAGGAATGATGGTATTTATGTCTTGCGCAATGATGATATGATTCTGGTGAAGCGTATTTCCCTCAATCCGATCACCAAATTATGCACCATCAAAAGTGATAATAGTTTCTATGAAAGCTGGGAAGGCTGTACGCCGGCCGACCTTGATATTCTGGGGCGTGTCATCTGGATGGGCCGGAATATATAACAATCGGAATATCATATGTATAAAAGTAAGAATTACAAAGACCGCCAACCCTCTGTCAGGACGGTGCCCATGCAAGCCGACCTTAACGCAAACGGCCATATTTTTGGCGGCTGGATATTATCCCAAATGGATATTGCCGGTGGCGGTGAGGCTATTCGCTATTGCAAAGGCCCCGTGGCAACGGTTGCCATTGAAGGGTTAAATTTCCACGAACCGGTCCTGCCCGGTGACTGGCTCAGTGTCTATACGGATATTATCAAGGTCGGCACCACCTCTATCACCCTGCATATCGAAGTGACGGTATTGCGGCGCGGCGCAGATAAAGAGCTCATGGTGACAGAGGGTGAATTTGTATTTGTTGCGTTGGATGAGGACCACCGGCCTAAAAAGATAGACTGTGATATATCAATCACTGGGAACGGATAGCAACAGGACACCCAGTCCCACACCGGCCAGAATAATAATCCCGCCTGCCCCGAATAAAATACCTTTGGTAACGTCATTAATGTTAGCCTGATGGCCTGACAATAATTTGCCGTCTTTAAAAATAATTTGATCCTGCCCGACGAAGGACAGACTTTTAAAACCACTTTCCGAAAAATTCAGCGACATAATATCTGCATTATATACTTTTAAGCCCGCCATATGGCCATCGGTGCGAAAACCATTGCCGTCGTTAAATTCCCTGCGAAAACTCAACTGAAGACCGTATTTTACCTTGTCTTCATTTCGTTTGGTTGGCCCAAAGGGAATGCTCAGGCGAAAACCGGCATTAATGCTGTTTTTTATACCATAACGCTCTTCATAAGCATGCGCGGGCAAGCTAAGAAAAGAGGCTGTAAGTGCAGATAAAAGAATTTTTTGAATGACAGGATTTTTCATTTTAGTCTCCATTTGTGTCATAAGTTGTAATTTCTTATATCTGCCGAAAAACATATATGAAATGATGTAACGGTTACAAAAGCGGCATGTAACGGTTACATAATGGGTCACTTTATAAACATGTAAAAGAAACTCATCTTTAATGATCTACCCTCTGTTTCTTTGTTATTTCAATTATATTTATGTGACTGTCAGGTGCAAAATACGACATTTAATTCAATATAATAAGATTTTTTTTTAGTTTTAATAGCTATTAGGACTAACTATTTTGGCCTAATCTTTTGGTTGTAATAGATAATTTTTAAATTTCTGTCCCGAATGTTTGTATCGGGAAGAATTAAGACTTTTTTAATTGGATATTAACGAATATTACATAATTTAAAACATGAAATATCGATGTTAAATTAGTTAAAGTAGGAAAAATAATTTTCATATAAGGTGATAAAATGGGCAATAAATTTAATATATTAAGTTTTGTCAGTAACTTAAAGATTAAAACCCGCCTCATACTTGGTTTTGGTTCTGTTTGCGGAATATTGGCCATATCCATCGGTATAACACTTGTGCAATTAAAAACTATTGATCAACATACCTTGCTCATTGACCACTTACGCGTGCCCAGTACAACGGCCAGTACATCACTAGCTAAAAATATATATGCCTCACTGGCTTCTTTACGGGGATATATGCTTACGGGGAAAGAGAAATTCAAAAAACAACGGGCGAACGTATGGACGGATATTGAGGCGTTGGAAAAAACCATGGATGGCTTATCCAAAAAATGGACCAATCCTGGCAATGTGACGGCTTGGGAAAAATTTAAAAAAACCATGGGAGAATTTAAGACGGCACAGGCAACAGTTGAAAATATTTCTCATACGCCTGAACAATATCCTGCAAACGTAGTTTTAACGACAGGTGCCATACCAAAGGCCTCTATCATGTTTGCTAAAATTACAGAATTAATAGACATGGAAGGACAGATGCCTGCCACGGTTGAGCGGAAACAATTACTGGGTATTATGGCTGATGTTCGAGGAACCCTTGGTCTTGGTCTTGCTAATATCCGGGCATTTTTATTGACGGGAGATAGCAACTACAAAGACAAATTTAACAAATTATGGGTAAAAAATGAACGTCGTTTCAGAGATTTGAAAAAAGCAGCGACGCTTCTTGGGCCAAAACAATCTATGGCCTTCAAGGTTTTCGCCAAACAGCGCGCTGAATTTAATTCTCTACCTTCAAAAATGTTTGATTTACGAGGGTCGGAACAGTGGAATATGGCCAATTATCTATTGGTCAAAGAGGCGGCACCCCGGGCGAGCACCCTTCTTAAGATTCTTGTTGGTATAGATGGCAAAGGTGGCATTGTTGCCGATCAACAAAAATTATTGTCGAACGATGTGGCAGTAGCTATAGAAAATTCTAATGATTTAATAGTGCTTTTATGGATATTATTGGCGGTTGGTCTCGTTTTGTCTTTGGCCATCGTCATTATAATAGCTGGCTCCATTACGAAACCTATAAGTGCCATGACCAAAAGTATGGCAGGCTTGGCAGAAGGGGATACTTCCGCCGAAATACCTGGCTTAGGCCGACAGGATGAGGTGGGGGAAATGGCAAAATCCGTCGATGTATTCAAGCAGAATGCTCTTAAAAGATTACGGCTAGAGGAAGAAGTAGAATCTAGCCGGATTACGCAGGAAAAGGCTGAGAAACAACGTGCCGCAGAGAAAAAATCTACTGATGAAAGAAAACTGATAGAAGACAGAAGAATAGAAAAGGAAGCAGAAGAAAAACGCATGGCGGACCGTCTTAAAATGGCCAGAAGGTTTGAAGAAAGTGTTGGCGGCGTACTTGATACAGTCTCCAGTGCCGCGACCGAATTAAACGCTACATCCGAATCTATGAGCAGTTCTGCAAACAGTATGAAGCAAGAATCTTTATCCGCCTCAACGGCCACCACACAAGCCGGTGAGAATGTGCAGCTCGTGGCCAGTGCCTCTGAAGAGATGACTGCATCTGTTCGGGAAATTTCTGCTCAGATAGGCAATGCCTCCAATGCGTCGAAAAATGCGTTAAACTCCGTGAATAATGCTTCTACGCGGGTAACCGAAATGGCCAATAGCTCTGAAAAAATTAACGAAGTCATATTGCTGATCAATGATATAGCCGAACAGACAAATTTGCTTGCCTTGAATGCCACCATTGAGGCAGCACGTGCAGGCGAGGCTGGCAAGGGGTTTGCAGTAGTTGCGTCGGAAGTAAAAAGCCTTGCCAGCCAAACCGCATCAGCAACAGAAGAAATCAGAAAACAAATTAATGATATGCAGGAAACCACAAGCGATACGGTGTCCGCTGTTCAAGAGATTTCTGCAACAATCAGCGAATTGGATGAAATATCCTCTTCTATTGCGTCTGCTGTAGAACAACAGGCGTCCGCCATGCAGGAAATAAGCCGAAATTCCATGCAGGCTGCTACGGGGACAGAGGCCGCCGCCGAGAATGTCAATAATGTCAGTCAATTAGCAGAAGAAACAGGCAATGCCGCCTCTGATGTTCTCACAGCATCCAATGAGTTGTCCGGGCAGGCCTCTACGTTGAAATTAGCTGTGGATGAGTTTTTGACAGAAATTCGTAATGGATAATTTGGTGAGCCCGACAGGGTTCGAACCTGTGACCCGCTGATTAAGAGTCAGCTGCTCTACCAACTGAGCTACGGGCCCCCAAAAGAGACAAGCGCAACATATCGCCCCGCGCCCCTTTGGTCAATATGAATATACAGAAACAGAAAAACCGTTCAGCCACGATAGCAGAACGGTTTTTTCCAACATCTTAATGGTGAGCCCGACGGGGTTCGAACCTGTGACCTACTGATTAAAAGTCAGTTGCTCTACCAGCTGAGCTACGGGCCCTCCGAAAAGATGAGCGGAACATAATGTCCTATTGCCTTCCGGTCAACAGCTATTTCACCCAAGAGCTAAAAAAAATAATCACAAGGGGGCTATGTCCCCCATTACTCTTTTTTCATGGAAGTTTTTGGTAAATTCTTTTAGTTTTTTGGTAGCTATAGATTCTCTAATATCCGACATAAGTCTTTGATAATAGGTTAAATTATGCTCCGTCAGCAACATCAGCCCCAAAAGCTCATTACCGCGAAACAGATGAGAAAGATAAGCCCGGCTATAATGACTACAGGCGGAACAGGGACAGCCCTCTTCCAATGGCCTCATATCATCCACATGGCGGGCATTTTTCAGGTTAACGGTTCCGCGCGCGGTAAAGGCCTGTCCTGTGCGGCCGGATCGAGAGGGCAACACGCAATCGAACATATCAATGCCCCGCTCCACCGCCCCGACGATATCATCCGGCTTACCAACCCCCATGAGGTAACGCGGTTTGGTCTTTGGCATTAAGGGCATGGTATAGTCCAGAACCTCAAACATAACTTCCTGCCCCTCACCGACCGCAAGGCCGCCAACCGCATAGCCCTGACAGTCTATTTCCCGCAGGGCATCCACAGAATGGCGGCGAAATTTCTCAAAAACGCCGCCCTGAACAATACCAAACAGGGCATTTTTTTCGGCATGCTCCGAGCCATTATGAAAAGCATCATAAGATCGTTTGGCCCAGCGCATGGACATGAGCATGGACTGTTCGGTTTCCTGCTCTGTTGCCGGATAGGGCGTACATTCATCAAAGGCCATGACAATATTGGACCCGAGGAGCCGCTGAATTTCCATGCTTCTTTCCGGGGTAAGCATATGCTTTGAGCCATCAATATGAGACTGGAAGGCTACCCCCTCCTCTGTAATTTTACGGAGTTTCGCAAGTGACATCACCTGAAAACCGCCGGAGTCTGTCAATATGGGCCGGTCCCAGTTCATAAATTTATGAAGGCCGCCCAGACGGGAAATACGTTCTGCCGTGGGCCGCAGCATCAAATGATAGGTATTTCCCAGCAAAATATCAGCACCAGTTTCGCGCACTGTTTCCGGCTTCATAGCCTTGACCGTGGCCGCCGTGCCAACGGGCATAAAGGCCGGGGTTCTGATCTCACCGCGAGGGGTTTTGATAACGCCCGTACGGGCATTGCCGTCCGTGCCAGTGATGTCATAGGAAAAATATTCAGTCATGATAAATCTTCTCGAAAAAGCAGGCTGCTGTCGCCGTAGGAATAAAAGCGGTAACCTTGATCAATGGCATGAGCATAGGCAGTTTTCATATTATCCTGTCCGGCAAAGGCACTGACCAGCATGAACAGGGTGGAGCGCGGCAAATGGAAGTTTGTCATCAAAACATCCACAGCGCGAAATTTATAGCCCGGCGTGATGAATATATCGGTGGCCTGTGCAAAGGCATGAACCCTGCCCGCCTCATCTGCCGCAGATTCCAGCAGGCGCAAAGACGTTGTGCCAACCGCGACAACCCGCTGTCCCTTGTCATGGGCCTGATTTATGGTTTCCGCTGCCTGCGCGGTGATCTCCCCCCATTCTGAATGCATTTTATGATCAGCTGTATCATCCACTTTAACCGGAAGAAAAGTCCCGGCCCCCACATGCAACGTCACATGAACGAATTTTACGCCCTTGTCTGACAGGTCAGCCAACAAACGGTTCGTAAAATGTAGCCCCGCCGTGGGGGCTGCAACCGCCCCGTCTTTTTTGCTGTAAACCGTCTGGTAATCGGTTAAATCCCGCTCATCTATCGGGCGCTGTGAGGCAATATAGGGCGGTAGAGGCATGACACCTGCCCCGTCAAGAGCTTTGCGAAGGTTATCGCCTGAACAATTGAAGTGCAGGGAAACTTCGCCGCCCTCACCCTTGCCGGTCACACGAGCCGAAAGGCCGTTTGAGAATTCAATGACATCATCAATTTTCAGCTTTTTGGCCGGGCGGGCAAAGGCCTTCCACTGGCCATCCCCGTCATTCATATGCAGGGTAACTTCTATTTTGGCTTGCCTGCGCTTACCGGTCAGGCGGGCCGGGATAACCCGCGTGTCGTTAAAGACAAGAATATCCCCTGCTTCAAAAAAGTCAGGCAAGTCTGTGACCTGCCTGTCCTGAAGTTCCGCACCCTTCACCCATAGCAACCGCGCCCCGTCACGATGAGGTGCGGGGCGCAGGGCAATAAGCTCTCTGGGGAGCTCAAAATCAAATAAATCTACTTTCATTCAGTATCAGCAGCAATCTGCATCTTGACTATTTCATCCGGCGTACCGCTATCGGTGCTGATGTTATCCACATGTTCCATACCGTCCACGACCTGTCCCCAGACGGAATATTGACCGTCCAGATGGGGGGCATCGTCAAAGCAGATGAAAAACTGGCTGTCAGCGCTATCGGGCATGGCGGAGCGGGCCATGGAGGCCGTGCCGCGCACATGGGATTTATCAGAAAATTCTGCCGGGATATTCTGGCCACTGCCGCCGGTGCCATTGCCGGACGGGTCACCGCCCTGTGCCATAAAGCCGGGGATAACCCGGTGAAATTTCAGCCCGTCATAAAATCCGTCCCGGGCAAGTTCCTTGATGCGTGCCACATGTTTTGGTGCTGCATCGGGGTATAATTCCAATGTCACCCGGCCATCTTTCAGGTCGAGGTAAAGAGTATTTTCAAGAT
The DNA here is from genome assembly GCA_013152755.1 of Alphaproteobacteria bacterium. Lineage (GTDB taxonomy): Bacteria > Pseudomonadota > Alphaproteobacteria > Sphingomonadales > Emcibacteraceae > Paremcibacter. The sequence continues at coordinate 43,497 of JAADFR010000148.1, forward strand.
CCATAATATTATTCCTCTGGTGTAACGTCAGCAGCAACCTGCATTTTAATAATTTTATCAGGGTCCAGTAATTCCGGAACAACCCCCTCTTTGATGTGATCAACATATTTCATGCCACCAACCACCCGGCCCCATATGGTATATTGACCATCCAGAAACGAGCTGACGCCAAGGACGATGAAGAATTGACTGTCGGCACTATCCTCATCTTCTGCACGCGCCATGGATACGGTGCCTTTAAGGTGGGGCAGATTAGAAAATTCTGCCGGAATATGTTGGCCTGACCCGCCGGTACCATCCCCTTTGGGGTCACCGCCCTGAGCCATAAAGCCGGGGATAACCCGGTGAAAGGTCAAACCGTCATAAAAACCCTGCCGGACTAATTCCTTTATCCGTGCGACGGTTTTCGGGGCGACATCCGGATACATTTCGATGGTTACCCGGCCATTTTTCAGGTCAAGATAGAGGGTATTTTCAAGGTCAGCGGCAATGGCCGGACTATGGGAAAATCCACCCAATAGAAACAAGGCAAGAAATGCCTTAAAGAATATTCTCATCATTTATCTCGCTATTTATTTAATTTTGCCAAAACGTCCCTTTTGACACTTTCTGATACAAAAGGGGAAATATCACCGTCAAAGCGGGCTATTTCCTTGACCAGCCGTGAGGCGATGGCTTGCAGAGAGGGTTCCGCCATTAGAAACACGGTTTCAATGTCAGAATTCATCTTGTAGTTCATGGCTGTCATCTGAAACTCATATTCAAAGTCTGATACGGCTCTCAATCCTCTGATGATACTTGTTGCACCAATTTCTTCGGCAAAACTCATCAACAGGGTGCTGAAAGGGCGCACCTCAATTCTTACCCCAGTATTATCTTCAATAAAGGCCGTTTCACGGCGCACCATCTCAACCCTTTCGTCAAGGCTAAATAACGCGGTTTTTGACGGGTTGGTTGAAATGCCAAGGATAAGATGATCGACCAGCTTGGCACTGCGGGCAATAATATCGATATGGCCAAGGGTAATGGGATCAAAAGTTCCGGGATACAGCCCAATTCTCTTTTTCGGTGTCATATTCATTCCTCCGCCGTATCATCCTCAGTTTCTTCTTCTTCTTCTTCTTCTGGTTCAGGTTCCTGAACCCGCTCAACAGAAACGATTTTTTCTGCATCTCCTACTTTAAACAGGGTTACGCCCTGCGTGTTCCGTCCGGCAACCCGAACATCTCCCACCGGAACCCGGATTAGACGTCCCTGATCCGTTACCATCATCAATTGATCCATATCGTTTATGGGGAAGGCCGCGATAACATCGCCATTTCGCTCTGAAGTTTCTATATTTATGATCCCCTGCCCGCCGCGACCACTGACACGATATTCATAGGCCGAGGTGCGTTTGCCATAGCCGTTCACGGTAATGCTGAGGATAAACTGTTCGTTTTCCGCCATATAGGCAATGCGCTCTTCGGTCAGGATTTCCGGTATTTCCGGTGTATCCCCCCGACGTTTTGCGGCGACATATTTAAGATAGGCACTGCGTTCTTCCGTATCTGCGGCGACATTATGCAATATAGACATGGATACAACCTCATCCCCATCTGCAAGACGGATGCCCCGCACGCCGTCAGAATTTCGCCCTTTGAACAGGCGTACGGCCGTGGCGGCAAAACGAATGCATTTTCCGCCTCTGGCCGCCATCAGTACATCATCTTCCTCAGAACAGGCCGCCACACCGATCAGGCTGTCACCTTCGGACAGCTTGATGGCAATCTTGCCGTTGGCCCGCACATTTGAGAAATCAGACAACAGATTACGGCGGATATTGCCTTTTTGGGTGGCAAATATGGCATGCAATTCGCTCCAGCTATCCTCATCTTCCGGCAAGGGCAGGATCGTGGAAATATTCTCACCCTGCTGAAGGGGCAGGATATTTATCAGGGCCTTGCCTTTGGATTGAGGTGTGCCAACAGGCAATTTCCATACTTTCAGTTTATAGACCTGGCCAAAGTTGCTGAAAAACAGGATCGGCGTATGGGTGCTGGCGACAAAGACATTACGCAGGAAGTCCTCTTCCTTGGTGCTCATGCCGGATCGCCCTTTGCCGCCGCGTCGCTGTGCGCGGTAGGTGACCAGAGGCACTCTTTTGATATAGCCTGTGTTGGTTACGGTCACGACCATATCTTCCCGCTGAATCAGGTCTTCATCCTCAAACCCGAAGGCATCAAGGGCAAATTCAGAGCGGCGTGGGGTGGCAAAGGCCTCCCGATAGTCCACAAACTCGGTACGCATGATACTATACAGCCGTTCCCGACTGCGCAGAATATCAATATAATCCTCAATTTCCTCGGCCAGAGCTTTCAGCTCATTGCCGATGTCATCGCGGCCAAGAGCCGTCAGACGGTGCAGTCTCAATTCAAGAATGGCCCGGACCTGTTTCTCGGACAGCTTGTATTTTCCGTCTACGACCCCACGGCCCGGCTCATTGATCAGTTCGATATAACCTTGCACATCTACCGCATCCCAATTTTCGGCCATCAGCCTTTCGCGGGCCTCGGCAGGGTTTGGCGCACTGCGGATCATGGCGACAATCTTGTCCAGATTATTGACCGCAATCACAAGGCCAACCAATATATGCGCCCGGTCCCGGGCCTTGGTCAGTTTGTATTTGGTCCGGCGCGTAATGACTTCTTCACGGAATTTAATGAAGCATTCAATGATCCGGCGCAAATTCAATACCTCTGGACGCCCCCCGTTAAGGGCCAGAATATTGGCGCCAAAACTGGTCTGTAAAGAGGAATAGCGGAACAGCTGGTTCAGAACCACATCACCGACCGCATCGCGCTTTAATTCCACCACGACCCGCACCCCGGTACGGTCAGATTCGTCGCGGATGTCGGAAATCCCCTCAATCCTCTTGCTGCGCACCAGATCAGCTATCTGTTCAATCATGCGGGCTTTGTTAACCTGAAAGGGAATTTCCGAGACAATGATTGCTTCACGGTTTTGACGGATTTCCTCGAAATGGGTTTTGCTACGCATGATGACGGAACCACGCCCGGTGGTCAGGGCTGACCGTGCGCCCGCAGACCCCATAATCAAACCGCCTGTGGGAAAGTCCGGTCCGGGGACAATCTCCACCAGTTCCTCCAGCGTGATTTCCGGATTATCCACATAGGCACAGCAGGCATCCAATACCTCACCCAGATTATGAGGTGGAATATTAGTGGCCATACCAACCGCAATCCCCCCGGCCCCATTTACCAAAAGGTTGGGGAAACGGGCAGGCAAGACGGTGGGTTCAAATTCTGATTCATCATAGTTGGCCTGAAAATTGACGGTATCTTTGTCAATATCCTCAAGCAATCCGCTGGCCGCTTTGTCCATACGGGCCTCGGTATAGCGCATGGCAGCCGCCCTATCGCCGTCCATAGAACCAAAGTTCCCCTGCCCGTCAATAAGCGGCAGGCGCAGGGAAAAACTCTGCGACATACGGACCATGGCTTCATAAATGGCACTATCACCGTGGGGGTGATATTTACCCATGACATCACCGACGATGCGGGCGGATTTACGGTATGACTTGGTCCAGTCATAACCGTTCTCATACATGGAATAGAGAATACGCCGATGGACCGGTTTCAGGCCATCCCGCACATCGGGAAGCGCGCGGGAGACAATCACGCTCATGGCGTAATCAAGGTAAGAGGTTTTCATTTCCTCTTCGATGGTGATGGTGGAAATGCCTGTATCGGGGAGATCAGGAAGACTGTTTTCGGTCAAAGAATTGGCCCTTTATAATATACTTAAATCAATTATTGTACCGGCATCCCGTCACTTGGCATACCATTGTAAAATATATCGTATTTTTATACTAAATCCCGCGCGCTATGGCAAGGAATACGACATATATTTATCCATGTGCCGGTACAATTTTACAAGGCCATTTAATTCCCTTTGAATCCTGAATTATTCAAAGCGTACTGCGGTGCCGAATGCCAGTATTTCAGAGGCATTGGTCGCGATGGTAGAGGTCGTAAAGCGCACGTTGACCACCGCATCTGCCCCAAGATTTTTTGCATTTTCTTCAAGGCGGAGCAAAGCCTGTTCGCGGGCGTCTTCCAGCAATTCCGTATAACCCCTGAGTTCCCCGCCAACAATAGTTTTTAACCCCGCCATGATGTCACGGCCAATATGTTTGGATTGCACAGTGCTGCCGCGCACAAGCCCAAGGGTTTCAGTGATATTTTTTCCGGCAATATTCTCTGTTGTTGTAAAAAGCATTGTATTATCCTTTGTTGTTTATTTTTAGCTCATAAACAGTTTATCAATTTTTGGGAGGATGTCACCCGGACTTTAACACTGCCAATCCACTGTCATTATCGCCTATATTAAAGGTGTCAGTTTTCTTTACACTTTCAAAAAAGGCAAAAAAATATTTAACCATTTGATACGTATGCATAAAATTGATTTCAGAAATATTTTTGTTCATTTCATACACATAAACTGTCAGAAAACTTTACATTTAAGTAAATCATGAAAAGCTGATAATAGTCCTAAGTCATTGAAATATGTAAAGTCATGTATTGTGGCGTGATTCTTGCTTGTAAAATATATACTTGGGCAATCTGGCACCGCCATGGCAATTAAAGTGTGCTTAGTATTAGCAGCAAACTAATAATTAGCTGCATATTGGGAAAGAAAAATGGTTAAAATATCAAAAATTAAAGGCATATGCATTGGAATGGCAGGGGCCTTAAGCCTGTTCATCACGCCGGCATTATCATCACCACTCATAAATGATGCTAATGTTATCCCGGATGTAATATTCGGGAGTGGAAACAGCAATGGTTCGTTTACTATAGATCGTGACAGCGGAGTAGAGCTTGGCCTGCGGGCAAAAATACCATTCATCGGCACCACCAACAGCAATGGTGATGGAACTTATAGCTATACCCTGGCAGAGGCTAATCCCAAATGGAATTTTGATTGGACTGTCAATACGAATTACGATGGTACGTCCGGTTTGGTTATCAGTGATTTATTCTATATTCTCGGCATTGATTTTGATCCGGGCATTGGAACAGACTTTTTTGCCTTTGACCCGATTACCCCTAGCACGGCAGTTCCTTTTTACGACCATAGCATTGGTACAAATTCCACAGGCAATGGCGGTGGAGCGGAAGTCCCTTTTTCCAATGCTACAGAATTAGCTGCTGCTCCAGGCCTGTATCAAACTTTAATTGATAATAATAATGTCCTGCAGCAGTCATGGCGGCATGCGTTTTTTACAACGGCGTCGGGTAAATCATATGATCCTACCATCAGTGGTACTTACGATATCTATCTGGCGGCCTTTAATGCCAATGGTAGTCAGGTGGCCCGTACGGATATTAAGGTCATCATCGGGACTGTACCGGAACCGGCTCCCTTTGCCCTGATGGCCCTGTCACTTCTGGGCATGGGTTTGTATCGCCGGAAAAGACGTTAAGTTAAGCTAAAAAACATAAATCTTTATCAAGGCGGTCGTTATGGGCCGCCTTTTTTATTTCCACATATCTCTCTTTTTCAGTACAAGATATATCTTGTCTTAAATCAGGGAAAATAAATGACTAAAACTGATATTTCAGATTTGCTGACCATCATGAAACGCCTGCGCAATCCGGATGGGGGATGCCCGTGGGATATTGAGCAGGATTTTTCAACCATTGCCCCCTATACCATTGAAGAAGCCTATGAGGTGGCCGAGGCCATCGAAATGGATGATATGCTCCACCTGAAAGACGAGTTGGGGGATCTGTTGTTTCAGGTGGTGTTCCATGCCCAAATGGCACAGAAAAAAGGCCATTTTACCTTTGATGACGTTGTGACGGCAATTTGTGACAAGATGACCCGCCGCCACCCCCATGTTTTTGGCAATGCGGACTATCGTGACGCTGAACAGCAAACCGTCGCCTGGGAAGCGCAGAAGGCAGAGGAGCGCAAGGATAAAAACCAGAACACGAGTGTTCTTGACGGCGTGACACCCGCCCTGCCCGCCCTAACCCGGGCCATAAAACTGCAAAACCGGGCCGCAAGGGTCGGCTTTGACTGGCCCGATACAGCGCAGGTTCTGGATAAATTAAATGAGGAAATGGCTGAATTATCCCACGAATTTGTCGAGGCCGGTAAAGGCAGCGACAATGAAGACACGATCGTCGAGGAATTTGGTGATATGATGTTTGTCTATGCCAATCTGGCCCGTCATTTGAATATAGACGCCGAAACCGCCCTGCGGTCTGCCAATCACAAATTTGAACGGCGTTTCCGACAAGTCGAAATGCTGGCCAAGGCGCAAGGGAAATCTCTGGATGAAATGTCTCTGGACCAGATGGATGCGCTCTGGGATCAGGTAAAAGAACAGGAAAAGAAAAATTCTATTCCGTAATGCCCAACAGATCAAAAAAGAAGCTATATTCCAGGGCTAAATCTTTAAAGCGTTTATAGCGCCCCGATGCGCCGCCGTGTCCGGCCTCCATATTCACATCAAAAACCAGCAGATTATCATCTGTTTTATAGTCCCGTAGCTTGGCGACCCATTTGGCCGGTTCAAAATACTGTACCTGTGAATCATGCAGTCCGGTGGTCACCAGAATATTGGGATACTCCTGATGCTTTACATTGTCATAGGGGGAATAGGACTTCATATAGTCATAATAGCCCTTTTCATTGGG
>JAADFR010000149.1:0-3328 GCA_013152755.1 Alphaproteobacteria bacterium
GTGGAGTCGGTGGGCGATATGGTGGAACGGGCGGCCCATTGGAATGGGGTGTCACAGGCCCAAAACCGGGAATATATCCTCAATCGTCAGACATTTGATCAGGCATTGCTGGCCGATGCCAAAGACAAGGGGGTTGAGGTTCACGAAGGCCGCATAGAGCAGGCGGTGCGCCGGCCGGATGGCTGGCATATTTCCTATATTACCCCGGAGGGACCGCAGGAATCCGTCACAGATTTTTTGGTGGAGGCCCGGGGGCGGGAAGCAAAATTGGGCCGGAAAATGACGGCGGAGGATGGGGGTTTTACCTCGGCCCCTGCCACATCGGCCCTGCTGAAATCCTATCATGTATCGCCAGACCTTGGGGCCATGACGTCGGTGGCATCCTTTCCCAAAGGCTGGGCATGGTACCTCAGGGATGGCAAAGGCACCGCTATTCTGCAGATATTTGTCAGCAGTGAAAAGGGTGAATTGCCCGCAAAAGCCGGGCTGGACCGGTTTTTTACCGACCTGACGGCGCAATTACCAGAGGCCGTGGACTGGTTACGGGATGCAAAACCCCATGATGATCAGGTTTCCGTACGTACGGCCGCGGCCAACAAGACTTTGCCCGTGGGGGGCGATGACTTTCTGGTGGTGGGTGACAGCTCACTGGCCCTTGATCCCCTGTCCGGCAACGGTATTTTCTATGCTATTGGCAGTGGCCTTGCGGCGGCGCCGGTGATCAATACTTTGATGCACAGGCCTGAGGACCGGGCATTGGCCCTGCGGTTTTATGCCGAGCGCATCAATTTCGCCTTTGAGGGCGGGTGCCTTATGGGGCGGGAGTTCTATGCCTCGGAAGAACGCTGGCCGGACGCCCCGTTCTGGAAAGCGCGCAGCAGCTGGCCGCCGCTGGACGGCGTATCACATCCTGACCCGGCGTCAAAACCGGCTGAGCTTTGCCAAAAACCGGTGGTGCGCGGCGGCTTTATTGAGCTGGAGGATGTCATTGTCACCGCCGACCATCCGCGCGGTGTCTGGCAGGTGGATGGAATTCCTTTGGTGAAATTAATGAATATGATCCAGGATGGCTCGCGGGATGATGCGGATAATGCGGAGAAATTTGGCCGTTCCATTGCCCATGTGGCGGCGGCCCGGCATTGGCTCATGGACCGGCATGTGATCAGCTAGTCTATGGAAAACGGGAAAGACATCAAACGGGATAACGCCCTGCATTGGGCCTTGAGCTTTATCAAACCAGAGGTGAAATCGCTGGGTTTCGTCATGATTCTGGCGGCCTGTATGACCGGATTTGCCCTTGCCCAGCCCTATTTTACCAAGATGCTCATTGATGACGGCCTGATGGCGGGCAATATGGATATGGTGATCCGCTTTGCGGTCCTGATTGTTGTCATGTCGGTGGTGGTTTTCATTGTCAGCGGCTTTAACCGCTGGCTCTATGTGGGTTTGTCGGGGCGGATATTATTCACCCTGCGACAGGATGTTTATGATCATCTGATGAAGCTGTCCCCGCAATTTTATGGCCATTGGCGTACGGGCGACATTGTGTCCCGCCTAGACGGTGATGTGGCCGAGGTACAGCGGTTTTCCACCGACAGTCTGTTGGCGGTGGTTAATGGCAGTTTGGCCCTGGTGGGCAGTCTGGCCATTATGCTGACCTTGAGCTGGCAATTAACCCTGATCGCCTTTGCCCTTTTGCCCTTACAGGTTATTTTTCTGCGCCGTATGCGGCCCCTTGTGGAGCGAAGTAGCCTACGGCTTCGGGAACAATCGGCCCATGTGAGCAGCTTTTTTATCGAAACCCTGCCATCGGTAAAATTCATTCAGGCCCAATCCGCCGCCGACCATGAACAGGCGCGCCTGAACAGGCTTAACCACAGCTATCTTGATGACCTGTTGAAACTACAGATTATCAGCCATGTGACGGGCGGCATTCCCGGCCTGTTAACCAGCATCGCCACGGCCTGCGTCTTTATTATTGGCGGTTATTTTGTCACCTCCGGCACGGCGACCATTGGAACGCTGATTGCCTTTTCCGCCTATATGGCCCGGGCCACGGGTCCGGTGCAGACTTTTCTGGGGCTTTATGTGGCCTATCAGCGGGCCATGGTCAGTCTGGTGCGGGTGCGTGCCCTGAAGGATCAGGAGATCGCCGTGACGGACCCCATCGAGCCAATCTTGTTGGGGCCGCGGGCCACGGGGGATATTAGGCTGGAGGGGGTTCGTTTTTTCTATGAGCCGGGCCGGGGGGTGCGGGATATATCCCTGCATATTCCGGCGGGGCAGAAAATTTTGATCACCGGGCCGTCCGGGTCCGGCAAATCCACCCTGATCAACCTGTTGCACCGTCATTATGACCCGGAAAAGGGGGGCATCTTTCTGGACGGGGTGGCCTATCCCCATTTATCCCTGAAAGAATTACGCCGGATTATTGCCGTGGTGGACCAGGATACGATTCTGTTTAACGGGTCGGTGCGGGATAATATCGCTTATGGCATGAAAGAGGCCACATTAGAGCAGGTCACGGCGGCGGCGCGGGCGGCGCGTATTGATGACTTTATCCAAAAGCTGCCGCAGGGCTATGACACCCCGGTGGGTGAGCGCGGCGCACAGCTTAGCGGGGGTCAGAGGCAACGGCTGTCCATTGCCCGGGCCTTGCTCATGAAACCACGGGTTTTGATTTTGGATGAGGCGACCTCTGCCGTTGACGCGGAAACCGAAGCAGAATTTCAACAGATGCTGGATAAATATTTTGCGGAATGTACCCGGATTATCATCAGCCATCATGTGGGGGCCATCCGTAATCTGGACCGGGTGTTTTCCATGACTGAGGGCAGGCTGACGGAGAATACGGCGTGACCGTGCGGCTGGGCCTGGTGGACAGTGGCCTACCCGCTGAACAGGCGGTTGCCCGGTCCTTTACCGGCGGGGCGGTAACAGCAGACACTTTGGGCCATGGTACGGCCATAAGTCAGGTGATCTGCCATCATGCGCCGACCGTTGCCCTGTATAATGCGCAGGTGTTTGATGGCCGGGGCGTGACCACGGCGCGGGCGGTGGCAGAGGCCATTGACTGGCTGGTGGCAGAGCAGGTTGACCTGATTAACCTCAGTCTGGGACTGGCGCAGGACCGGGCCATATTGGCGGCGGCCTGCGCGCGGGCGGTGGAGGCTGGGATTATTGTGATTGCCGCATCCCCGGCGCGGGGGGCGGCGACCTATCCCGCCGCATACCCCGGCGTGATCCGGGCCACGGGGGATGCCCGGTGCGCGGGGGATGAAATATCCTTTTTGGACAGTGCGCAGGCCGACTTTGGCGGCTGCCCCCG
>JAADFR010000149.1:3340-26718 GCA_013152755.1 Alphaproteobacteria bacterium
CACAGGGCTGCAAATTGGCGGGGCCAGTTTCGGCACGGCTCATATATCAGGACAGGCGGCGGCCTATTTGGTTGCGGGCGGTGATAAAAACTCTGTGCGGGATTGGCTTGTGTCCCGGGCGAAATATATTCATAATGAGCGCAGGACAAAATAGAGCGGATAACATGCCGGACAATAGCACCTCCATCGCAGGATCAGACGATTGGCTAGCCAAGCTGAACCGGGCCATATGCAAGCTGGGCCGGGCGGAATTTGAGGATAGCCTGTTTGATCTGGTCAATGCGGTGGTACAGGTGGATCACTGCGCGGTTTTCATCAATAATAATGACGGCACCACGGCCCATCTTTTCACCAAAAGCAAGCTGGATGAGGATATTTGCCGCAGTCTGGCCAAGGCCTATACGGAACGCTTCCATGTGCGTGACCCGAAACTGGGGGCCATCGGGCAGGTGGTGGGCAAGACCGATGAAACCCGTATCACGCTACTGCCCCATACCCCGGCGGCCGCCTATGATGCGGGATATAAGGCGCGGTTCTTCACCGATACCGGCCTGATTGACAAGGTGTCCAGCCTGCTTCAGACCCGGCAATATACCATATATTGCAGTTTTTACCGCCTGTCGGATACCGGGCGTTTTGAGAGCTGGGAATTTGATGCCCTGTCGCGAATTCTACCCATATTGACTAATTTGATTTTCAAACATGCCCGCCTTTCGGGGCTTGGGGAAGGCGAAATCAAGCCGGACCCGATCGTGACACAGGTGCCGCTGACCAGATCATCCGATGCATCCGCAAATTTGCTGGATGTGAAAAACGCGGTTTTTGCCAAGCTGACCGACCGGGAAGGGCAGGTTTGTATCCGGATTTTACAGGGCTTTACCTCCGAGGCCATATCTCTTGACTTGAAGGTAGCTATCTCGACCATCCACACCTACCGCAAGCGGGCCTATACCAAGCTGGGCATCTCATCCCAGAATGAGCTGTTCAGCCTGTATCTGGAATTTGTCCCCATCTATGAGGACAGACAGTAATTTATTTAATATCTATACTATCGCCATACTTCAAAAACGTAAAAATCAGGGAATAAAAAAATGACTGAAAAGAAATTTGCCTCACAGGCTGATATGGAAGAAAAGAAGATCACTTTTGCCAAATTGTCTGACCATGCCTATGCTTTCACCGCAGAGGGTGATCCGAACACGGGCGTTATTATCGGTGACGATTGCGTCATGGTTCTGGATACACAGGCCACCCCGGTTATGGCACAGCTGGTTATTGATCAGATCCGGACGGTAACAGATAAACCTATTAAATATGTGGTGATGACCCATTATCACGCGGTGCGGGTCTTGGGGGCCAGTGGTTATAACCCGGAACATATCATTTCCAGCATGGACACGCGGGATCTGATTGTTGAGCGCGGCGAACAGGATTATAAATCAGAATATGAACGCTTCCCGCGCCTGTTTGATGCGGTCGAAAGCATCCCGGGCCTCACATGGCCGACCCAGACGTTCAAGGGTGAAATGACCATCTGGCTCGGCAGCGTGGAAGTACAGCTGAAACAGGTTGGCCGGGGCCATACCAAGGGCGATACCATCGCGTGGTTGCCTGACGACAAGGTATTGTTCAGCGGCGATCTGGTTGAATTTGGCGCGACCCCCTATACGGGCGATGCCTATCTTGAGGACTGGCCCGCCACATTGGATAATCTGGTGGCGATGAAGCCTGAAAAGCTGGTGCCGGGGCGCGGTGATGCCCTGTTGACGGCGGAACAATGTATGGAAGGGTTAACCGAAACCCGCGCCTTTATCAGCGACATGTATGGGTCGGTTAAGGCCTGTCAGGCCAAAGGCATGGACCTGAACAGCACCTATAAGGCCACCATGGAACTGTTGAAACCGAAATATGGTCACTGGGTGATTTTTGAACATTGCCTGCCCTTTGATGTGACCCGCGCGTATGACGAATGCCAAGGCATCCGTGACCCGCGTATCTGGACCGCAGAACGCGATAAGCAGATGTGGCTGGACCTAGAGGGGTAACTCTTTTTATTAACACAGGAAATATACGATGCTGAATACATATACATGGCCGGAATATGACTATAAACAGTCGGAAGAACAGAAAAATGGCACCATTAAGCGCCATCCCGTTGTGGTCATTGGCGGCGGGCTTGTCGGGCTGACGGCGGCGCTGGATTGTGCCAAGCGTGGTATTCCTGTGGTCATCATGGATGACAATAATACGGTGAGCATCGGTTCCCGGGCGGTATGTTATGCCAAACGCCCGCTTGAAGTCTGGGACCGGCTCGGCGTGGCCGATCAGATGGTGGACAAGGGGATCAGCTGGAATCTGGGCAAAGTATTCTTTCGCGAGGACCTGGCCTATGAATTCGACCTTCTGCCCGAAGAAGGCCATAAGATGCCGGCCATGATCAATCTTCAGCAATATTACTGCGAAGAATATCTGGTGGATGAAGTTCAGAAACAAAGCGATATGATCGACCTGCGCTGGAAGCACAAGCTGATCAGCCTGACCCGACATGATGATTATGTCAGCCTACAAGTGGAAACGCCGGACGGGGTGTTCACCATGGAATGTGACTGGTTGATCGCTTGCGATGGGGCCAACAGCAATGTGCGCGACATGGTCCATGCGGAATTTACCGGCCAGTTTTTTCAGGATCGTTTCCTGATCGCCGATGTGGTGATGAAGGCGGATTTTCCCACGGAACGCTGGTTCTGGTTTGACCCCACCTTCCATAAAAATCAGTCAGCCTTGTTGCATAAACAGTCGGATGATGTCTGGCGGCTTGATTTTCAAATGGGCTGGGACGCGGACCCGAAAGAGGCCACCAAGCCGGAAAATGTTATTCCGCTGATCAAGGCCATGCTGGGCAAAGATACGGAATTTGAACTGGAATGGGTGTCCATCTATCAGTTTGCCTGTCGCCGCATTGATAATTTCCGCTATGACCGTATTCTTTTTGCCGGTGATGCCGCCCATCAGGTATCCCCGTTCGGCGCACGCGGGGCCAATACAGGCATACAGGACATTGACAATATGGCCTGGAAGTTGAAACTGGTTATGGATGGCGATGCCCCGGACAGCCTGATGGACAGCTATGATGAGGAACGGGCCTTTGCCGCCGATGATAATCTGCTCAATTCCACCCGCTCCACCGACTTTATCACCCCGAAAAGCCGGGCCAGCCGATACTTCCGGGATGCGGTTCTGGAACTGTCGAAAAATTATGACTTTGCCCGGCCTCTGGTCAATAGTGGCCGCCTGTCCAAGCCGACGCCTTACGTTAAATCGTCGCTAAATACGCCTGATGAGGCCGGATTTTGCAGTGAGATGCGCCCCGGCACCAATTGTCTGGACGCGCCGATTACGGTGGACGGCAAAGAGGGCTGGTTGCTTAACGAACTGGGCGATGGTTTTACGTTGCTGGTCTTTGGTGACAAGCCTGAAAAGACTGAAATTACTTGCGGTGGTATTTCCGCCAAGGTGGTGACGGTTGGGGACCGGATCATGGACAGTCAAGGCTTGCTGGCGGAACGTTATGACGGCGGGGTTTACCTGATCCGCCCGGATCAGCATGTGGCTGCCCGCTGGCGGACCTATGACGAAGATAAAATTACGGCGGCCCTTGCCCGTGCAACCGGTCAGAAACAGGAGAAATAACATGGCCCTGAATTTAAAAGCAAATATCACGCGCCCTGATGATTTCTATCAAGAGCTGATTGATATGCAACGCGATATGAGTGAGGATAATGTCCAATTGATGAATGCCAAGCTCATATTGATTTTGGCAAATCACATTGGCGATTCTGAAACCCTGTCCGAGGCCATGCGATTGGCCAGAGGGTGACGCGTATATATCAGCTGTGAAATATATTGATACTTTCCGCCTGAAACCATGTAATATGTAAAATAATATAGTCAAAATAATGGCTGTACGAAGTTGTCCCTTGTTTCAATAAATTGTAAAAGTACCTGCGTAGGGGATGGATTTACAAAATAAAAACAAGGGGTTAAGGGCATGTCACATCAGGGAAAAACATATCGGTTAACGTCCATAGATTTTTTGCGTGGCTTGGTTATGGTCATCATGGCCTTGGACCATGTACGGGATTATTTCTGGGACGTTCGTTTTGATCCGCTGGATTTGGAGCAGACAAATGTGGTCTGGTATGTAACCCGCTGGATCACCCATTTTTGTGCACCGATATTTGTTCTATTGGCGGGACTAAGTGCCGGATTGATGGCCCGGCGGCGGACAAAGGCTGAATTAAGCCGCTTTCTTTTTACCCGCGGCCTTTGGCTGATTTTTATTGAGGTTACTGTTGTTACCTTTGCCTGGACATTTCAGCCTTTACAGAATCTTGTTATTCTTCAGGTCATCTGGGCCATCGGCGTGTCATTAATTGTGATGTCTGTGCTCGTCTGGACACCGAAATACTTTATTGCCGCCTTTGCTATCGTCATGGTTTTTGGCCATAACCTTTTGGATTTCGGCTTGTTCCCGATGCCTGTTTCATTTGAGGTATTTTCTCCTTTCTGGCATGCCTTGCATAATCCGATCTTTACCCTTGATATGGGTTTTCCGCTTGTTGCAGCCTATCCAATCATTCCGTGGATTGGGGTAATGCCCATGGGGTATTTACTGGCGGGACTTTATAGAATGGAGGCTGAGGAACGGCAAAAATGGCTGATCCGTATGGGATTGTCTGCTGTTATCCTGTTCTTTATCTTGCGGGCCATTAATTTTTATGGTGATCCCAATGTCTGGGTAGCTCAGAAGGATATGCTGTGGAATATTCTGGCATTTTTTAATGTGACCAAATATCCGCCGTCCCTGCTTTATCTTCTGATCACCCTTGGGCCGGGCTTGATGATGCTGGGCTATGCGGAAAAATGGCGCGGGCGTTTTGTGAACGGGATGGTCGTTTTCGGCCAGGTGCCCTTCTTTTATTACGTCCTGCATCTTTACGTTATCCACTTGGCGGCCTTGCTTGCGGCAGAGCTTCAGGGTTTGGGCTGGCGCGCAACCATGAAGGATAGTTTTTCATTTCCGCCTGAATATGGTTTTGGGCCTTTGGTTGTCTGGGCACTGTGGTTTATATTGATTTTATTGCTCTATCCACTCTGCAAATGGTTTGCGGACATAAAAAAACGCCGGTCATATTGGTGGCTTAGTTACCTTTAGGATCTTTCCGAAAGATTACGGACAGATTATTGGCGGGCATCTGAATATATTTTACAAAGCTCAGGCCATGGTCCCCGGCAAGGGCAATAACATCATTCAGGTCACGGATGCCCCATTCCTCATTACGGGAGCGCAGGTCTTTGTCGAAGGCTTCGTTGCTGGGCGCGGTGTGGTTGCCGTCCACCTTATAGGGGCCGTAAAGATATAGAATACCGTCCTCTGGCAATATGCGTGCCGCCCCTTTCATCAGGCCAATAGTGGCCGCCCACGGGGAAATATGGATCATGTTGATACAGACAATAGCCGTGATGGGCAGGGGCAGATTACTGTTTTCGACGGGCCAGACATCGCGCGTTGCATCAATATTCAGCGGCGGCAGGATATTGTTGAGTTGTATCTCCCACCACCAGGCACGGATGCTGTTGCGGCTGGCCTTATCCGGGTCGCTGGGCAGCCAGTAATGGCCGGGCAAATGCCGGGTGAAATGGACCGCATGCTGTCCTGACCCGCTGGCAATTTCAAGAATTGTGCCGTGGTCAGGCAGGCAATTTGTTAAAACGTCCAATATGGGTTCCCGGTTCCGATTGGTGGCGGGGGCATGTTTTTTCTGTGCTAAATTACTCATATCAAAGGGTTATAGAGGGAAAATATTGCCAATCTCTTAAAATCAGGATGAAGAATTCGGGACGGGGAAATTCTCCGCGCCGGCGGGTATGTTTTCCAGATAAATTGACTGGCTGGGGAAGGCAAAACTGCTGCCAGCACTCTGGACAATATCCTTGATTTCAAGGGCAAGCGTTTCTTTGATTTCCAGCCATTCGCCCCAATCCGTGGTCTTGGTAAAGCAATAGAGCATCAGGTCAATGGAGCTGTCATTAAAGCTGTCTATACGAACGAAGGTTGACACTTCGGATGGTTTGGCAAAATCATCATTGGTGAGGATATAGGATTCTATCCGGTCCCGGACCGCGCGCAGTTGGGGAATGCTGGTGTCATAGACCAGCCCGATTTTCCAGTAAATGCGCCGGTGGGTCATGCGGGTGAAATTGACCACAGCGTTATCGGCCAGCGCAGAATTTGGCACAAAGACCGGTGCCTTGTCAAAACGGCGGATGGTGGTGGTGCGAAAGCCGATGTCCTCGACCGTGCCCTCTACAATGCCGTCCACCAGAACCCAGTCGCCGGGATGAAAGCGTTTCTCGCCAATGATAAACAGGCCGGCGATGAGGTTTTTAAACACATCCTGTGCGCCCAGTGCGACCGCAACCCCGAACAGGCCTAGCCCCGCAATCAGGGGGGCGACCTCTATGCCCCATATTTCCAGAACGGCGGCGGCCCCAAGGAAGAAGACCAACGCCCGGATGGCCTTGATCAACCACTGGATCATGCTTTCGGAGAAAATCCCTTTCAGGCTTGAGAAAGAACGGCTAAGCGGCCCGACCATTTTGAACAGCATCCAGAAGATGTTAAAGGTAATCAGCGAGCGGTTTAAACTATAGGCCCCTTGTTGCAGCCCTTCGCTCAGAATTAGAATTTCGGTGGCCAGAAAAACGCCGATCACAACCGGCATAAAGCGCAGGGGATCCTCAAGGGCTTCTATGATCTGATCATCCATGTCGTTTTTTGTTTTGCGGGCCAATGCTTTCAGGCGATTGATGACAAATTTACTGAACAGCCGGCGGATGATCAGAAAGAAAAAGAAAACCAGCAGGGCCAGAACTATCTTGCCAATATCTACGCCGAAAGCCCCATGCTCCCATACGTCTTTGATCAAGGTAATAAAATCGTTGAATGAAGTTTTATCCATTTTCAGCCTGTGTAATTACGTTTTTTGTGGGCAGGAGGGACAGAATATTAAATTTCATTCCCCATGCCAATATTGCAATGGTGCTTGTATATAAAATAAACCAGCGCATGAACAGGATTGTTTCATCAAGTTTTGTTTTGCGGTCCGGGCCAAGCAGGAAATCTACACCGGAAAATGTTATGCCGTATTTTTCAATATTTGGCTCAAGGCCGAGGTTTAACAGATACCAGGTGATAATGCCGCCAATGAATGTGCCCATGATTTTAAATATTCCGTGTCGATTGCTTTGGCTGACCCAAACGCAGTTTAAGGACAGGAGTATAATCAGCAGGTAAAGATACCCGCCACCGCCTGTACCCAAAAAACCGTCCCGTGCGATCAATTCGTTCAGGTTATCCGTATTTGCTGCATCAAAGGCGATATATTTGCATAAATAAAGCCAGGGTAGCATATAGAGAATACTCAGGGACAGGCTGATTGAAACAAGGCGAATTTTATTGGAGAGTTTGCGGATGTCATATTTGCGGATCAGGTCCGTGCAATAGTAAAAAAGGCACAACATAATCGTTATCGGTGAGAACAGGGCAAGGAAGCGTATCATCTCCTCAATGAAATTCCATATTGACGGATAGTGAAAATATCTGCTTAATGTAAAGCCGAAATCCCCCCATTTGTTCTGGAAAGCCACCCCCTTGTATATTGTTGGGCTGCCGACAAAGTCATAAAGAGCTTCTTCGGTAACGCTTATCTTTAGCAAAAGATAGCTTATCAGGACAGAGGAGAAGATCATTAAAGGCAGGCGGAGGATATGACGGTCGGGATTGTTCAATAATCTGTGGCTGATCAGGGGGATACTCATCCCGAACCAGAAAATGAAGACCGCAAAGGGCAGGATTGCAATAAACATGCCGTCAAGTCGAAACAGCTCACTCACATTATAGGGCATACCGGGTAATTTTATCAGAATGGATAGGGTAATGGTAATCAAAGCGATACTGCTAAAAAGAAGACCAAGTTTTTTTTTCAAAAGTATATTTGACGGTTCCTTGCTTTGCTCGGTTTTTTTTGGCGCACCCTGTTCGGGGGGGGCTGAGGCGGTTTTTTTTCTTGTTATGATGTATGAGATTAACAGGATAATTAACGGGTCGGTGATTTCAGCCGTATGGGCGGCCATGAAAATCTGGAGGATCTCTATCATGAGAATGAAAGAGAAGGTCATAAAAACTCTTAGCCTGATATGGGGCCATCCGCTTTTTAACAGATAGCTCAGGCTTCCATAGAGGAAGGTTTTCAGGAACAGGGCTTTCGCGTTGAGAAATATGCTGCCTTCAAGAAAACCGGAAAAAGGGACCCAGGAAAAACTTAAATTATGCCAGATGAAATGCGGCGACCAGATACCATTCAGAAAAATGGTAATCATCATTAAAATGGCAAAGAATTTTTCTCTGTTCAAACGGCTACGGGCAATTAATGGCCAGATTATCATGGCCCCAAATACTGCCATGGCATCGGAAAGGTCAATATTATTGCCTAGGATCAATAACCGCATGGGCAGGCTCAGGAGGGCAAAGATGGGTAGTCTTAACCTGTGCAGACTGTTGCGTTGGAAAATATCCCGGGTAAAATGGGCGAATAACAACCACCCTGTAAGGCCGATGAGAAAGATATTGCCCTGAAAAGAAGGGTCAAGAATCAGGGGTTTCAGACCATTCTTTATCTCCTGAAAGTCCAGCGTGGGGACGAAGGGGAAAAACAGGGACAGCAACCATAGAAAGGACAATATTACGGGGATACTCGCCGTATCGGTCAGGGATAATTCCGGAAAATATTCTTTGAGGAACCGCGCCAAGCCCAGCCCCAGAATAACACCGGCCATATTCCAATAGACATCGGTAATAGCGGGCGAACGGGACGGGATATAGACCTGAATGAGCTGAATGATCAGGGCCAGAAAAAAGCCATAGCCGAGTATTTTGAAATATATTTTTCTGTCCGCTCCGTTAACCCGCAGGCTTTTGACCCCGAAAAATCCGAAAGGAATAAACAAGGTGATATTTCCCAGAATATCACCGAGGGAGGTGAAGGGGGAAAAGCTGTTATATAATATATCCCAGCGTTCCCAAACGCCATCACCTGAAACAAATGTGAACGGAAATAAGGAGCCATAAATGATGGCGCAAATTATGAAAATAAACAGCTTCCTCACATCCCTCCCTAACTATAACCATAAACAAACGTTAACGTAGTACGTTTTTTATCTTTTCTTTTATCTTGTGCCAAAAGCCTCCCATTATACCCTTATCGGATTTTACGCGGGTTAAGTCGTTTCTCAATATTTTGGCATCAACATTTGAGCGGTTTCTTAACAGAATAGCATTATCTGCTTCACTGATTGCAGTATTATATTTTATGGTGAGATAATTTTTATCATATCTCATGCCTTCCGTACCATAGCTGATCAGTGCGTTATTCTGGGCGCCTTTGTTCTTGAAAAGATAATTATTTTCAATCAAGGCTTGTCCGCCATTTGGGATGTCGATGAGGTAACTGGCCGAAATGTCACCTTCGTCAAAAATTCTGTTGTTTCTGATAATGGTAATTTGGGCGCGGCTTTTGACGGTATGGCCATATACTGCCCCGCGTGAAATGGAATTCTCCAACAGGAAAACAGCAATAGTACCCACATAGATATTATGAGACAGCTTTTCGGTAACGGAATAATCCTGTGTATTCCGGCTGAATTCTGATTTGTTTATGAACAGGCTGATGTCTGATTTTCCTGATGTCAGTATGCCCATCTCATTGTTATGGAAATAGCAATCTTGAAGTGTGAGGGACCCTCCTTGAAGGCGGATTCCGGCACCATTTTTATCAGTGACCCGGGCGCCGGAAAATTCAATATTGCGAATCGTGATATTTGCCCCATTTGTGACCCATATGGCCTTGCCACCGGGAATAAGGCCTGAAGATTTCAGGTGGGCAATTCCGTTGACCCCTTCTATAGTCAGGTCATTTTGATTTATTATGGCATAGTCATTTTCATAAAGGCCTGCGACAATCTTGATTATATCCCCATCCTTGGCAAGTTTTATGGCCTCGCTCGGCTTATGCAGAAGAAAATCAGGGCCGACAAGCCATGTTTTAGCCTGAGCGGAAAAACTTGCATAAAAGCAGAATATAACCGTCCATAAAATATATTTCGCAGGCCGGATAATCATTTTTTGTTTTTTTGTTTGCATGTTCATATCTACTAATGGTTACATAGTCATCGGTAAAGGGAAGACTATAAGGTATCTTACTATATATTTAATATAAAAAAAGCGGGATATAGGTATGACGCATAAAGTTATCGCCACAGATATGATTATTATCGGTACGGGGCCGGTGGGATTATTTGCGGTTTTTGAGGCCGGATTGCTGGGGCTGAAATGTCATTTGATTGACAACCTGGACAGGCCGGGGGGACAATGTATTGAACTTTATCCTGAAAAGCCGATCTATGACATACCCTCCCGCCCGACGGTAACGGGCGAGGAACTGGTCGCTGACCTGATGACACAGGCAAGCCCCTTTGATCCCACATTCCACCTTAGCCAGCAGGCAGAGGCTCTGGAAAGGCAACCAAACGGCCATTGGCGGGTTACCACCACCCTCGGTACCGTCATAGAGGCACCGATTATTGTTGTGGCCGTGGGCGCGGGAAGCTTTGTGCCGAAAAAGCCACCCTTTAAAAAACTGCCCGATTTTGAGGAAAAATCCGTGGATTACGCGGTTCACAAAATGGAAAAATACCGGGACAAGAGACTTGTCATCGTTGGCGGCGGGGATTCGGCGCTGGATTGGGCGATAAATCTGGCTCCCATTGCCGCGCGGGTTACGCTGGTCCATCGGCGGGCGGAATTTCGCGGGGCTCATGATACAGCCCAACAGTTATTGGCTCTTGCAGGCAAGGGTGATCTTGATGTTTTATACGGCAATGTTACCGATATGTCAGGGGATAACGGGCAGCTTTCCCAGCTTGAAGTGACGACGCTGGACGGGGATGTAAAACAGGTTGATTGTGATTATATGTTGCCCTTCATGGGCCTGAAGGTCAAACTTGGCCCCATAGCGCAATGGGGACTAAATCTGGATAGAAAACATGTTCAGGTGAAGCCAGAGACTTTTGAGACCACGCAGGAAGGCATATATGCCATTGGCGATGTTTGTACCTATCCGGGGAAAATCAAATTGATTCTTACCGGTTTTTATGAGGCGGCTGTCATGGCACGGTCGGCCTTCAAATATGCCTTCCCCGACCGGAAAATGGCCGGGGGCTATACCACAACCAACAGCGTCATTCAGGAGAGGCTCGGGGTTGGTGATAAATAATATTACAGAAATATTCATCCTACATTCAGCGCGGATGAGATAAGTTCGGACTATGAATAGATTTTGCAGACTTTTTATTATCGGCCTGATGGGCCTGTTCCTGCTGGGAACGGGGTCTTTTGCTCTTGCTGCGCCGCAAGATCGGAATCTGTTCAAAAAACATATGGCCTTTCAGAATAAACGCCAACCTGCGGAAAATAGTCTGGTTCGGCCTACGAAGCGGCCAAATCCGGCCTGGCGGCAGAATAACCGTCAGAATACCGCGCGGGAGGCTATGCGGTCGGGGCGCATCGTGTCTCTGTCTGTCATTCGTAACCGGGTGTATCAGAGCTTTCCGGGCAAGATTATTGATGTGCGGCTTTTAGAGCCAAAAAGAAACAATCAATCCTATATCTATAAGGTAAAGTTGCTCAGAAGTAATGGCAAATTGCTGGTGGTAAGACTGAACGCGGCAAATGCCCAGATCGTCAGTGTGAAAGGGAATTAATAATGCGGCTGCTATTGGTAGAGGATGATCCGGATTTATCCCGGCAGATGAAAAGCATCCTTGAAGAAGACGGTTATGCGGTCGATGTATCTGAGGACGGTGAGGACGGTCATTTTCTGGGTGAGACAGAAAGCTATGATGCGATTGTACTGGACCTGGGTCTGCCGATCATGGACGGGATCAGTGTGCTTAATAAATGGCGGCAGGCGGGTATCACAACGCCTGTTCTGATTTTAACGGCGCGGGATGGCTGGTCCGAGAAAGTATCCGGCCTTGATGCCGGGGCCGATGATTATGTGACCAAGCCGTTCAAGATAGAAGAGGTGTTGGCGCGGGTGCGGGCCTTGATCCGCCGGGCAGCGGGGCAGGCCTCCCCGGAACTGATCTGTGGACCGGTCACCCTGAACAGCAACAGCAGCAAGGTTACGGTGGACGGTATGCCGATTCGCCTGACCGCACAGGAATATAAGTTGCTGGCCTATCTGATGCATCACCCGGAGAAAATTATTTCACGGACGGAATTGACCGAACATATCTATGATCAGGACTTCGACCGGGATTCCAATACCATTGAGGTCTTTGTCACAAGGGTGCGGAAGAAACTGGGGGTCAATATTATCAATACGGTGCGGGGATTGGGATACCAGCTTGTTAATCCAGAAGAACAAAACACATAAAGCCAGTGTCAACAGGTCGTTATGGTTTCGGCTTATCTCCTATTCGGTTGTCTGGACGCTTTTTGCGCTCATTCTAGGCGGTTATCTATTGTCGCTCACGTTCAAGGAAACCATCGAAAATAATTTCGATGCGCGGC
Organism: Alphaproteobacteria bacterium; assembly: GCA_013152755.1. Taxonomy (GTDB): domain Bacteria; phylum Pseudomonadota; class Alphaproteobacteria; order Sphingomonadales; family Emcibacteraceae; genus Paremcibacter. Next base: position 16,035 of record JAADFR010000149.1, read on the forward strand.
TTAACGGTCTTCTGGAAAATCTGATCGGGGTCAGCGACAGTATTTCCGAGGGCGAGATTACCTTTTATCGGACATTGACTGATTCACGTTTTGAACAGCCCTATTCCGGTTGGTACTGGCAAATCTCGGCGGAGGATGAGGAAACGATCCGGTCGCGGTCGCTTTGGGATCAAAAGCTGGACCCGGATCTTGGCATTTCAGCGTCACAGACCCGCTATTCCCGCGCCATCGGGCCGGAGGATCAGAAGTTGCGCCGGGTGGAACGGGATATTACCCTGCCGGGGGATGATAAAACCGTTTACCGTTTTATCGTCGCCATTGATCGCTCGGAGATTGATGAGCAGCTCGACAGGTTTGATAATATCCTGATCTACTCTCTGGGGGCTTTGGGAATAGGCCTGATCGCGGCTTCATTATTACAGGTTTTTCTGGGCTTGAAACCTCTGCGTAATATCCGGCTGTCCTTGCTGCGTATCCGCACAGGAGAAGACGCTCATCTGCCCGATGATTTTCCCATGGAGATACAACCGCTGGCCGATGAAATGAATGCCCTTCTGGACCATAATAATCAGATAGTGGAACGCTCCCGCACACAGGTGGGAAATCTGGCCCATGCCTTAAAGACACCGCTGGCGGTTTTGATGAACGAATCCGAACGTCACCCCGGACAATTATCGGAGGTGGTCAGTAAACAGGCCAATATTATGCGCCGTCAGGTGGATCATTATCTGCGCCGGGCGCGGGTCGCCGCCAGCACCAAGGTTATTACCAGCCGCACAGAAGTCTGGACCGTCTTGAATGATATGTGCCGGGTTATGGCCAAAATCCATCGGGACAAGAATCTCACCATGCTGCCCACGGGCGGCGATGATCAATCGCGCCTGTATTTTCGCGGCGAGCGGCAGGATCTTGAGGAGATGGTTGGCAATCTGATTGAGAATGCAGCCAAATGGGCGGACAGCAAGGTGATTGCCTCCTGTCAGCGCAAGGGAGATCATATCTTAATTCAGGTGATTGATGACGGGCCGGGCATAGACAGGAAAGTGCGGGAAGCCGTTTTCATTCGCGGGGAACGCCTTGATGAAAATACGCCGGGGACGGGTCTTGGCCTGTCTATTGTCAAGGATCTGGCGGGGCTTTATGGCGGGGAGATAACTCTGACGGATAATGAGCCTCACGGGCTTCATGTACGCTTGATTCTGCCGGCGGCGGTGACAAACTCTTAAAACCGCATTGCTGAACTTCCTGTTCATGGTTGGTTAAGGATGGCTAAGCTATTCTATCTTCATAACAAGAGAACAGGTTGTGAAATGAAAAAATCGAAAACAGCAAAAATTGCCCTTATATTGGCAGGCGTATTAACGATCTCCGCATGTGAGCCGGGATCAAAAGAAGGTTTCGGTACCCTGCTCGGTGCCATTGGCGGGGCCGCTATCGGGTCCGCCCTTGGTGATAATGGTGACGGGACAACGCAGTTTTTTGCCGTTGCCGCCGGAACCATTGCCGGGGCTGCCATCGGCAGCAGCATAGGTCGCTCACTGGATGAGGCTGACCGCATTGCCATGGAACGTAACCGGCAGGTCGCACTGGAAACCTATCCCTCCGGACAGACCGCAACATGGTATAACCCTGATACGGGCAATTCCGGCAGCTATCAGCCACAGCCTGCCTATCAGGATAAGACCGGGGCCTATTGCCGGGAATATCAACAGACAATCACCGTTGGCGGCAAAACCGAAGACGCTTACGGTAAAGCCTGCCGTCAGCCTGATGGTACATGGAAGATTGTATCGTAATGTAATTCACAGTTTTAAGCGGTTCCGGTTTAATATTGAACATTTCCCTCCCCACATTTGTGCTTGATGTATCCGGGACCGCTTAAATACCCTCCATATTTCCCGAACTGGATTCTCCGGTTCACTGTCCACTTCCCTTAATGGCCCGCTTCCGTTACAGTCAGTGTCATTCATCAACACTTAACTTGTAAGGGGATTAAAAATGGACACTTTCAGCATATTTGTCATCGCCGTGGTTCTGGTCATGGTTATCATCCTGTTCATGGGCGCATTGACCGTGCGGCAGGGCTATACCTATACCGTTCAGCGCTTGGGGCGTTATACCAAGACCCTCCAACCCGGGTTTCACATCATTATACCCTTCATAGATCGTGTAGGCTCAAAGGTCAGCATGATGGAACGGGTGCTTGATATTCCCTCTCAGGAGGTGATTACCAAGGATAACGCCATGGTGCGCGCAGACGGCGTGGTGTTTTTTCAGGTATTGGACGCGGCCAAGGCCACTTATGAGGTCAATGATATGATTCTCGCGATCCTCAACCTGACCATGACCAATCTGCGGACGGTGATGGGGTCCATGGATCTGGATGCTCTTCTGTCACAGCGGGATAGCATCAATGGCCGTCTGCTGGATGTGGTCGATGGTGCGACCCAGCCCTGGGGTATCAAAATCACCCGTATTGAGATCAAGGATATTGAACCACCGCGCGATATTGTTGAGGCCATGGCCCGTCAGATGAAGGCCGAGCGTGAGAAACGGGCCAATATTCTGGATGCGGAAGGTTTTCGTCAGGCGGAAATCCTGCGCGCTGAAGGTGAAAAGCAGGGTGCTATTCTGGAGGCCGAAGGCCGCCGTGAGGCCGCTTTCCGGGATGCGGAGGCCCGCGAGCGGGAAGCACAGGCTGAAGCCAAGGCAACCGCCATGGTTTCTGACGCCATTGCCAATGGTGATCCACAGGCGATCAATTATTTTATTGCCCAGAAATATGTGGAAACTCTGGGGCAGTTCGCCAATTCCCCCAACGAAAAGCTTGTCTTCATGCCCTTAGAGGCCAGCGGCGTGATTGGCGCACTTGGCGGCATGACCGATATGTTGAAAAATATCAGCAAGGACATCAAGCCCGTATCCGGTTCTGTACCACGGTCCGGGTCTTGAACCCCGCCCACGTAATAATATTAAGGAGTCGAAAATGGAATTCATGAATGATGTTACCTTGAACCACTGGACATGGTTTGTGATTGCGCTGGTTCTTCTGGGGCTGGAGATGACGGCTCCGGGCGTGGTCTTCCTCTGGATGGCTATAGCCAGTGCCATTGTCGGAGCAGTGGTCTTTGTCCTGCCCGATCTTGGCTGGGAATATCAATTTATTATATTCTCGGTTCTGAGTATTATCACGGTTCTTTTAGGGCGTAACTTTCTGAAAAGAAACCCTATAGGTAGCGAGGATAATACCCTAAATCAGCGAGGGCAGCAATATATCGGTCAGGTCTATAGTTTGATCCGGGAAATGGAGAACGGCAGGAGCAAGGTCCGTATCGGCGACAGCAACTGGAGCGTCGAGGGCGATTTTGAGGCCGATGAAGGCGACAAGGTCAAGGTGGTCAGCGTTGATGTGACCGTATTGAAGGTGGAAAAACTTTAGGCAGTATACTGCCTAATCGTCTGTCATCATGGCTAGACCTTCGGTCAGATAATCGGGCAGTAACGGCATACGGAGCAGGTATTCTGCGGTATGATCGTTACTGGCCTCTCTGGCATCGGCAACCGCATTGTCCCATTCGGATTTGACATATGTCCCCCGACCCAGCCACAGCAGGGCAACAAGTTCACTGCGTTCCTCAATATTCATGCTGTCTATGGTGGATTTGAATTCCTGATAGGCAGAATCACCGGCGAAATATTCACTGCCTGAATTTTCCGCCTGCACGGTAACGGTTAATTCTGAATAGTGCTGAGGTTCACTGTCATCGGCCAATTCCGCACCAATGATGGCGGGGGCAGCCTCACCCACTTCCCGGGCCATGGAAATTACAAATTCCACCTTATCCTGACTTAAAGCATTCATTTTCACTCTCCGAATTATAGCAGTCTACCATTGTTTTCAGGGTGCGCCAAGGGATGAATGATGGCCTTGATTTAGGTCAGGAAAATAAATGATAATATCCTCAGGTTTCCAGGGGGCGTATTTTGTCATAACGGCCTTGAAACTTACACCGTCCAGAAATTGCTGTAACCATTTTTGTAGATGGGGGTAGGGGGCGGTAAAGAACCAGTCCCTGTCCACATGGGCAAATTGACGAATGAAAGGGAAAATGGAAATATCTGCAATGGTTTGACTGTCGCCTAAAAGGTAAAGCGAATCTTGCAACCTCTGATCCAGTTTTTTTAGAAAAACCTCACCCTGTGCGCGGTAATATTCCGGTGGATGGTCCGGGAAGCGGGCAGAATATTTATAGTGGTCCAATGCAGATTTAAACGGCCCGTCGTTTTCCGCCACCAATTCATCTGAATCTGATTGGGTAATAGAGCTTTCCCAGTCTGCCGGATCATTCTGTGTCATGGCCCATTTGATAATATCATAGCTTTCGTCAATGACCTGCCCGCTGGCGAGTTGTAATACGGGCACCGTTGCCTTGGGCGACAGGGCGATCATCTCCTGTGGCTTGTTGCGTAAAGTAACCTCACGCAGTTCGCAGGTGATTTGGGCGTATAACAGCCCGAGCCGCGCCCGCATGGCATAGGGGCAACGCCGAAAGCTGTATAATATGGGTCGTTGGTTGATCATTTTGTTACGTCACTGGAAACTTATGAAAAATTATTATATAGTTTCCTTATATCAAATAAGGAGGAAAATAAAATGAGCAAAACATCCACTGGACTGGAAAAAAATGTTGCGGCGGGCCTGTGCTATGTCTTTGGCTGGGTTTCCGGGTTGATTTTTCTGCTTCTTGAGAAAGAGGATAAGGACATCCGCTTTCATGCCATGCAGTCAATCATCGTTTTTGGCGGGCTGAATATATTACAGATGGTGCTGACCATCAGCCTTCTTGGGCTGCCTTTGGTGCCAATCATTGGCCTTGTTGGTATCATTCTGTGGATTCTATTGATGGTCAAAGGCTTTCAGGGCGAGAATTACAAGCTGCCTTTTGCCGGTGACCTGGCCGAAAAATGGGCCGGTGAGGTCAAGATATAACGCTCAGGCCGGGCATGTCATCCACCGATGGCGGATGCCCGCATCGATAAATTCATCGCCGTAAGCCGTGAAGCCCAATCTTTCATAGAAGGGGATAACCTGTGTCTGTGCCCCAAGTTTCAGGGTACGGACAGCCGGATTTTGCCGCAGGTCGGATATGATATATTCCATCAGCTTCCGGCCTATATCCTTGCCCCGCTGACTTTTCAACACCGCGACCCGTTCAATTTTGGCGACATCCGATAACAACCGCACCCGGGCGGTGGCGACGGCCTCACCCTTGATCCACAGCAGATAATGATCTGCCTGACCGTCAAGGCCATCCATTTCTTCTTCTACGGAGACATTCTGTTCCTGCACAAAGACGATAGTGCGGATATTCAAGCAGTCTTTAAGGTCTGTATCCGGGTTGATTTTGGCTATTTTCATATCAGTCATATTTCTTTTATAGGACGAAGTAAAAAGATATGCAATTGGCTAAAACTGTTCCTAATTATTAACAAAATATGAAAATTTCCCTTTTATTCTGTTGCCGTTAAAAAGGGGAAGAATGTGAAAGCTGGATATATATTTCTGATGCTGTTATGGCCGGGGGGCGTGAGTGCGGCGACCCTGTCGGGCAAGGTGCGCCTGGACCATCAGAATATTGTCATCACCGATCAGAAAATATATCGCGGTCAGTTTGACCTGCGGTCTGAATTGCCGGTGGGGGATGAATATGTCCTGTCCAAGGTGATTGTCAGCTTTAAATTTCAGGATGATCAGGAATGGGTCAGCAAAGCCGGGGAGAGCAGTCTGACCGACAGCGGAAAGATCGTTCGCCGCCGGGGTTTCTCACTGAAAGACAATGGTATCGCCGGGCGCGCGGATCACTATTTTACCTCTAAAAGCACGATCCATCTGTCCAATGAGGAGGAGGTGGCGAAACTGATCATTGGCCGTAATATTTATTTTGCCACCACCATGCGCCGCCGGGACGTGAGCCGGGAGGTCACCGGGCGCAGAAGCATGTTGCTCGGCGTCTATCCCGACGAAGGTGATCAGGGCCGCTTGCGGCAACATCACCGGATCACGGAATCGGTGGTTGAAACCCGCCGGGATGGCTATGATGGCATGTTTGAGATGCGCCAAAAGGCTCTGGACATTACCTCGGCACAGGATTTGGCCCATGAAGGGGTGTTGGATTTCGAGCTGTCCGGTACGGGCGATTATATTTTTATCGAGGCCACCCTGCACTATGAGGGCTATACCACGGGCGCGGAACCGCCGGAGCAGGAATCCGTTGGTATGTTGGGGCGGTTTTTTACCTGGCTTGGCCTGTTCAGTCTGCCCGTTGGCGGCTTGCTATGGATAAAAAGAAACCGGCCTGCACAGCCGCCAAGACGCCGGCGGCGGGTCAGAGCAACGCCGTAAATTCCTTTACCGCTTCCTGTGGTCCTTTTGCATGGTTCCACACGCCGCCGCAAACGGCGATGAAATCCGCCCCGGCCTCAATCAGGGGCGCAGCATTATCCACCGTAATACCGCCAATGGCCACCGAGGGCACCTCGAACAATTCCGCCCACCATGTCAGGATAGCTATATCCGCCGGGCTTGTGCCGTCCTTGGTGTCCGTATCATAAAAGGCCCCGAAGGCCACATAGTCGGCCCCTTGCTCGGCGGCCGTCATGGACAGATGGCGGCTGTCCTTACAGGTAACACCGACAATGCTGTCCGGGCCGACAATGGTGCGGGCTTCGGCGTAAGGCATATCATCCTGCCCCACATGCACCCCGTCCGCCTTCACGTCGCGGGCAATATCGGGCCGATCATTAATGATAAAGGCCACATCACGGGCATGACATATGGGCATCAAGACTTGTGCCGCCGTGATTATATCCGTATCCGTCGCATCTTTCAGACGCAACTGTACAGAAGCCACCGGCCCCCCATCCAATGCCGCGCTCAAGTCACGGGCAAAATCATCGATATTGATCTTTGGCGGTGTAATCAGATAAAGCTGTGTGCGGGTCATATTTTATTCTCATATAACATAATAGCCAAAATCGCCATGCCGGATCACGTCCGGGGGGACAGATAGTTCTTATTTCTCAAGCACTTTCACGCCGGGGAGGTCTTTGCCTTCCATCCATTCGAGGAACGCGCCGCCCGCTGTGGATATGTGAGAGAATTGATCCGCAACCCCGGCATGGTTGAGGGCCGCCACCGTGTCACCGCCGCCTGCGACGGATATAAGCGTGCCTTTTTCGGTCAAAGCCCCCGCCGCTTTGGCCAGGGTTACTGTGGCCATATCAAAGGGCGTGATCTCAAAAGCGCCCATGGGGCCGTTCCAGATCAGGGTTTTGCAGTCCGCCAGCATGTCACTTAAACCCGCAACGGTGGCCGGGCCCACATCAAGGATCATTTCGTCACTGGCCACATCATCGAGGCTAATGGTGCGACATTCGGCACCAGCCTTGAACTCTTTTGCCACCACAAGATCGGTGGGCAGGTGAATTGTACAGTCCTGCTCGGCGGCTTTGGTGAGGATAGACCGGGCCGTATCTGCCAGATCATGCTCACAAAGGGAAGCCCCCACATCGACGCCCTGCGCGGCAAGAAATGTATTGGCCATACCGCCGCCAATGATCAGGTGATCGACCTTTTCCACAAGGTTGGTCAGTACATCAAGCTTGCTGGACACCTTGGCTCCGCCGACTACGGCGCAGAGCGGGCGATCAGGATTACCCAGCGCATTTTCCAGCGCGGTCAGCTCTTTTTCCAGAGACAGCCCCGCTGCACTTGGCAACAGATGGGCAATGCCCTCGGTTGAGGCATGGGCGCGGTGGGAACAGGAAAAAGCCTCATTGACATAGAAATCCGCATTATCGGCCAAGGCCTGTGCAAATTCTGGATCATTGCTCTCTTCACCCTTGTGAAAGCGGACATTTTCCAGCAGAAGAACCGCGTCCCCTTCCATGGCGTCCAGCGTATCCGTGACCACATCCCCGGCGCAATCATTAACAAAAACCACAGGCTTTTTGATCACATTGGCCAGAGGCTGGGCCAGCTGTTCCAGTGACATTTCAGGCACCACCTTGCCCTTGGGACGGCCAAAATGGGACATGACGATCACTTGTGCGCCCTTGTCCATCAGGTGTAAAATAGTGGGAGCTACGGACCGGATACGGGTATCGTCACTGACCTCCCCATCCTGCATGGGGACATTCAGGTCGGCCCGGATCAGGACACGCTTGCCGTCAAGCGCGCCCAGATCCTCGATGGTTTTGAACTGAACCATTTTAAAGGCCAGCCATAACCTTGGCGGTGTCAGACATACGGTTGGAGAAACCCCATTCGTTGTCATACCAGCTCAGGATACGGACCAGATTACCGTCCAGAACCGATGTCTGCGAGGCATCAAAGCTGGAACTTGCCGGATCATGGTTGAAGTCAATGGACACTACAGGTTCGGTCACATAAGCCAACACACCCGCAAGGCGGCCGTTGGCGGCTTCCTGAATGGCGCCGTTGATTTCTTCCACTGTGGTGGATTTTTTGGCGATAAAAGTCAGGTCAATCATGGACACATTGGGGGTCGGAACCCGCACAGATGTGCCGTCCAGCTTGCCTGCCAATTCCGGCAATACCAGACCAACCGCGCGCGCCGCACCGGTTGAGGTCGGGATCATGCTCAGCCCGCAAGCGCGCGCCCGTCTTGGGTCACTATGGAGCGTATCCAGAACTCTTTGGTCACCGGTATAGGCATGAACGGTGGTCATAATACCCTTTTCGATACCGACGGAATCATTCAAAACCTGTGCCACCGGGGCCAGACAATTGGTGGTGCAGGACGCGTTGGAGACAATTACATCATCAGCGGTCAGCGTGTCATGGTTCACACCGTAAACAATGGTCTTGGTCACATTCTTGGCCGGTGCGGAGATCAATACCTTTTTGGCACCCGCATCAAGATGGGCTTGCGATCCTTCGCTTGAGGCAAAGAAGCCAGTACATTCATAAACAATGTCAACACCAAGGTCGGCCCACGGCAGGTCTGCCGGGTTGCGCTCCGCAGTGACCTTGATGGGGTTTCTACCCAGATTCATCATATCGCCGTCCACATTAACGTCAAACGGGAAGGCCCCGTGAACGGAATCCCGTTTCAGCAGATAGGCGTTCATATCCACGGCGCCCAGATCATTGATTCCAACGACTTCAATATCGTCCCGTCCGCTTTCGTAAATGGCCCGAAGTGCCAGACGACCGATGCGGCCAAAACCGTTAATTGCAACACGTATTGTCATGTGTGTAGTTTCCTTATCTCTAAAGTTTATCTTTTACGGCGCTGACAATGGCGTCCGCCGTAATCCCAAAATAGTCATATAATTCTTCTGCGGGGGCAGAGGCCCCGAAACTGTCCATGCCGATGATGATCCCGTCCCGGCCCACATAGCGTTCCCAGCCGAATTTAACCCCGGCTTCGATGGCTACATTAATGGCTGCGCCTCCCAAAATCTGATTTTTATAATCTTCAGGCTGATCATCAAAAACATCTGTGGAGGGCATGGAAACCACCCGGGTCGGAATACCGTCCGCTTGTAAGGTGCCTTGCGCCGCAATGGCAAGTTCCACTTCTGAGCCAGTGGCGATGATGGTGACTTGCGCCTGCCCATCTGCGGCCCGAAGCTCGTAAGCCCCTTTGGCCACCAGATTGTCATCCGTATGGCTCAGGCGCACCGGCTCCGTACTTTGCCGGGTCAGGGCCAGAATAGAGGGGCGGGTTTTATCCTGCAAAGCGCAGGCCCAGGCTTCCAGCGTTTCCACGGCATCCGCCGGACGGTAAACCGCTACATTAGGCATGGCGCGCAGAGACATAAGATGCTCAACCGGTTGATGGGTTGGACCGTCTTCGCCAAGGCCGATGCTGTCATGGGTCATCACATAGATCACCCGCTGTTCCATAAGCGCGCTCAGGCGAATGGCGGACCGGCAGTAATCGGTGAACACCATAAAGGTGCCGCCGTAGGGAATATATTCTCCGTGCAAGGTTAGCCCGTTCATAACCGCCGACATACCAAATTCACGTACCCCGTAATACATATAGCGGCCAGAGAAATCACCGGTGGTGATCGCCGCCTGATCCGCGCTTTTGGTCAGGTTCGATCCGGTCAGGTCAGCGGAGCCGCCAATGGTTTCCTGTACCACCGGATTAATCACATTCAGCGCCATCAGGGAGGCTTTGCGGGTGGCCACTTTGACCGGATTTTCCGCCAGCTCTTTTTTATAGGCGTTGATTGCATCGTCAAAATTTGCCGGAAGGTCTTTATTCAAACGGCGGTTAAAGTCAGCCTTGATCGAATCTCCCAGATTGTCAAAGTCGGCTTTCCACTGCTCCGATACATCCTGTGCGCGGCCCCCGGCAGTGCGCCATGCCCCCAGAATATCATCCGGAATATCAAACGGCGCATAGGGCCAGTTCAGCATTTTGCGGGCGGCGGCGATTTCTTCCGGGCCGAGAGGGGCGCCGTGAACGCCGGAGGTTCCCTGTTTTGTCGGCGCGCCGTAACCAATGGTGGTTCGGCAGGCAATCATGGATGGTCTGTCGTCCTGCTTCGCGGCGGCAAGGGCGGCGTCAATTTCTTCCGGGTCATGGCCGTTGATGGCCTGCGTATGCCAGCCAGAGGCGGCAAAGCGGGCGATCTGATCATCGGA
>JAADFR010000150.1 GCA_013152755.1 Alphaproteobacteria bacterium
CAGGCCATGGACCTGATTGGCCGCAAACTGCCCGCCAACGGGGGGGCTGCTATCCGGGCCTATTTTGAAATGGTTCAAACCTTCATTGATGACAATAAAGCCAATGACGATCTGGCGACTTATATCCCGCTTCTGGAAAAAGCATTGGGGCGCCTTCAGGCCGCCAGCATGTGGCTGATGCAGAATGGTATGTCCAACCCCAATAACGCCGGGTCCGGTGCCCATTATTACCTGAACCTGCTGGCGCTGGTCACCATGGCCTATTTCTGGGCCGATATGGTCAAGAAATCCAGTGAAATGCTCGCCAAGGGTGAAGGGGAAAAGGAATTTCTGGAAAACAAACGAATTACAGCTGATTTTTTCTACAGCCATATGCTGCCGGAAACATCATCCCTGAAAGTAAAAATAGAAGCCGGCGCGGACAGCGTTATGGCACTTGATGCCCAATCATTCTAAAAGGAATATACAATGACTGACGCTTATATTTATGATTACGTAAAAACCCCAAGGGGCCGAGGCAAGGCCAATGGCAGCCTCCATGAGGTAACGCCCATTGACCTGCTGACACAGGTACTGAAAGCTCTGAAAGACCGCACGAATTTTGACCCCGAACTGGTGGATGACATTATCACCGGTACCGTATCCCCGGTGGCCGAGCAAGGCTCTGTCATGCCCCGCTTTGCCGGGATTATGGCCGGATATGGTCACCATGTGCCGGGCGTACAGATTGACCGCTTCTGCTCATCGGGCCTTGTGGCCACCAACTATGCCGCCGCACGGGTCATGGCCGGACAGGCCGACCTGATCATCGGCAGTGGTGCCGAAGCCATGTCACGGGTTCCCATGGGTTCCGATGGCGGCGCATGGGCCGTTGACCCACAAACCTCCTATCAGATCGGCTTTGCCCCGCAAGGCATCGGCGCGGATTTGATGGGCAATCTTTATGGTTTCAGCCGTGAAGACTGTGACGCCTTTGCCGTACAAAGCCAGCAACGGGCCAAAGCGGCCTGGGACAAGGGCCATTTTGACAAATCCCTTGTGGTCATCAAAGACAAGCTGGGCATGACCGTTCTTGACCATGACGAGCATATGCGCCCCGAAGCCACCATGGAAGCATTGGCCGGATTGAAACCATCCTTTGCCGATATGGGCGAGTTCGGGTTCGACAGCATTGCCCTGAAACGCTATCCCCATGTGGAAAAAATCACCCATATCCATCATGCCGGAAATGCCAGCGGCATCGTAGACGGCTCCGCCGGATTTTTGATCGGCACAAAGGAAATGGGCGAAACACTCGGCCTGAAACCGCGCGCCAAATTCATCAGCTTTGCCGATATTGGCTCAGAGCCTGTTGTGATGCTGGACGGCCCTGGACGGTCAGCCAAGAAAGCCCTGAAACGGGCCGGCATGACCACAAAAGACATTGATGTCTGGGAAATCAACGAAGCCTTTGCCGCCGTGGCCCTACGTTTCATTCAGGAACTGGAACTAGACCAATCTTATGTCAATGTGAACGGTGGGTCCATCGCCATGGGTCATCCACTGGGCGCGACCGGGGTTATGATCCTGGGGACCGCACTGGAAGAAATGGAACGGTCCGATAAATCCACGGCCTTGGCCTCTCTCTGCGTTGGCGGCGGCATGGCCACAGCAACCATCATCGAGCGCGTATAAGAAGGAATATGAAAATGACTGAAATTATCAAATATGAGCTTGATCAGGATGGCATTGCCCTGCTCACCATCGACCTGCCGGGTAAATCCATGAACATCATTTCGGCGCAATTGCTGGATGAACTGGAGGATCTGGTTGGCCGGATCACTGAAAATGACGACATTAAAGGGGCCGTGATTACCTCTGGTAAAAAGGGTTCTTTCGTGGCCGGGGCTGATCTGGATATGCTGCTTGGCATGACCGATAATATTGCGGGCAAACCGCCTGAGGAAATTTATGCCGGTGCCTACCGGATGAACGGCATCCTGCGCGCCATGGAAACGTGCGGCAAGCCCTTTGCGGCGGCCATTAACGGCTTGGCCCTTGGCGGCGGTCTGGAAATCTGTCTCGCCTGTCATTACCGGGTCGTGGGTGATCATCCCAAGATTACCCTTGGCTTCCCCGAAGTCATGGTTGGTCTGCTTCCTGGTGCGGGCGGCACCCAGCGTCTGCCGCGCCTGATGGGCGTACAACCGGCCCTGCCCTTCTTGCTTCAGGGCAAGAATATGAATCCGAAAAACGCATTGGCCAATAATGTGGTTCATGAAATCGCGCCTGTTGAGGATGTGGTTGCCAAGGCCAAGGCCTGGATTTTAGGCGGCGGCAAGGCGGTTCAGCCATGGGATGAAAAACGCTTCAAGGTTCCCGGTGGTCAGGGCGCATTCAACCCCGGCATCTCCCAGACATTCATGGGGGCGCAAGCCATGGTCCAGAAAGAAACCAAAGGCAATTATCCGGCGGCTGTGGCTATCCTCGCCTGCGTTTATGAGGGCCATCAACTGCCCATGGATACGGCCATCCGTATTGAGAGCAAATATTTTGCCACCCTGCTTATGGGTGATGTGGCCCCCAATATGATCCGTACCCTGTTCGTTAACAAGCAGGCTGCCGAAAAAGGCATTCGCCGTCCCAAAGATGTACCGCCTATGAAAACCAAGAAACTTGGTATGCTGGGCGCGGGCAAGATGGGCGCGGGCATTGCCTTTGTCTCTGCCATGGCTGGCATAGAAGTTATCCTGCTCGACCGTGAAATGGCCTTTGCCGAAAAGGGTAAAGCCTATTCAGAAGGGCTGCTCACCAAACGGGTCAAACGCAAGAAAATGACTCAGGAAAAGGCCGATGGCATCCTGTCGCTGATCACACCGACCACCGACTATGCGGACCTTGCGGGCTGCGATTTGATTATTGAAGCCGTTCTGGAAGATGTGAAGGTCAAGGCGGATGTTACCGCAAAAGTCGAGGCCGTGGTCGATGAAAGCTGTATCTATGGCTCCAACACATCGACCCTGCCAATCACAGGCCTTGCCAAAGCCTCCCGCGACGAAAGCCAGTTTATCGGTATTCACTTTTTCTCACCTGTGGATAAAATGCCGCTGGTCGAGATCATTCTGGGTGAGAAAACCGGCGATGTTGC
>JAADFR010000151.1 GCA_013152755.1 Alphaproteobacteria bacterium
TTTTTGATCATAAGGGTAAGTGGCTCTGATCTTGATATACCAGTTATCAAATTCCATCAGCCACATACCCGTTAGCACCTTACCCTGACCATAATTTGTTAGATATAGAATATAGCGGCCTTTTGTTTTAGAGCCCGGTATTTTGAACTTTCCCTTTTTATCAAACTCCACCTGCTCGAGGTATTTTATCATCCCCTGATCATAAGCCGAAAAAACCTTATCCAGCGACTGATTCTCAATGAAGGTTGCATAGGTGGTTATCTTTATAAATTTATCGTTTTTAAGATCGGCCCTGTAGCTGGCCCCAACATCTTTGCCTGTTGGCTGATAAGCATCAACGGAGATTCTTCTGAATTCACCTATTTTCTCAGGGAAATTTATGCCGGTCAACTTATGGCGGTAAATATCCTTTGGTTTGTTAATCTGCCATATTTTCGGATCAGATGCATAGTAGCTGACTAATTTCTTCGTATATTGGGTGCTTAAATATTTCTGGTCACCTTCATGAGCGACCTGCGCGGCAAAATTCAAAATCGCCATAAGGTTTTCGCGCGGCAACGGAGTCTGTTTTTCCAGCAGATAAATGGCCTGGTTAAGGTTTTCCAAAGCCGGTTTTGTCCGGTTTTCATTATAATAGCTTGTACCGATGTAAGCATAGGCTAGGGCTTTTTGCGTAGCATTCGGAGCCAGAATAAGGGCGTTTTGATATAATTCCCGAGTCAGAGACCATTCACCGTCTCGCAAGGCTTTTTGTGCAAAGTTACGTGTTGTAACCCATTCCGATTCCTGTTCGGGAAGCACCTTGTCAGCAACTTTTGGGGGTGCTGCATGAATATATAAGGCCCCTGAAAACAACAAAACGCTCGCCAATGAAATATGAGAAATGATCCGGCCAAGCATAATATTCCCCTCTTTCTTAAATATTTTTCCAACTATAGATGTAAAGAACACCTCAGGACAAGCGATCTAAGGGAATAAACGGGGTTGGCCATTAATTTGGTTATTGCAACTATAATCCATATATTAAAAAAAATATCAAATGGCTCTGACCCAATGCTGCCCTAGTTATCAATATTGCTCATCGCCTTTCATGTCGATTGACCACATAAAGCCGACCACGGCGCCTTTCAGGATGGGGAGCAGGGTCAGGGCGAGGGTCAGGGCTATGGCGGGCCAGAAGATCATCTGGAACAGGGTGGAGGGATGAAAATTAATCTCCACCAAGACAAGCAAAGGCACCACGATATGGCCGACAATCAATATGGTCAGGTATGGCGGAAAATCATCAGCGCGAATATCGCCGATGGGGGCCGCGCACTGGGGGCACGTCGGTTTGAGCTTTAAATATCCGGCAAAGATATTGGCCCTCTCACAGCTGGGGCATTGACGGCGCAGGCCGGATTTGATGGAGCGGGCCTTGCCGTGGCGGGGGAAGTTACTCATTTATCTGTCCTTAAACGGGTGATTAGGCTGGAGGTATCATACCGCGCGCCGCCCGATTGTTGAATTTCCTTGTAATAGTCATTGACCAAAGTGGTCACCGGCAGGGCCGCGCCGTTTTGTCGCGCCTCAGCCAGTACGATATCCAAATCTTTGCGCATCCAGTCCACGGCAAAACCGAAATCAAACTGGTCATCGATCATGGTTTGCGCGCGATTTTCCATCTGCCAGCTTTGGGCCGCCCCTTTTGAAATCACATCAATAACGGCGGCGGCATCCAGCCCGGCGGCCTCGGCAAAATTAATCCCTTCGGACAGGGCCTGAACCAGCCCGGCGATGCAGATCTGATTAACCATCTTAGCCAGTTGCCCGCTTCCGGCCCCGCCCAACAATTTTGTTTTCCGGGCGTAACAGTGCAAAATGGGGTCTGTTTTTTCAAAGGTTGTTTTGGCCCCGCCGACCATAATGGTCAGTTGACCATTTTCCGCCCCGGCCTGACCGCCGGATACGGGCGCGTCCAGAAAATGCAGGCCCGCTGTCTGTGCCAGCGCATCAAGCTCCCGCGCCAGACTTGCAGAGGCGGTGGTATGGTCCACAAAAACGGCGCCTTTTTTCATAGCCCCAAAGGCCCCGTCCGCACCAAGCGTTATGGCCCGCACATCATCATCATTACCAACACAGGCAAAGACAATATCTGCGTCCCGAACCGCATCGGCGGGGGTCGGGGCATGATTTCCGCCGTATTCCGTGGTCCAGCGAACGGCTTTTTCCGTGGTCCGGTTATAGACGGTGACCTCATATCCGGTTTTTTGCAAATGGCCCGCCATGGGATAACCCATTACCCCAAGGCCCAGAAAGGCAAGCTTAGCTTTGGTCATATGACGTCCTTAATAATGGGGTGGTTTTTCATGGGTTATGCCGCCCTCTTCTGCGGGGTTTTCCAGAATTTCCAGCCGTTGTTTTGCCTGCGCAAGACGCTTTTTCAGGCGATCAATCTCTGTCCATTGCTGGCTGACCATATCACTCAAATCCTGAATCTGCTGATCCTGATAGGTGATGGTCTGTTCGATTTGTGAAAGTCGTTCGTCGTTTGTGGTCATAACCCTGCCTTATTTATAATTATGGTATATCCTACTTGGGATATGTTTTACCATGCAAAAATAGCCATATTGGGCGATTTTGGGAGATTACAAGATGACGACCAATCATAGATTTAGTCTGTTGCTACTTTGTCTGGCCAGTATTTTTCTGGCCACGCCGGCGGAGGCGGCATCACCCGCAGTGATAAAAATGATACAGGACAAGGCCGCTATCTCTATGGAGAAATTGCGGGCACATATGATTGCCGGGGATGATGTCTCTAAAATTGTTCCCATGATGAAAAATGTCAAAACATTGGCAGATAAAGGCGAGTTTGATGCGGCAAACCGTCTGCTGGATAAAATTCTGGTGTCCTTCAATGCATTGGAGATGCCGGAAATGCCGGAAACGGCCCCGGTCTTTATCAACCCCAGGCAGGTGACGGTCACGGGCTATAAACAGAGCGTCATGGAGGCCTTTATCACCGGAGACGGGCAATATCTGTTCTTTAACAACGATACGGGGGACAATCCAAAAACCGACAAGGATATTTTCTATGCCCGGCGAATCAATGATGTAACCTTTAAATTCATGGGCGAGATAAAGGGAGTCAACAGCGCAGAGGTGGACGGCGTGCCGACCATGGACCGGATGGGTAATTTCTATTTTGTCTCAACCCGGAATTACAGCAAGCCCAACAGCTTTGCTACCCTTTACAGCGGGAAATTTAAGGATGGCCAAGTCAGTGATCTGAAAGCTCATCCTGAGGTTTCCCTAAATCTTCCGGGCTGGTTGAATATGGATGTGGAAATCAGTGCAGATGGCAAGACCCTCTATACGACCCAGACCTATTTCGGCGATGGTGCACCGCCAAAGCAATCCTATTTTCAGGTGGCTCATTTAAAGAACGGCAAATTCGAAATTGACAGCCACTCCAATGCTATATTCAATCACATCAATACGGCCGACGTCGAATATGGGGCGTCCCTATCCTCGGACGAGCGGGAGCTATATTTTACCCGCCTTTCTTATGAGGACGGCGGGAAATTTACCAATTATTACGCCACGCGACCTGACAAACAGGCCCCCTTTTCCGCCCCTAAACCGATCACGGCCATCACCGGCTTTGCCGAAGCACCGGCCATTACCGCAGATGGTCGCCTGTTGTATTTTCATAAAAAAACCGGAAAACACTTTCAGCTTTATGTTCTTGAGCGTGCTGAAAACTAACCGGTTATCAGAGCGAAAATCTCATCCTTGAGGCGCAGGCGGTTTTTCTTCAGGTCTTCCAGAACATTGTCTGCGACGGCCTCAATCCCGGCCTCGATACGGTTGATTTCCTCATTGACCGTATCATACGCCTGATGCAGCTTGACAAAATGGGCATTGGATAGTTTCAGCTCATGCATTCTGTCCAGATGGTCACTGAATTCTTCGGCCAATGTATGATGAATATGGGTCATATATATGCTTTCCTTTTGGTTGGATTATTATCCTCCAAAGCATAATTTATGACCCGAACCGGACCTTGATTTATCTCAAGAAAAGACCCGTTCCGGCGTCATGGATCACCGGGGTAGTCTGGATTTTCCCATCAGGAACTCATCAACGGCCCGGGCGGCCTGACGGCCCTCACGGATGGCCCATACCACCAAAGACTGACCCCGGCGCATATCACCGGCGGCAAAAATCTGGGGCAGAGATGTCTGGTAGCTGTTGGTATCGGCGGCCACATTGCCGCGCCCGTCAAGGGCGACGCCCAACTGGTCCAAAAGGCCCTCCTTCACCGGATTGGTAAAGCCCATGGCCAGCAGGACTAGATCCGCATCCAGCTCAAATTCACTGCCGTCAATTTTCTGGAATTTCTCATCCACCTGATGACAGCGCAGGGCCGCCAGCTTGCCGTCTTCCCCGGCAACAAACTCGGCGGTCACAACGCTCCATTCCCGGTCCGCGCCTTCTTCCTGAGAGGTAGAGGTACGCAGCTTCATGGGCCAGTTGGGCCAGATCAGCTCCTTGTTTTCCCGGTGGGGTGGTTTGGGCATGATTTCAATCTGGGTTACAGATACGGCCCCCTGACGGAATGAGGTGCCCACACAGTCGGACCCCGTGTCCCCGCCGCCGATGACCACGACCCGCTTGCCAGCGGCCAGAATATCTTTTTTGTTGGGCAGCGGTTCGCCCGCACCGCGCTGATTTTGCTGGATCAGGAAATCCATGGCGAAATGAACCCCGTCCAGATCCCGTCCGGGAATCGGCAGGTCACGGGGCTGTTCTGATCCCCCGGCCAGAACCACCGCGTCATAATGTTCCACCAACCGCTGGGCGGGAATATCCTTGCCCACCTCCATACTGGTCCAGAAGGTAACCCCTTCCTGTTCCATTTGCTGAGTGCGGCGGTCAATGAGTTTTTTTGACATTTTAAAGTCAGGAATGCCATAGCGGAGCAAGCCGCCCGGACGGCGGTTTTTCTCATAAACGGCCACCTCATGTCCGGCGCGGGCCAATTGCTGAGCGCAAGCCAGACCCGCCGGGCCAGAGCCAACCACAGCCACCTTCCTGCCGGTTTTTTCCGGTGGCAGGTGGGGCGTGATCCAGCCCTCTTCCCAGCCCTTGTCAACGATGGCACATTCGATGGTTTTGATGGTCACCGGCTGATCATCAATGTTTAACGTACAGGCAGCCTCGCAAGGAGCCGGACAGATACGGCCGGTAAATTCGGGGAAATTATTGGTGGAGTGCAGCACATCCAGCGCGCTCTTCCAATCGTCTTTCCAGACCAGATCATTCCAGTCGGGGATCATATTATTGACCGGGCAACCCGTATGGCAAAAGGGAATCCCGCAATCCATACAGCGGCCACCCTGTAAAGAGACCATATTATCCGGCAGAGGGTTGATAAATTCGTCATAATGACGCACCCGGTCCCCGGCGGGGGCATAGGTCCTCTCCTGACGGGTAAAATCCATAAATCCGGTTGGTTTGCCCATTTTTCGTCTCCTTAATTCAATGTCTGGCCGGTATAGGCGGATAGCACCGTTTGGGTCGGGGCCATTTCCTGCAAGGCGCGGCGATATTCCACCGGCATGACCTTGACAAATTTCGGCAAATACTCTTCCTGATTATCCAAAATGGCCCGGGCGCGTTTGCTGCCCGTAAAGCGCACATGATTTTCCAGCAGGGTCATCAGCCGCTCCACATCATTGCCGGACATATTATTGCGCAGAACATCCACCCGGCCATGACTTTCAAGGTCGCCGGACTGATGTTTGCGCGCCATGTCGTCTTCTTCGGGCATAGGCTCCAGCTCCACCATGGCCAGATTACACCGTTTCTCAAAATCCCCGGCTTCGTCCAACACGTAAGCGATACCGCCGCTCATCCCGGCGGCAAAATTGCGGCCCGTCTGGCCGATGACAACCACACAGCCACCGGTCATATATTCACAGCCATGGTCGCCGACCCCCTCAACCACCGCAATGGCCCCGGAATTGCGCACCGCAAAGCGTTCCCCGGCCACACCCCGGAAATAACATTCGCCGCCGACCGCACCGTAAAGAACCGTATTGCCGACGATGATGCTGTTTTTCGGATCAATTTTGCTGATCTTGGGCGGATAGATAATCAGCTGTCCGCCGCTAAGCCCCTTGCCCACATAATCATTGCCGTCCCCGGATAGCTCAAGGGTCACGCCCTTGGCCACAAAGGCCCCAAAACTCTGCCCCGCTGTGCCGGACAGTTTCACATGAATGGTGCCCTTTGGCAGGCCCGCGTAGCCGTATTTTTCCGCCAGACGCCCGGACAGCAACGCGCCGCAGGAGCGATCGGTGTTATTGATATTTTCCTCAATGACCACCGGCGTTTTTGTCTCCAGCGCGTCTTTCGCTTTTTCCAGCAAACGACGGTCCAATATATGGTCCAGATCATGCTCCTGACGGGCGGTGTTATATCTATCGCTGGCTTTTTCCGTCTTTGGCATATGGAACAGCTTGCTAAAATCCAGCCCGTCTGCCTTCCAATGCCGGATGGCGTCATTCTTGCTGAGCAGGTCAGAATGGCCAATGATGTCATCCAATTTGGTGACCCCCATCTCCGCCATGATTTTACGGACTTCTTCGGCGACAAAGAAGAAATAATTGACCACATGTTCCGGTTTGCCCATGAATTTACGGCGCAGGACCGGATCCTGGGTCGCGATACCCACGGGACAGGTATTCAGATGGCATTTGCGCATCATGATACAGCCGCTGGCGATCAGCGGTGCCGTAGCAAAACCAAATTCATCGGCGCCCAACAACGCCCCGACAATCACATCCCGGCCCGTTTTCAAACCACCGTCCACCTGAACGGAAATACGGTCACGGAGCTTGTTCAACACCAATGTCTGCTGAGTTTCGGCCAGACCCATTTCCCACGGGCTTCCGGCGTTTTTGATGCTGGTGAGCGGGCTGGCCCCAGTGCCGCCGTCATAACCGGATATGGTCAGATGGTCGGCCTTGGCCTTGGAGACCCCGGCGGCCACAGTGCCGACCCCGATTTCCGATACCAGCTTGACGCTGATCCGGGCCTTGGGGTTAACGTTTTTCAGGTCATAGATCAGCTGTGCCAGATCCTCAATGGAATAAATATCATGGTGCGGCGGCGGCGAAATCAAGCCCACCCCCGGCGTTGAATGGCGGACCTTGGCAATGACCGCGTCCACCTTGTGACCGGGCAGCTGTCCGCCCTCGCCGGGCTTGGCTCCCTGAGCCATCTTAATCTGAATTTCATCCGCATTGACCAGATATTCGGTGGTCACGCCAAAGCGGCCAGAGGCTACTTGCTTGATGGCACTGCGGCGCAAATCGCCGTTACGGTCGGGGGTGAAACGGTCCGGTTCCTCGCCGCCCTCTCCGGTATTGGACTTGCCGCCAATGCGGTTCATGGCGATGGCGAGGTTAGTATGGGCCTCACGGCTGATAGAGCCAAAGGACATGGCCCCGGTGACAAACCGCTTGACGATTTCACTGGCCGGTTCCACCTTATCCAGAGCAATTGGCTTGTCCGCCAGTTTTATCTTAAACAGGCCGCGCGGGGTCAGTAACCGTTCGGCCTGTTCATTGATATTATGAGCATAGGCGTCATATTGTTCCGCATTGTTACCGCGCACCGCATGTTGCAGGTTGCTGATACTGTCAAAGGTCCACATATGGTCCTCGCCGCGCATACGCACCGCATATTCGCCGCCCACATCCAGCGCATTTTCGTAAACCAGACTGTCGGTGAAGGCCTGGTCATGGCGCATGACTGCCTCACGGGAAATCTCATTCAGCCCCACGCCTTCGATAGCACTTTGGGTCTTGGTGAAATATTTTTCGATAAAGGCACTGTTCAGGCCCACCGCATCAAAAATCTGCGCGCCGCAATAGGATTGATAAGTGGAAATGCCCATCTTGGACATGACCTTCAATATGCCCTTGTCAATGGCCTTGGTATAGCGGGCGCGAGCATCGCGGGGCGTAATGATGTCCCCGGCCAAAGTCGGGGCCAGCGCGGTGATGGTTTCAAAGGCAAGATATGGATTTATTGCCTCGGCCCCATATCCGGCCAAAACGCAAAAATGATGGACTTCGCGGGCTTCTCCGGTTTCCACCACCAGCCCCACAGAGGTTCGAAGCCCCTTGCGAATCAGGTAATGGTGAACCGCCGAGGTGGCCAGCAGGGCCGGGATGGCGATACGTTCATCGCTGACCCCCCGGTCCGACAGGATGATGATATTATCGCCCTCTATCACCGATACCTCGGCCAGAAGACAGATGCTTTCAATGGCATTATCCATGCCCGCCGCGCCCTCAGACGCATCATAGGTCACATCGATCGTTACGGTTCTGAAATTATTATCGGGAATATCGCCGATGGTACGAATTTTCTCCAAATCCTCATTGCTGAGGATGGGCTGGCGCACTTCAAGTCTTTTGTGAGTGCCAACCCCTTCCAGATCCAGCAGGTTTGGCCGGGGGCCAATGAAGGACACCAATGACATGACCGCTTCCTCTCGGATGGGGTCAATGGGCGGATTGGTCACTTGAGCAAAATTCTGTTTGAAATAGCTATAAAGCAGTTTTGATTTGCTGGACAGGGCCGATATGGGCGTGTCGGTGCCCATGGAGCCGAGAGCTTCCTGTGCGCTGGTGGTCATGGGCGGCAACAGAAGTTTCAGGTCTTCCTGCGTATAGCCAAAGGCCTGCTGACGCTTCAACAGCGGAACATCGGTAGAATGATGCGGCGGAAATTCTGCGGGCAGGTCTTCCAGCTTGATTTGGGTACGGGCCAGAATGGCCTCATAATCATAAGCCCCGCTCAGTTCGGACTTGATTTCAGCATCGCTGATAATCCGGCCCTCAGCGGTGTCGATCAGGAGCATTTTACCGGGCTGCAATCGCCATTTCTGGACGATTTTATCTTCGGGGATCGGCAGGACGCCCATCTCGGACGCCAGCACAACCATGTCATCATCGGTCACCAGATAGCGCGCCGGACGCAAGCCATTACGGTCAAGGGTCGCCCCGATCAGGGTGCCATCGGTAAAGGCCATGGCGGCGGGACCGTCCCATGGCTCCATCAGGGCCGCGTGATATTCGTAAAAGGCCCGGCGTTTCTCATCCATCAGCGGATTTCCGGCCCAGGCTTCAGGGATCAGCATCATCATGGCATGGACAATGCTATAGCCCCCGGCCACCAGCAGTTCCAGCGCATTGTCAAAGCTCGCGGTGTCTGAAATCCCCTCGGGGATCAGAGGCCAGAGCTTTTCCAGATCATCACCAAGGACGGTGGATTCCATGCTGAAACGCCGGGACGCCATCCAGTTCACATTGCCGCGCACCGTATTGATCTCGCCGTTATGACAGACCATGCGAAAGGGCTGGGCCAGTCCCCATGTGGGGAAGGTGTTGGTGGAAAAACGTTGATGAACCAGCGCCAACGCAGATGTCATGCGCTCATCTTTCAGGTCATCGTAATAGACCCCGACCTGCGTGGCCAGCAACATCCCCTTATAGAGCAGAGTGCGGCTAGAGCAGCAACAGGCATAATAATGTTCTGTATCATCGTCCATATCAAAGACGATATTGGATAGCTGTTTGCGGATCAGATAGAGCTTTAATTCAAAGCCCGCGTTGGTTTTACAATCATCGCCGATTCCGACAAAGCCCTGAAGGATCGCCGGTTCAGAGGCTTTGACCCCGTCGCTGAAACCGCTGTTGTTGGTTGGCACCTTGCGCCAGCCCAGAAATTTCTGGCCTTCCTGATCCACCAGATTTTCAAATGTTTTTTTGATTTTATTGGCAATGGCTTTTTCATGGGGCAGAAACACCACCAATACGCCGTACTCACCAAACTTTGGCAGGTTGATTTTTTCCTGCTTGGCCACGGCCTGCATAAAATCATCGGGCATCTGAATCAATATTCCAGCGCCGTCACCGGACAGGGGATCCGCGCCAACGGCCCCGCGATGGGTGAGGTTTTCCAGTATTTTCAAGCCATTGGCAATGATGTCATGGCTTTTAACGCCCTTGATATTGGCGACAAAACCAATGCCGCAATTATCATGTTCATTTTGGGGGTTATAGAGGCCCTGAGCCTTTGGCAGGCCGGTTGTGTTTAATGGCACCTTATGGGTCATTCCCGAAAATACTCCTCGTTCTTGCAAAGTCTTCAAATAATATTTTTTGCGCACAAATCCAGACCATCTTTAAATCATAAAGACAGACCGGATCTTAGTCTTTTGCTTTAAAGCCAGTTTTGATGCTTTAATTCTATGGCACTTTTTATACAGTATTATGACTGTATCATTGTTCTTATATGCCGGCCGTAGAATTTCATCTCGCTTTGGGCAAGTGAGGGCAAAAATCTGACGTAAATTATCTACAGTTTTGGGCCATGTCCGCAAAATTAACTGCCAGTTTGCGACAGGCTTGCGTATTTTCTACTGATAAATGCGGTGAAAATCAAGTAAATCATCAGAAATAGTTTGTTCATATGGTAAAAAAATATCAAAAAAATACTTTTTTACAAGACTTTAACGGCAAAATAAAAAATGGCCCGGGTCACCGTGAGGCTTGCGTGGCTGTAATCTCATGGCAAATATTTTTAACCGTGAACTGATAATTATTTTTTTAGGTAAAATTTTAACCTTTTTTGCGGATTTCTCCGGGGTTGCGGAAAGTCAAGATAAAAAGGATGAATACTAGTTGTTGACATTGCGGCAGGGTCAAAATACCATATCTTGTGTCGAGGGTGATTTAAAGGGGTTCGGAACCGGATTATCGTTATTCTATAAGGCTCTAGCGTCTACAGGCTATAAAAGGGTCAAATATTACAGCGATTTTGCGTCGGAATTTCAGGGTAATTACAGCCTCGCAATCGAACAAATAATATTTTTGCATTATACATATATGGTCATCCAGAACAGAGGATTATGTGGTATAAGGGTAGGTTGATTCACGAATCTTGCAAAAATGCATAGAAATGTGGGAGTTTAAAGAGTGGCAGCGACGTTATTTAAGGAAGCCGTACAGGTAAAAGATCATTGGCAGGTAGAGACTATTCCGGAGAGGGATGATCTGCTTACCGATTTTGGCAAGGCAACCTTAACGGATCGATATTTGATGCCCGGCGAGAATTATCAGGATCTTTTTGCCCGGGTGGCCAGCTTTTACAGCGATGACAAAGCCCATGCCCAACGGCTCTATGACTATATCAGCAAGCTCTGGTTCATGCCCGCCACCCCCATTTTGAGCAACGGCGGCACCAAACGCGGCCTGCCTATTTCCTGTTTTCTGAACGAAGCCAATGACAGCCTTCAGGGCATTGTGACCCTGTGGAATGAAAATGTCTGGCTGGCGTCCAAAGGCGGCGGCATTGGCAGCTATTGGGGCAATCTGCGCTCCATTGGCGAAGATGTATCCACCAATGGCAAGACGTCAGGCATCATTCCTTTCATCCGGGTGATGGACAGCCAGACCCTGGCCATTTCCCAAGGCTCGCTCCGGCGCGGCAGTGCGGCGGTCTATCTGCCGGTTAATCATCCGGAAATTGAAGAATTTATCGAAATCCGCCGGCCCACAGGCGGGGATCCAAACCGTAAAGCGCTCAATCTGCATCATGGCATTGCCATTTCCGATGCCTTCATGCGGGCGGTGGAGAATGACGAGGACTGGGCTCTGCTCAGCCCCCATGATCAAAGCGTACAGAAAACCATTTCGGCGCGGGCATTATGGATACGGATGCTGACGGCGCGCATTGAAACCGGCGAGCCTTATATGCTGTTCAGCGACCATGTGAATAACGCAATTCCGGAGCATCACAAGCTGGCAGGCCTGAATGTGAAAACATCAAACCTGTGCTGTGAGATTACCCTGCCCACGGGCATGGATCATCTGGGCAAGGAACGTACGGCGGTCTGTTGCCTGTCGTCAATCAACCTTGAGACCTATGACCAATGGCAGGATAATGACCTGTTCATCACCGATCTGATGCGGTTTCTGGATAATGTGCTGGAGGATTTCATTCAGCGCGCGCCCGACAGCATGGCCCGCGCCACCTATGCCGCATCACGTGAGCGCAGTGTGGGCCTTGGGGCCATGGGCTTTCACAGCTTCTTACAAGACCGGATGATCCCGTTTGAATCCGTCATGGCGCAGGTCTGGAACAAGCGTATATTCAAGCATATTCAAAACGGCGTTGATGCGGCGTCCAAAATGCTGGCCGAGGAAAAAGGTGCCTGCCCCGATGCGGCGGATTACGGCATTATGGAGCGTTTCTCCAACAAGACCGCCATCGCACCAACGGCCTCCATTTCAATCATCTGCGGCGGGGCCAGCCCCGGCATTGAACCCATTGCCGCCAACAGCTTTACCCAGAAAACCCTGTCCGGTTCCTTTAATGTGCGCAGCCGCGCCCTGACCAAACTGCTGGACAAAAAGGGCAAAAATACGGATGAGGTCTGGACCTCGATCACCATCAATGGTGGCTCTATTCAGCATCTGGATTTTCTCAATGATCTTGAGCGGGATGTATTCAAAACGGCCTTTGAACTGGATCAGCGCTGGGTCATTGAACATGCTGCTGATCGCGCCCCCATGGTGGATCAGGCCCAGTCGGTCAATGTATTCCTGCCCGCCGACGTTCATAAACGCGACCTGCATCAGGTTCATTTTCAGGCATGGAAAAAAGGCGTGAAAAGCCTTTATTATTGCCGCTCCCTGTCTATTCAACGGGCGGAGAGCGTGGAATCCGCCACCACCGTGGGCAAGGAAACGCGGCCCCTTCACCAGCCGGAAAAGGTGATGGTAGAGACAGCAAATTATGAAGAATGCCTGTCTTGTCAATAAGGGCTTGTCCATAAGGTCTCGTCAAGAATATCTGGCCTGCCCGTCGTTTTAAATTTTATTTTTTAAGTTAAGGTAATTGCCGAATGTCCCTGTTAGAGGAACGCATTGTTTACAAACCCTTTCAGTATCCCTGGGCCTATGATGCCTGGCTGACCCAGCAACGGGTCCATTGGTTGCCCGAAGAAGTCCCCATGGCCGATGATGTCAAGGACTGGAACATGAACATCACCGAGGGCGAAAAACACCTGCTGATGCAGATTTTCCGCTTTTTCACCCAGGCCGATGTGGAGGTCAATAACTGTTACATGCGCCATTATACCCAGGTGTTCAAACCAACTGAGGTTCAGATGATGCTGGCGGCCTTTTCCAATATGGAAACCATCCATGTGGCGGCCTATAGCCATCTGCTTGATACGCTGGGCATCCCGGAAACAGAATATGAGGCCTTCCTCAAATATGATGAGATGAAGGCCAAATATGACTATATGCAGATATGGGGCGTGGACAGCAAGGAAGATATTGCCAAGACGTTGGCCGTGTTCGGTGGCTTTACCGAGGGGCTGCAATTATTTGCCTCTTTCGCCATCCTGATGAATTTTCCCCGCTTTGGCAAGATGAAGGGCATGGGCCAGATTATCACTTGGTCGGTGCGGGACGAATCGCTCCATACCAACAGCATCATTAAGCTGTTCCATACCTTTGTGCAGGAAAACCCGGAGGTCTGGACCGACAAATTGCAGGCGGATCTGACCCAGGCCTGCCAGACCATCGTGACCCATGAAGATGCCTTCATTGATCTGGCCTTTGAAATGGGCGATATTGAGGGGCTGACCGCCAAAGAGGTCAAGGATTACATCCGCTATATCGCCGACCGCCGATTGACCCAGCTTAACCTCTCCCCCATATATTTTGTCGGCATTAACCCCCTGCCCTGGATGGATGAAATTCTCAACGGCATTGAGCATGTAAATTTCTTCGAAAACCGCGCCACAGAATATTCCAAAGCCTCCACCGAAGGCTCATGGGAAGAGGCGTTTGAATAGGGGCTGGCAAACTCTGATAATTGGGCATTAGCTTTCAATTTTGTTACCAATGGGATAAAGACCCGCAGAAATAATAAAAAAGCAACGACCCGAAGGCCGTTGCCAAATTCAATATTAATAATTGTCTGTTCAGGGTCTAGCTACGGCGGCGCCTCGCAAAAACCATACCCATCAATCCAAACAGAAACAATGCCGCTGTTTCAGGGGCAGAAACAGCCGTTGGAATTGCATTAATACCAACGGTGATACGATATGAACCATCATTATCGTCAAATGCGCCAGGCGCGCCGTTAAAGCCAAATGCATCCGTTATTCCGACGAAGAAACGGGTCGCACCCGTCGGGGCGGTAAATTTCTGAAACACATTACCTGACGTAACGCCATCTCCAATAAAGAAAACCTGTCCCAGACCGGGCGATAATTCAGTAAAATCGACACCAAGTCCACCAAGTGAAAAGTTTAGCGTAGAAGGTGCCGTACCATTGGGAATATTATTATCAAGAAATAAACCTACCAAAGCCCCCTGGGTGCCAAAGTATCCACTAATGCCCCCAAAAGATGAGATGCTGCTGCTACCGGGAGTACCGTTCCCCTGTGGTCCAAACTCAACTCCGCCGAAACCATTAAAAAAGCTGATCGCGCCATCCGCCGGATCTAAAACTCTAATGACATCTCCCGCTGACACGGAAAATTCCGGGGGCAGCGTTTCCTGAATTTCTTCCGGAGTGGCGCCAGAATGACGTATTAGCCCACCAGGCCATGATGCGCTGGCATCCGGAATAGTTAAATCTGTCCGGCCCGCAAGCCATATGGCATCACTGCCGTCAACCGTAGTATTTATAACCGTCGCATTTGACACATTCACGACAGATGATGAGAGCAACAACAGTATTCCAATATAAAATTTGGTATTTTTCATAACTATATTTCCTTTATATTTTTTATTTACTTTGATGTTGATTATTCCCAATACAAATTTTACTCCAACGAACACACCTAAATGGCAATATTTTCAACCCACAGCAAGCGACATACTTACAACGATAAAGGATCATGCAAATATTGCGCCATATTAAAAGAACTTTTACAATCAATGTGATAGGGAAATATGTGATTCTTGCTGGGTCGAAAACTGTAAAAAATCCTGACAGTTTGTCAGGATTTTTTACAGTCTATCCATAAGTATCAACACACGTTTTTCATCACCTTTGCCATTATCCTCACCCTACCGCCATGAGAAAAGGTCAGCCTCAAAGACAATTCGTCTCCCATGGCCTCAAAAATATAAATTTAACGCTTCTATTCCAATGGATTAACCATATGACAGTTTGCTGTCATACAGTTTGTTGCCCAATGTCGTAATTATGTCGTCACTGAAATTTTTGTTTTGTGGTTTTATCTGCCTAACGAAAATTTAACATGAAGGAAGACAAATGAATATTACAGAACACGACACGATCCCAACGGACACCACTCAGGATAAACCGACATATGGCAAAGGATATATTTTCCTGTTCAGGGACGGCGATAATGAAATAGAGGTCTTTGGCAGTGCTATTTCCGGCAAGGAAACAGTCCGTTATAATGATGAAATTGTCTCTGATATAAGAAGTTTTGGCTTTACCACGCACCATCTGTTTAAAAAGGGCGATGATAACTATAAAGTGACCTTTGCCATAACCTCGCTGTTACGGGGGGGCATTGCATGTTCACTCTATAAAAATGGTACGCTGATGCGGCAGGAAGAGCAAATCATGTATAAGGGTAGTGGGGTGAAGTTAATGGGTATCATGGCCGTCTTTCTGGGGCTTGGGGTGATTGTCGGCTATTCAAGTGTATCTTTGGTGGAGGCATTTGTGAAATGGATCGGGTAACAGGACAGATACGGGGGCAATAGATATGGAAATCAACGGAGAGACCATAAAACGCCTGAGAACCAGGAAAAGCTGGAGCCAGCAGCATCTGGCGGATGTCTGTGAGGTAAATTTACGCACAATTCAACGGGTTGAAACCATGGGCGCGGCGGCCCCGGAAACGGTCATGGCCTTGGCGGCCACGCTGGAGGTTGACCAATCAGCCTTGATTGTGGACCCGGAAAGCCACCGCCCCTATTTTATGCCAAAATCCGATTTGGGGGTTATTCTGCTCATATTAGCCACCACCTTCGTTGGGTCGATCATCGGGTCTTTGCTGACAATTTGGATGGCGAAATAGAACAAATGAGATCAAACTCTGGCCCCATCCCATGATAATAATAATGTTACGGAACTGATCCCGGTCCAGCCCAACAGGTTTGTTTTTTTGATATGGGGGAGGTGTAAATAGTTTGTAAAAAATACCAAATAGACCATTCAATATTTTCCACCCAAGAAACAAACTATTTAACTGAAACAACATTCCGCGTTCCTCAATGGAGAGACTATGCAAAAATTATGACTCGGCGGCTACTCCTCAAAATTGAGGATTTACCTTTTAGCGCGGTTAAAATGCGATCACGCCTTCGGAGATTGCAATGGCAACGGCCTGAGTGGAAGTGATGACGCCGAATTTTTCCTTAACATTGTCAATATGGGTTCGGACGGTCGTCTGGCTGATATTGAGTATCTTGCCGATTTCCCAATTTGTTTTGCCCGACGACACCCATTTGAGGCATTCGGTTTCTCTTGGGGTC
The DNA here is from genome assembly GCA_013152755.1 of Alphaproteobacteria bacterium. Lineage (GTDB taxonomy): Bacteria > Pseudomonadota > Alphaproteobacteria > Sphingomonadales > Emcibacteraceae > Paremcibacter. The sequence continues at coordinate 16,605 of JAADFR010000151.1, forward strand.
AAGGGCGCATAATCATGCTTTTTCTTATAGCTGTTGGAAATTCTGGTGGCCGCAGAATGCAGATACACCCCCATCAGATGCAGGCCGGGGAAAACGGCGGGGTCAACGTGTCCAGATCCTGCCCGACAATATTGACACAGGCCGGCAGGGTGTCCGGCCCATAAATGGGGATGGTATAGCCGTTTATGATGCCCACCTCTGCGGCTTCGTTAAAAATTTTCAATTGAGGTTTGGTCATATCTTTTTGGACAAAATCATCGGTCCATTTAAAGGGCAGAGATCGTTTCAGGGCAATTTGAAAAATTCTGTCATGCTGCTCATAATGGTTCTGCATATAATAGTCGAGCCACTCTTTCGGCCAATGGAGCAGCATCAGGGTTTCCTGCTTATGCAGGTCCGGATCGGCCATGGTTATGCAGGTAAATTTATCAAAACCCAACGGCGCAATCTTTTTGGCAAAAAGTGCCATCAGCTGATCTATATCTGTTGCTTTCTGGGAACAGTCTATAAATTCCTGTATTTCGGCAAGATCCAACATTGTTTTCCCTGAGACAAACTGTGTGAGATGACTTTACAATGTTGATGTTAAAGATCAATGGTGATGATGATTACTTTCCACCCCTCAACTCTGTTCCAGATGATTTTCTGGCCCGCCATCCCATAAAAGCAAAACCAATGCCAAACAAGTAAGCCATACCCGGCTCAGGAATATTTGCGGCAATGGTTGCTGTATTAAAGGACAATTGTAAATTAATCTGCTGGGCTTGAAATTGGCCCAAAGGTGCCGACATCGACCAATTCAGGATATCCTGTGTAAAATCAATTGATGAGGCAATAAGCCCGGATATATCCTGATTCAAGTATAGCCTACCAAAATATTGGTCTGTTGTAGTTCTTTCATCTGCATATAAATATGTATATCCGCCACCATTCGTGCCAGATACAGATTCTCTTAATCGTGTGTAACGGTAATTTGTTCTGTGAGCATCTACGGTATCAGTGTAGGTGGTAGACCCAATTTCCACCATCATCTCATCAATCACATTATCTATGTTTCTTATATCATGATCTCTGGCATAAAAATCATCTCTTGCATACCGGGGAAGAACGATAATGGTACGGTAACAGGTGCTAAAACCACATGAATAGGACTCTGTGTAACTAGCCCCGGGGAAAGTTTGTCTTACTTCGCTACCTAGAAAGTAATAGTCTCCATAAGTCTCTGTCCTAATATTGTCCACAGTAGAATAACCATAGGCAATAATTCTCGCACTAACGTTAGTCATATCAGAAGCATCAGCAATTCCTGATAAGGCTGTGCTTAAATCAAAACTTCCGGAAATTGTTGGATTTTGATCATTCAAAAACTGGTTTAAGTTAATTGTTTGGTATAGGTTAATTGTACCTGCCAGAACAGGACTGGATAGCATCCCAAGACCAATAGCAATACTTGCGATTTTACTAAATTTCATTCTCAACCCTTTAAAATATTTTATATTATGACTTTCTAAATTTCATAATTAATAAGCAATAAATATGCCAATTCAGGAAAGGGCGGACTCCTGCGGTTTAAGGTTCTTCTTGCAGCAAATAGTGTAAAATATTCTGACAGTTGTCAGAATATTTTACACTTAAAACAACAAGGCAACACAAGCAAGTTTACAAACTACATTTATGACTACTTATTACTCAAAGACTTTCAGCAATAAGTAGTCATAAATGTCCCTTTTCACCCTTGAATTAGAAAAAACATTTCCCATATATGTTATAGCTTGGAACCGACAGACATGCGGTCATTCCTTCCTCAGACCGTTGTTGTTCCGGCTAACTACAAGAGGTTTTTCCCTCCCCCTTCCTCTTGTACGTGCGAAATGCACAAAACTGCCCGGTCAGTCTCTGGCCGGGCAACTTTTTATCAAGTCACCTTTTTATCTTGCGGCCCGTGGTCAATGATTTATAACTCTCCCCTATGGATGAAGATGATGTAGAAATAGATGCGCTCGGCGATTATCCGACCCTTGTACTGGTATCGCGTTTTACCAAGTTAATCCCGCGTACGGACTGGTTCCGTTATGTGGGCGAGCCGTTGGAGCAGGACGTGCTGGACAAGGCGCGGACCTATCTGGACGTTCTGGGTTTTCCCGAGGCCACCCCGGCAGAGGTCGGCGACTGGCAGGAGGCCGCCTATTCCCTTGAAACCAATGACTGGAACAGCCCCTTCTGGGAGGTGGAGCAACAGCTCATGGCCGCCCTGACGGTTGAGGTTACCGATACCATTGACCCGAAACTTCTGGAGATGGTGCTGGCCCATGTGACCAGCGTGGCCTCGGAATATGTCAGCGAAGGGGTCATGGCCGCGGCGGACCGCTGGGGCATGCATGATGAGGAGCTGATGAAGGCCGCCATTGGCGAAGGCGTACAGGCCTGTTTTCAGGCGGCGCTGGTCATTGCCGCAGGCGTCGATGAGGCCCATCCTTTCACCCTGAAATATCAGATGTTTGAAACCGGATGGTGGCCGCTGGGCGTGATGGGCAATACATTTAATATTTTCTAAGGCAAATATTTTTTAAGGCAGAGTATGACAAAAATAAAACTTGTGACCTGGAATATAAATTCGGTCCGCGCGCGTATTGATCAGGTGGGACAGCTGATGACGGACTATGGCCCCGATGTGATCTGTTTTCAGGAAACCAAGGTTCAGGACCATATGTTCCCGGCGGAATATTTTACCGAACGGGGCTATATCCATCATGCCATTGCGGGGCAGAAATCCTATAACGGGGTGGCGGTCATGTCGCGCCTGCCGCTGGAAAAGACGTCCCGTATCGACTGGTGCGCCAAGGGCGATGCCCGCCATATTGAGGTCGGCCTGCCGGGCAATATCCGGCTGCATAATTTCTACGTCCCCGCTGGCGGCGAGGTGCCAGATGCGGCCATCAACGATAAATTTGCCCATAAGCTGAATTTTCTGGATGAAATGACGGCCTGGTCCGAGGCGCTGCCTAAGGGCGCCCGCCATATTCTGGTGGGGGATTTAAACATCGCGCCCTATGAGAGCGATGTCTGGTCCCATAAAAAGCTGCTGAAAGTGATCAGCCACACGCCGCTGGAATGTGAAAAGATGATGACCTTGATGGCCGCCCATAACTGGTTTGATGTCATGCGCCATTTCGTGCCCGAACCGGCCCGGCTATACAGCTGGTGGTCATATCGGGCAAAGGACTGGCGGGCCGCCGACAAAGGCCGCCGCCTTGACCATGTCTGGACCAGCCCGGCCCTGAAGGACAATATGACAAGCATGGCGGTATTGGAAGCCGCGCGCGGCTGGACAAAACCCTCCGACCATGCGCCGGTAATGGTTGAGTTGACGGTCTGAATATCCAGAATTTTTTGGAGCGGGCGATGAGATTCGAACTCACGACCCTAACCTTGGCAAGGTTATGCTCTACCCCTGAGCTACGCCCGCACTCCAAAAACGATCAGCCCGTTGCCGGACTGTGCGGCGGATAATAGCCATTACAAGGCCAAAATCAAGGGTAATTTCAAAAAAACATCATTTGCTTGCAACTGCGCTTTTTTCCGCTAAAAATGCAGGCAATATAAACAACTCTTTGAATTTTGATAATCCTTGTGATTACGTCTATAATGACAAATCAAGTGAAAGTTAGGGAATATACATGCAGGATCCGAACGTGCCAAATGGCGGGGAAACAACGGCTTTGATCAAGGACGGTGACATGTCCACATTTATGGCGGATGTGATCGAGAAATCCACGGCTACCCCGGTTCTGGTCAGTTTCTATTCAAGCTGGTCCGAGAACTGCAAACAGCTCACCCCCATATTGGAAAAAATTGTCCAGCAGGCAGGCGGCGCAGTTCAAATGGTGCGAATCGATTTTGAAAAGAATCAACAGCTTGCCGTCCAGATGAAAATCCAGTCGGTCCCGACGGTGGTGGTCTTTTCCGGGCAACGGCCCGTGGATGCCTTTGCCGGGGTAAAAACAGAAGCCGAGGTCAAGGAATTTATCGCCCGCTTCGCCCCCGAAATGCAACCTTCCCCCACGGAACAGATGATCGAACAGGCCGCCACGCTGTTTGACGGCGGCGACTTTCAGAATGCCGCCGAACTTTATTCCCAAATTCTCCAGATAGAAGCGGAAAATGCTCCGGCCCGTGCCGGACTGGCCCAGAGCCTGATCCAACTGGGTGATCTGGAAAATGCCAAAGCCGTTCTGGACAGCACGTCGAAACAACATGAGAATGATGCGGCCATCACTGCCGCCCGGGCGGCACTGGATATGGCGGGGCAGCTGGCGGACCTTGGCGATGCCGCCGCGCTGGAACAAGCCATAAAGGACGATGCCGACAACCATCAGGCCCGTTTCGATCTGGCGCTGATTTTATGGGCAAGTGGTGATCAGGAAGCGGCCGCAGATCATCTGCTGACCATCATTTCCCGGGACCGGGGCTGGAATGAGGACGGGGCGCGCAAGCAGCTGGTGAAATTTTTTGAAATCGCCGGACCCATGGACCCCTTCACGGTTAAAATGCGCAAAAAACTGTCGAGCATTCTTTTCGCCTGATCAGAGGATAACGACCAAAGGACAGCAACAGTGTTTGAACTGGACCGATTACCAGAAAAGTTACCGGTTTTTCCTTTAACCGGGGCTTTGCTGTTGCCCAAGGGACATTTACCGCTCAATATTTTTGAACCCCGTTATCTGGATATGGTATATTATGCCCGCGAAAAGAACGGGCTGATCGGAATGATACAGCCCGTCCTCTCTCCCCTGACCGCCCAGGAAGGCAATGACCAATATGGCACCGCCCCGCGCAATCGTCCGCTCTATATCACCGGCTGTGTCGGCATGATTTCCGACCTGACAGAAAAGCCGGACGGCGGCCTGACCATCATACTGACCGGCCTGAGCCGTTATGATATTGTGGAGGAACTGCCCCGCCATCAAACCTTTCGGCAGGTCCGGGTATTGTATGACAGATTTCAGGAGGATTGCGCCCTGCCCCCCCGGTCAGACGATATTCCGCGCAAGGATCTGGTGCTGAGCGTGGAGAAATATTTGCGGCTCCATAATATCATTCCCCGGTGGGAGGCTCTGGAAAGGGCGTGCGATGAGGAACTGGTCAGCGCGCTTGCCATGATATGTCCCTTTAGTGAAGCCGAAAAACAGGCCCTGCTGGAAGCGGTCAGTCTGGCCGGGCGGGTTGATTTGATGCTGAAAATAATGGCCTTTGACCTGTCCAGCGGACAGACAGGGCAGGTCAATAAGATTTTACAATGATCACAGGATGACATGATGACGGATGCAAAAGACAGCCCAAAAATAAATTTCGGCAAGGTTGATCCCAAACTGCTGGAGATACTGGCCTGCCCCCTCACCAAAAGCAGTCTGCGCTATGACGAAAAGGCCGGGGAATTGATCAGCGACAAGGCGGGCCTCGCCTTTCCCGTTCGTGATGGCATCCCGATTATGCTCATCGAAGAAGCCAGAGAGATTGAATAAGAATTATACTCAACCCGCCGCCAACATGGATCCCCGGGTCAAGCCCGAGGATGACAAATTGGCAGGAGAGGCAAACTAGATTTCTTCACCCTTGAGCAGCTTTGGCAATTTGCCCACGGTGCCCCGGGCATGACGCATGAAGAATTTTTTGAGCGGCGGGATTTCACCGACCACGGCAAGGCCCGCCTGACGGGCAAGGCGGATCGGGGTGATGTCATTGGAAAACAGCCGGGTCAGGCCATCCATGCCAAAGGCCAGTATGTTATTGTCGGTCCGCCGCCAGCGCACATAACGCTCCAACGTCAGTTCAGACCCCAGATCACCGCCCAGCCGCTTGGCCTCGACCAACACCTCAGTCAGGGCGGCAATATCCCGCAGGCCAAGGTTAAATCCCTGCCCCGCAATGGGATGGATACCATGGGCCGCATCGCCGATCAGGCAGAAACGCGCCGCCACATAATCATCTGCCAGTTGGGAGGATAGCGGATAGGACCACCGCCTACCCATATGTTTAACCTCGCCCAGAAAATTACCGAATTTCTTGGCAAGCTCCGCATCAAAACCCGCATCAGACAGGCCCATGATGGTCTTTGCCCGTGCCGGTGGTTCGCACCAGACAATGGATGACCTCTTGTCCCGGAGCGGCAGGATCGCAAAGGGGCCGCTGGGGTAGAAACGCTCATAGGCGGTGCCCTGGTGATCAATTTCATGGGCCACCGTGGTGACAATGCCCGTCTGGTGATAATCCCAGTTGCGGACCTTGATGCCCATCTTGTCCCGGAGCGGCGACTGCCGTCCCTCGGCGCTAATCAGCAGAGCGCAGGA
>JAADFR010000152.1 GCA_013152755.1 Alphaproteobacteria bacterium
TGGGCAGGGTGACAAAGACCAGTCCCGGCCCGGCGGCATGATCTACCCCGAAGGCAAAGACAATGGGGAAGATGGCAAAGCCAGCCAGCAAGGCAACCCCGGTATCGGCAAAGGCGACGCCGACGGCCATTTTTGGAATGGAAATATCCCGGGTCAGGTAAGAGCCATACACCATGATCGCCCCGCTACCCAGAGACAGGGAGAAAAAGGCCTGTCCCGCCGCGTAAAGCACCAGTTTGGGCGTTATTTTAGAAAAATCCGGCTCGAACATAAAGGCGAAGCTGCGGGCAAAATCCCCGGTGATAGAGGCATAAAGTACAAGGACAATCAGGATGACAAACAGGGCCGGCATCAGGATTTTTACCGTGGTTTCAAGACCGTTTTTCAACCCCCGGGCCACGATGGCAACGGTAATGCCAATGGCTACGGTCATCCAGAGAATGAGCTTGACCGGACTGGCCAGAAGCTCCTGAAACATTGTGGCCGATGCACCTTTTTCCAGATTGTTAAAGGTACCAATACTCATACCTAGAGCATAATCAAGGGTCCATCCGGCCACCACCGTATAGAAGGTCAAAATCCCCAAAGGCACCAGCAAATAGGACCAGCCCAGCGCGTTCCATAACCATTGAACCTTGGAGTCGCCAAAGCTTTTCACGGCCCCGAGCGGCGGTTTCTGCGCACTGCGTCCGATCATCAGTTCGGACATCAACAACGGGATACCAAAGACCACAACAATGGCGATATAGATCAGGACAAAGGCCCCGCCGCCATTCTCGGCAACCACATATGGAAAACGCCAAATATTGCCAAGACCCACCGCACTGCCCACAGCGGCCAGTAGAAAGGTAAAGCCCGATGACCAATGTTCATGTTTTGCTGGTTGCATGATTCTAAATCCCTATATTTTTTTTAATTTGAAAATACTATAGCCCTTTTTTCTGTGCGCACAATATGATTGTTTTTAACTTGCCTTTTGGCGCTTTTACCGTCATTTTCACCTCATGGATGACACGGATCAAAGATTGATTAACCTGCTGGTCAGTAATGGCCGGGAAAGCATGACGGCATTGGCCCGGAAGCTTGGGGTGTCGCGGTCCACGGTGCAGGACCGGCTTCGGCGGCTGGAGGACAGAAACATCATCGGCGGCTATACCATCCGCCTGAATGAGGCCCATGCCACCCGTCAGATCACGGCCCATGTGTCGATGCAGCTCAACCCCAAATTTGCTGATCAGATTTTACAGAACCTGAAGAAAATCCCCCTGATAAAGGCGGTTTATGCGGTGAGTGGTATTTACGATATGATCACGCTGGTCAAGGCTGAAACAACCGAAGAAATCGATAGCACACTGGATAAAATAGGCCGGATGGACGGGGTTAAAAAAACCACCTCATCCATTGTCCTGTCGACAAAATTCGAAATTTAAATTTTAAAATAATATTGTTTCTGGCGGGCGAGAAGACTCTTCTGAGCCTACATCAATCACCCCGGTAAATATTTCCAGTAAATATCTCTGGTCCAATCCCTTTTGAGGAGCATCCTTTGCCAATGTTGTCAGAAGAGAAATATTCTTTTTTACCGCAGAATTTCCTTGTGAAAAAGTCTCCTTCATCGGGCCAGACAGTCTGAGGATAATATCAAGGGCCGCCGATATGGCCTGCATATTCTGGCGTGCGCGATCCTGAAATTGCAGGGTATATATCATGTGATTAATAGCATCTTCCGGTTCTTTTGACCCGTTGGCCAACGCCATAAAGGCATCGGACAGGCAGGAAATATTACTTTCTATAAAGTCTGAGAGCTTTATGATCTCACGGGAAATATTGGACAGGGCGGCCTGCCGGATGTCTTCCATATCCCTCTGGTTCAATGAGGAAAGCGTAATTTTATCAGCCATGACTTACGGCCTTCCGTATCAATGGTTTGCCCGCACAGGATGAGATGATTTCCCGAGCCATATGGCATAAGGCGACTTGTTTTTCCACAGCACCGATGAGCATGGCAGCCTTGGGCATGCCATAAACGATGGCGCTGGCTTCATCCTGACCCAATGTGATGGCCCCGGCAGCGCGCATAGCCAAAAGCCCTTTCGCCCCGTCCTTTCCCATTCCGGTCAGGATGACCCCTACCGCATTGGCACCGACCGCAGTGACCACTGAATGGAAAAGCCGGTCAACAGAGGGCCGGTAATTTTCTTCCGCCGTATCCGCTGTAATTTGGCAGACCAGACCGCGCGGCGTTTTGTTGATGGTCAGATGTTGGCCGCCCTGGCCCATATAGACGGTGCCTGTTTCAAGAATTTCACCCTGTTCCGCTTCCTTGACCCGGACAGGGGCCACCTTATTGACCCGCAAGGCAAAACGGGCGGAAAATCCTTTGGAAATATGCTGGGCGATGACTACGGGCGGACAGTTGGCGGGCAAACGCAGGATAATCTCATACAGGGATTCAATACCGCCTGTCGAGGCCCCGATGGCAATTAACTTTTTCGTGCAATGGGGTATGGCCGCAAGAGGTTTAAGGGTCTGGTTGGTAGAATGCGTCTTGCCGCCGGGCTGAATATTTGCCGTGCTGGCAATTTTAATTTTGGCGATGAGTTCCGTGCCAATAGTGTCAAAATTCTGATCCAACGGTTTCGCCACATAATCAACGGCCCCCAGTTCCAGAGCGCGCAGGGTCACGTCCGTGCCTTTCTGGGTCAGGGTTGACAGCATGATCACCGGCATGGGCCGCAGGGACATTATCTTTTCCAGAAAAGACAAGCCGTCCATGCGCGGCATTTCCACATCAAGGGTCACCACGTCCGGATTAAGCTGTTTGATTCTCTCCCGGGCTTCATAAGGGTCGGCGGCCTCGCCAACCACGTCGAGGGACGGATCACGGGCAAGAATGGATTTTATCATTGTCCTGATCAGGCGGGAATCATCAATAATCACGATGCGTATTTTTCCTGTCATGTCCGGCCTTCCTGAAACAAATCAATCTGACTGTTATGGCTTTCTTGCACGGCCTTTTGCCGATAGGTTTCTTCCCGGCTATGTATGTCAAGGTCACTGACCCGGCGCAGAATTTTGACATAAGCGTTGCCACTGGACGGGTAGAAGGCAAGGCGGCGGGGGAAATCGCCGCCCAGATCACACATGTCCAGCACAAGCCCCTCATCGGCAATATACTGCTTTAAAAACTGTTGATTATGGGAGCCTATATTGGCGGTGAGCGACAATACATTGCCGCCGCCAAAGGCCTTGAGAACAAGGCGTTCTTTCTGTCCGCCGCGTTTTAGTATCTCATTGAGCAGAACTTCCATGGCGTGGTTGCCATAGCGCATATTATAGGTATTTTTATCGGCATTGTTCTTTTCTTCCGGCAGAAGAAAGTGATTCATACCGCCCACCTGCATGACCGGATCATACATGCAAACCGCAATGCACGACCCGAGCGTGGTCATGATCACATGATCCGACCGGCTCAACACACAAAAACCACCTTCATTGATTTTATGAATGGTCCGGCCAAGTTTCTGATCGAAATAACATGACCCCGCCGGAATATCATCAAAGACATCCCGGGAGCGGCGTTCCGTCCAGGGTATATCTTTTCCTTTTGGGTGGCGGGTTTGGTACTTTGTCATGATGATAGCCGATATGTTGTCTTGCCAATATTGGTAAATATATCAGCCACGCTGAGCAGGCTTTCCGAATGGCCGACAAAGAGAAAACCCCCGGCTTTCAGGCGGCCTGCAAAACGGCGCACCAGATTATCCTGCGTTTCCTGATCGAAATATATCATGACATTGCGGCAGAAAATTACATCAAATTTTCCGGTCATGGGCCAGTCATGCAACAGGTTAAGCTGTTTGAAGGAAACCATATTTTTGAGTTCAGAACGTATCTCCATTTGGCCGCCGCTCGTATGTCCGGCGTCTTTCAGGCAAGCCTCCCGGCAGATTTTTTCATCATACCGGCCTGCGCGGGCTGTATCAATAATTGCACTGTCCAGGTCTGTGGCCAATATCCGGCTGTTTGTCCCGCGCGGCCCCAGAATATCCCGCATGACCATGGCGATGCTGTAGGGTTCCTGACCAGAGGAACAGCCAGCAGACCATACCCGCACATGATGCCTTGGGTTACAGTCAATTTCCCGGCGTATCGGGGGGAGAATTTCTTTCCGCAGGAAATCGAAATGATGTTTTTCCCGAAAAAAACTGGTGGTATTGGTGGTGATGCTGTTCAGGGCGAACCCAAGTTCCTTTTCACCGGACGGCCCTTGCAAATAGGTGCAATAGTCTCTGAAGCTGTTCAGTTTCAGCAGCCGTAGCCGCCGGACCAGACGGCCATACATCATTTCCTTCTTTTTTTCCGCTAACATAATTCCGGTTTTCTCATGGAGCAGAGCTGACAGGAATTTATAATCCTGATCGCGCCATTCAAATTCACGGATTTTTTGTGTTGCAGGCACGGGCATACTCCTAGAATTCTGCCCAGCCTGTATCAGAACTTCCGCCGGATGCGGCCTTCTTTTTTAGCTGAGGCGACTGTATCATGGCCGCTTCCGCCTGTTGTTGCTGAAGGTGAACAGAGGAAATATTGGAAGCGCCGCTATCCATATCCTTGACTTTAAAAAACGACATGAGTCGCTGCATTTCAGCCGCCTGACGTTCCAGAAGGCGGGCGGCGGCGGTGCTTTGTTCCACCAGAGCGGAGTTCTGCTGGGTCATATCATCCATCTCCGCAATGGCCACATTAACCTCATCAATGCCCTGCGCCTGTTCAGTGCTGGCGGTGGCAATATCAGAGACAATCTCCGCCACCTGTGAAATGGACGCCATAATGTCGCTCAGCGAGGAACCGGCGTTATTGACCAGTTCAACACCATTTTTAACTTGGGCATTGGAGGCGGTGATCAGTGACTTGATCTCGCTTGAGGATTGTGCGGAACGCTGGGCGAGGGTACGGACTTCCTCGGCCACAACGGCAAACCCCTTTCCGGCCTCCCCGGCGCGCGCGGCTTCCACGGCGGCATTGAGGGCGAGCAGATTGGTCTGGAAGGTGAGGTCGTCAATGACACCGATGATGTCGGAAACCTGCTGGGCGGAATCTTCAATAACCCCCATGGCATCAATGGCCTGATCCGCAATCTGTTTGCCGTCAACGGCCATTTTGCGGGATTTTCCGGCCAGCGTGTTCGCTTCCCCGGCATTATCAGCATTTTGTTTCACGGTCACGGCCAGTTCTTCCATGGAGGCGGCGGTTTCTTCCAGCGCCGAAGCCTGGGATTCGGTCCGCTGGCTCAGGTCATTACTGCCGATGGAAAGTTCCGCCGAGGCAGAGGCCACTTCGGCGGCGGATTGATTAACCTGGGTTACGATGGTTGTGAGCTGGGCGGCGGTTTCATTGGAGCTGTCTTTGAGCTTCTCAAAGGTGCCTTCATAATCCGCCGTTATTTCCTCGGTCAAATTCCCGGTGGCCAGTTCAGCCAAAACCCGCGCCAGATCATCGGTGGCCGCCTGGGTATTCTCGCCAATGACATTAATATTATTGGCCAGATTGAGCATAAAGCCCTCTTTGCCCTCAGCGGCAACCCGTTTGGTGAAGTCGCCGGCGGCGGCGGCCTTAACCACTGCCTCTATTTCAGCTTCGATGGCCAGTTCCTGCGTTATATCTTTCCATTCCACAACCGTTCCCATACGCTCTCCCTGATCATCGGATACTGGATTGACTATCAGGTTAAAGTTGAAACTGCCAACCGTGATGTTGGTACTGATGGTCTGGGTAATATGTTGCAGCATCGACCGTTGATGGGCTGGGTTCTTGTGGAAAATATCAATATTCGCCCCAATAAGTTTATTGGCGTTGAAATTAGGCAGGACCTTTTTAAGCTCCGATTCAGCCCCCCGCATCATCTTGATAAGAATATCATTCATATAAACAATATTGAGATCCTTGTCCGCGACCATGACATTGGTGCTGGCATTATCAAGAGCGATCTTAATGCGCTGATTTTCATTTGCCTTGAGCTGAGCGGCCTGCGCCCGGGCCATTTTCGCGGTCACATCTTCCCATTCCAGAACGGTTCCGGTGACCGTGCCATCGGCATCTTTGACATGGCTGATGACCAGATCAAATTCAACACCGCCCACGGTTATATGGTTTTCTCTAGTCGTGGCAGCATCTTTCAAAATATTGCGCAGAGTAGAAGGCTCCTTGTGGAAACTATCGATACTGGCCCCCACAGGATTGTCAAAATCAAGGGCAGGCAAATCTATTTTCAGGTCACTTTCCTTGGCCTTGATCATATCCTGCATGGTTTTATTCATATAGACCACAGTGTGCTTTACATCGATCATCATGATATTGGTTCTGACGCCGTCGGTGGCGGTTTTGATATTCTGATTTATGATGTTCTGTTGTTTTTGCCGGGTGATGTCGGTGGCATATTTCACCACCTTGAAAGGCACGCCCTGATCATCAAAAATCGGATTGTAAGAGGCCTGTATCCAGACTTCCTTGCCCGCTTTGCCAATGCGTTTATATTCCCGGGCATCATATTTACCTTCATTGAGCCGGTCCCAGAAACGGCGATATTCAGTGCTGTCCTGAACGTCATCCTCTACAAACATACGGTGATGCCGATCCTGAATTTCATCCAGCCGGTATCCCAATGCGTCAAGGAAAAGATCATTGGCGGTGATAACCGTTCCGTCCATATTAAATTCAATCACCGCCTGTGCCTTACCTATGGCGTCAACCTGTCCGGCAAAATCCATGAGCTGGCGTTTTTGCGTATCTGCCGCTTGTTGCAGATCTTTCATATTTGTAATCATACCATACAGGGCGAAGCCCAGCAGGCCCGTTACGATCATGCCTGTAAGCGGGAATATGATCTGTTGTGACAGAATTAAAATCAGGGTGAAGCTCGCCAGTGATCCCGCCAGAAGGACGGTGGCCACAGGGACAAACGGCAGGTTTTTGAAATTATTGTACGGGGTTGTCATTTTATCTACTCCTTGGGATTCATATTATCTGTGATCAGGTCTACCTGGAAAAGCAGGTCCGGTTTGAGGATGGCAACCATTTTGCCTTCGACGGACACCAGCCCCTCCATGAAAGAATATTCCGGGTTAGCATCCTGATCCGGCACGGCCAGAATATCCGCCGAAGCTATGGTCAGAATGTCTGATACGGCGTCCACCAATATGCCAATGGTGCGCTCTTCCAGCCGAATAATGATCACCACATGGGTACGGCCCGGTTCGGTGGTGCCGCGCTGAAAACGGGTTCTGAGGTCAAATACCGGCACGATCACGCCGCGCATGTTAATCACCCCGCGCATATAATCCGGGGAATTGGGCAGATCGGTGGTTGGTATCCAGCCTTTGATTTCGCGCACCATCGTGATTTCAACCGCATAATGGTCATCCCCGATGGTGAAAGAAATATATTGTTTGACCAGATCGTCACTGGCTATGGCAGATGAGCTTTGAGATGTCATCAGTGGATCTCCTGACTGATATGGGTATGGGGGGGCGATTCAGTGAATATGCTCTGTGGTTCCAAAGCCATTTCCTGTATGGCGGCGATATCCACAATCAAGGACACCCGGCCATTGCCAAGGATCGTCGCGCCGGAAACGCCCGCGACCAATTCATAATTTGATTCCAGACTTTTGATCACCACCTGTTGCTGATTAACCAGATCATCGACGATGAAGCCCATCAATTGGCCGCCCTCGCCCTCAACCACAACAACCAGACTTTCGCAGGGGTCATGGCGGGCGTCTTTAATGTCAAAAATTTCATATAACGGCACCAGTGATATATAGTTCCCCCGAAACATAATCACCCGGCGGCCATCGGGCAGAGGGCTAACATCTGCGGGGGCGGGCCTTAAGGTCTGGATAATATTTATCAGCGGCAGGACATATTTTTCATGGCCGATTTCGACCACCATGCCATCCATGACCGCCAGCGTCAGCGGCAATGACATGGTAAATTTACTGCCCTGTCCGGTGCGGGAGACAATGGTTATCCGCCCGCCGAGGCCTTGAATATTCTTGCGGACCACATCCATACCGACCCCCCGGCCAGAAACGTTGGAGACATTCTCGGCAGTTGAAAATCCGGGCATGAAAATCAGATTGTCAATCTCCTCATCGCTAAGGGTGGCATCCGGGGCGACCAGACCCTTTTCAAGAGCTTTTTTCAGGACAATCTCGCGGTTAATGCCCGCCCCGTCATCCTCGATTTCTATGATAATACGCCCGCCCCGGTGAAAGGCAGACAGACGAATGGTGCCTTCCGCGTCCTTGCCAGCTTTCAGCCTGTCTTCAGGTGCTTCAAGACCGTGGTCCAGGCTGTTGCGGATCATATGCATCAGGGGGTCACCGATTCTTTCGGTAACCGTTTTATCCACTTCGGTTTCTTCACCGGACATGACGAGCCGGGCCTTTTTGCCCAATGAAGTCGTAAGCTCCCGTACCAGACGCGGCATCCGGCAAAAAACTGATTTTACCGGTTGGGCGCGAATGGCCATAACGTCATTTTGCAGGTCACGAATATGACGGGACAGTGATTCAATCCCCTGCGCCAGATTCGGGTGCTGCTCACTGAGCAATTGTCCGCCTTGTTCCCTCAACATAGCCTGAGTAATGACGAGTTCTCCGACCATATTGACCAGTCTGTCCACCTTATCCAGCTCAACCCGTATGGATTGGCTGACCATGGCTTTTCCAGGCGAGGCGGCTATGGTTTTTTCAGGTAATTTCTCCGGCGCAAATAATCCGGCGGCTTCATCGGCAACGAAATCATCGGGCGACAGATAGGGGCCAAGGTCTGTAATGGCAAGGTCACAATCACCCTCAACAAACTCGAAAACCTCAGATATGTCCTCTTCATTCTGGTCTGTGATCAGATGAAACACCCATGAGAAATAGGCATGTTCCGGATTCATGCCCTCTATCTGCGGCATATCAGAGCTGTTCAACGATACCGATAACTGCCCAAAACTGTCCAATTCGCGGATAAGGAGCAGCGGTTCATTTGCGCGTTGAAACAGATGCAGGTGGGGTTTGAAGGTTATCTTGAAATGGCGGGTAATTTGTTCATCTGGCATCACGTCAGGTTTTTCGTCGTCGTCACTGGATTGGGGCGCGTCTGCATCACCGATAATTTTTTTCATGGCGGCGGCAATGTCCGAACCATAATCTGCTGTCAGGTCTTCACCGCGCTGGGCAGCCCCGACCAGCTCGCCCAGAATATCACAGGCCTGTAACAATACGGTGAAATCATCCACTTCCATCGTAAGGGCCCCGGCCCGTATGTCATCAAGCAAAGTTTCCTGAATATGGGCAAAGGAGACCAGATGATCAAAACCAAAAGCCCCCGCGCCGCCCTTGATGGAATGGACCGCGCGAAAAACACTATTCAAGGTTTCTGGGTCGCTGTCACCGTCCCGTAATTGCATCAAGCCTTCTTCAAGATTGATCAGCAATTCGGCACATTCTTCAAAAAAGACGCCTTTAAATTCTTCCATGGGATCGGACATCAGCCACAGACCTTTTCAACGACCTGCAGTAGTTTTTCGGGATTGAATGGCTTTACAATCCAGCCGGTGGCCCCGGCCTCCCGGCCCTTATTTTTTATATCCGCGCCGCTTTCGGTGGTTAATATCAGGATGGGCACTGTTCTTGCGCCGGGCCGCTTTCGGGCTTCGCGGGTAAAAGTGATGCCGTCCATCACCGGCATGTTAATATCCGTGATAATAACATCAAACGGGGCGTCATTGATTTGGTCGAGGCCCAATTGTCCGTTTTCGGCTTCGGTAATGTCAAAGCCCGCATTTTTCAGGGTGAAGGCGATCATATCGCGCATGGTTTTGGAATCGTCAATGGTCAGGGCGCGCCTACTCATAGGATTTTCTCCTGATTTACCAGGTGACTTTCAAGCCCGGTTTCTTTCAAGGCCGCTCGAAAGGCATCAGACATTTCAGGGATGGCAAAGGAAATTTTTTCCTGCATTGCCCGATTTTTCAGGGCCAGCATTATTTGAAGGCAGGGAGTGGTGATCCGGTCAACTTCTCCGGCAAGGATGTTTATCGCCTTGCCTGTCATCAAAACATCAAGAAGTTTTTGATGCAAGGTTTCGGCAAGATTTAAATCCAGCACGGATTTTAATGTTACATGTATATGGTCGTCGGACTCATTGGATGTAAAAGGCATCATAATGTTTTTCCTATTTCAACTAACACAACTTAAGATAGAAATTAATTTAAGAAGTAAAGCTTAAAATAGATTTAATGTTATGATTTTTTTACGAAGGTGGGTTTTATGGCCTAGAGTCCCGCGGCTCAAAGTTGCAGATTTGAGACTCTGACCACAAGATTAAAGGTTCTTTGTTTTCTGGCTGGACTTGCGCAGGCAGTTCCATTCAGATTTTGGGGAACGGGCTTTTCCCCGCAGCAGCATATCCATCATATACCAGCCGGTTATCTGTAACAGGGTCAGAGAAAATTCTCCCTTATTGCCCAGGTCAGAACCGGATACGATAAAAGCGGTGGCGAGTATCATGGCGGCCCATATGACGGCATTGATTAACAGGGTATGTTTGGTGGTCATAATATCATTCCTTTTCTGTGGTGAGGGAGAAAATTTCTTCAACAGGCACCTTGAAATGGCGGGCTATTTTCAGGGCGATGATGGTGGAGGGGACAAAGCGGCCCACCTCAATGGTGCTGATGGTTTTTCGGGTGACGCCAATTGCGTCTGCAAGGTCGCTTTGGCTCAGGCGATGTTCAGCCCGGAATACCCGGATGCGGTTTTTTAACGGTCTGCTCATTGGTCTTGTTCCCCGGTAAAATCATCCCCCTGACCCTCACGGGAATCTCTGTAAATCAGATAAAAATAGGTGATGCAGAAGACGCTGAGGCTGAAAATCTCTATGGCCCCGATAAAAACCGGAGTTGGCAGGTCCGTGGCATAGTGTGCGGCCGTTTTTTTGACAAGCTGTATGAACAGAATAGACAGAGCGAAAGACACCACGCAGGCCCGCTTGAATGTTTCGGAAATATAGCTGTCTTCTTCGCGAATATCACATTGACCTCTGAATTTCAGCCGGAGGAAATTAATAAAAACCGGCAGTATAAGAACGAAAAGGCCTATTTTGAGGGCAATCTGCAGATAATATAAATTTCCATATAGATCAGGGCTGATAAAAAATTCTGTCAGCCCGATACCTCGGATAATGATCATCAATATAATGGCGATGGCGACCTTTTGCATCAGGCTGTCGAGCAGCTGGGCATAGGAGGCGATCTTTTTTTCTTTGGTCATAATATATTCCTTTCAGGTATCAATATGGGTAGTTTGAATGTCTAAATGAAACCTATAGGTATCATATAGGGCGGTATAATACCCAAGTCAAGAAAAATAATTACCGCTGTATTTCTCCCCTTGATCGGCTATGATCTCCGCCATGACACAAGAGCTTATATTTTTGGAGAAAGACCGGCATATTGGCTGGCTGACCCTTAACCGCCCGGATCGGAAAAACGCCCTGAACTGCGCCATGTGGCAGGCCATACCCGCATTAGTCGCAGCGGCAGAAGATGACCCGGAGATCAAAATCCTGATCCTGCGCTCATCAACGCCGGATATATTTTGTGCGGGCGCCGACATCAGCGAATTTGACCAGTTAATCCGTGACAGGCAAGCCAGAGATCAGAATCGCCAAGCCATCCGGGCGGCCTGTAGCGCGCTTGAGAATTTCACCAAGCCAACCATCGCCATGATCGGCGGGGCCTGTGTCGGCGGTGGCTGTATATTAGCGCTCTGCTGTGATTTGCGGTTCGGCGATGTAAAATCCCGCTATGGCATTACCCCGGCAAAGCTCGGGCTGGTTTATGGCCTGTCCGATACCCGGCGGTTGATGGATCAGGTGGGCGCGGCGGCGGCCCGGGATATTTTATTTTCCGCCCGCCTTGTCACGGCTGAAAAGGCTTTGCAGATGGGATTGGTCAATGAGATTTATCCGACAGAGGAATTGGCGGCAGAGGTACGGGCTTATGTGGAAATTCTGCTGGGTAACAGCCCCCACAGCCTGCGCCAGATCAAGCAAATCATTCGCCGGGTTCAGGACGGCAGCCGCGACGATGATGCGGCATCGGAAAAGGTCTTTATGGAAGCTTTTGACGGCCCGGATCACAGCCAAGGGGTGACGGCCTTTCTCAATAAACGCAAACCGGAATACTAGGGCGCTCAGTTCTAGGAAACGCGCGCCGCATTGGCAATGCGCAGACAGGCCCGGGCGCAGATGGCCTCTGCAGGCAGGCCGGTGACTTTGCAGTCGGCCTCAGCCTCCATAACAATATCAAGGGCGTTTGAGAGTTTGCCCGTGGACCATTTTCCAATCTGGGACAAAAGAGCCTTTTTCTCCGGCGAATAAGGATTATAGACAACCGCCAAAACGGCTTTATCCGGCGGCATGCCTTTATCCATACTGCCGCGCACCAAATGCAGTTTTTGCAGACGTCTGGCCAAGTTGCGCAGGATAGGAATGGCATTTTCTCCCCGGTTAAAGGCCTTGAACAGGGTATCATCCAGAACTTTCAAATCACCGCCCGTGGTCGCCGCCGCGATCATTTCAAGGGTCAAGGCGCCGCTGTCTCCGATACAGGCCCGGGCATCATCAAGGGTCACTTTTTTCTGATCTCCCATATAAAGGGCCAGCTTTTCAAGCTCGCCCCGGGAAATCATCCGGTCACTGCCCAGATTATTCTGAAGATAGGCCGCCGCATCGGGGGCAAGATCAAGCCCATGCTGGGCCATAACCTCACGGAGAAGCTGATGCAAGTCGCCTTTACCGTCCTCATAACAGCCAATGGCGGCGGCATTTTTGGCCGCGTTGAATAATTTGACCAGCGGTGATGTGGTCCGAATCCCGCCCGCTGTAATGATCACCAGCCCATCCCCAAGAGGATTGGCCAGAAAATCTTTCGCCGCCGCCGTCACATTTTCCCCGGCCCCATCCACCCGGACGACCCGCCGCCCGCCCATCATGGAGATGGCCGCCGCCTCATCGGCCAGCAGATACGGCTCTGATTTCAATTTGTCCGGCTCAATGGTCGCCACCTGAAAGGCATCGCGCAGGTCTTCGACAATCTGGCGGGCGATTTTATCGGCCCGCTCGCGCACCAGCCCCTCATCCCGGCCATAAATCAGAACCGCCCGGTAGGCCGGGTTAAGCTGTTTGATCTGTGCGGTGATGTCATTCCGGTTAAGCTTCATTGCGATGAATGTTCTTTGGTGGCACTTTTATTGAAATAGGCCCCGATACGGGTTGCCATCTGGTTGGCCACATCCTGTGACAATCTTTTCAGGGCCGCATTACGGGCGATCATATTGGAATAGTCCGACTGGGCCAGATCATAGGTCACCAAGGCCCGCGCCGCTGAATCCAGAATGACCTTTGAACTATTCACATCTTCCAGCTGAAAAGAGGCGACAAGTTTCAGATTTTGCAGGGTCACACTGTCATTCTGACGGATGCCGTAACCATGTTCCTCAATCAGAAAGGTGACTTTCAGGATATATTCCGCTTGCTTGGTTTCACCGAACGGGGTCAATTGATCCAGAAGGCTGTTGCGGATGACCTGTCCAATGCGGGACGGCCTGCCTTGTTCGGTAATATCACTGACCCGGATATTGGCCATCACATCCCGCAGGTCGCCTTTGCCATCGGAAAACTGGCCATACATGGGTTTGAAGCCGCAACTGGCGAGCATAACGGTTGTTATTAATACCAGAATAAACCTCATTCAACGATCCTATATGACAATATTGACAATTCGATTGGGCACCACGATCACCTTGCGAATGGGATTATCCCCCACAGCACGCTGGATTTTTTCAGACGCCAGTGCCAGTTTCTCTACCTCGCCCTTGTCCATATCCTTTGCAACCTCAATGGTATCTTTCAGCTTGCCCTTGATCTGTACGGCAATGGTGACCGTATTTTCCTGCATCAATTCAGGCCGGGCTTTGGGCCACGGGCTGTCGGTGACTATATCTGTATTTCCCATCTTTTGCCACATTTCTTCGGCCAGATGGGGCATCATGGGGGCCACAAGCTGTATCAAGGAGGTCAGGGCCTCGGCCTTGGCAAAGACATCACCTGCCGAGCCATCGGATTTAAAGGCGGCAACGGCATTGGAAAATTTGTAAATCTGGGCGACGGCATTGTTAAAATGAAAATCCTCAATGTCCCGGCCAATGGAATCAATGCTCACATGGGTCATGCGCCGTAAATCCTGCGCCGCCTTGGTGAAATCATCTGGTTCAGAGGTTGAAAGGTCAAGCCCCTCCAATCCTGTGGTAACGGTGCGCCATAATCTTTGGGTGAACCGCCATGCGCCCTCTACGCCTTCTTCCGTCCATTCAAGATCCCGTTCGGGCGGGCTGTCCGACAACATGAACCAGCGAGCGGTATCGGCACCGTACAGATCAATGATTTCTGTGGGATCAACCACGTTTTTCTTGGATTTAGACATCTTGACCGACCGGCCAATGGTAACATCCTGACCCTCTTTGGTCCGGGCCGTATGATCCTCTGCCCAGATGAGGTCGCTGGGCAATATCCAGTTACCGTCCGGGTCCGTATAGGTCTCATGGCAAACCATGCCTTGCGTAAACAGGCCATCAAAAGGCTCCTCCACCGAGGACAGGCCGATTTTTTTCATAGCCCTTGTGTAAAAGCGGGAATAGAGCAGATGCAGGATGGCATGCTCAACCCCGCCCACATATTGATCCACAGGCAACCAATAATCGGCCGCCGCCTGATCCACCGGATTTTCCGACTTTGGCGAGCAAAACCTAGCAAAATACCAGGATGAATCAATGAAAGTATCAAAAGTATCGGTCTCGCGCCGGGCGGGCTTGCCGCATTTGGGGCAATCAACATTCTTCCATGTGGGATGATGTTCCAGCGGATTGCCGGGCTTATCAAAGCTCACATCATCGGGCAGGGTCACGGGCAGGTCCGATTTGGCCACCGGGACGATGCCGCAATCCGCACAATGAACGACCGGAATCGGACAGCCCCAATAGCGTTGCCGGGAAATGCCCCAGTCGCGCAGGCGGAAATTGATCGTCTTTTTGCCAAAGCCGCCCTGTTCAGCCCGGCGGGCGACCTCGGCCTTGGCCTCGTCAATGGTCATGCCGTCCAGAAAGTCCGAATTAAACAGCTTTCCGGGGCCGGTATAGGCCTCTTTGTCCACCGCGTAATTGTCATCTTCGCCGTCTGGCCGGATAACGGTGCGCACCTCAAGGCCGTATTTACGGGCAAAGTCCAGATCACGCTGGTCATGGGCGGCGGACATGAAAATCGCCCCGGTGCCATATTCCATCAGGACAAAATTGGCGACAAAGACGGGCATGTCACGGTCCTGAAACGGGGCGCGGGCGGTAATTCCGGTATCAAAGCCCTTCTTCTCCATCTTCTCCATGGCTTCTTCGGTGGTGGCGCCGCTGCGGCATTCAAGGATAAAGTCCTGCAAGGCCGGATTATCTTGGGCCAGCTTTTCCGCCAGCGGATGATCGGCGGCGACGGCCATGCCGCAGGCCCCGAATATGGTGTCTGGCCGGGTGGTATAGACCTCCAGCGGGTCGTGGCCTGCTATATCAAAAAACAGGCGCAAGCCTTCAGAGCGGCCAATCCAGTTTTTCTGCATGGTCCGGACTTTTTCTGGCCAGCGGGGCAGGTCGTCCAGCGCAGCATTCAATTCTTCGGCATAGTCGGTGATTTTCAGGAACCACTGGCTGAGACGGCGGCGTTCAACGGGCGCACCGGACCGCCAGCCACAGCCGTCCACGACCTGTTCGTTCGCCAATACCGTATTATCCACCGGGTCCCAATTGACCCATGATTCCTTACGATACACCAGGTCCGTTTCCATAAAGTCCAGAAACATTTTTTGTTCCTGACCATAATATTCCGGATCACAGGTGGCGAATTCACGGCTCCAGTCGAGGCTCAGGCCCATCTGTTTGAGCTGACCGCGCATATGGGCGATATTCTCATAGGTCCATTTGGCCGGATGGACATTATGCTCCATGGCCGCATTTTCCGCTGGCATACCAAAGGCGTCCCAGCCCATGGGATGCAGAACATTATAGCCCTTTGCCCGCCGATAACGCGCGACCACATCACCCTGAGCATAGTTGCGCACATGGCCCATGTGAATTTTGCCGGAGGGATAGGGAAACATCTCCAACACATAATATTTTTGCCGGGTGGGGTCTTCTGTAGCGGTAAAAGTCTCGTTTTCCGCCCAGATTTTTTGCCATTTTTCTTCGGTAAGGGCGGCGTTATAGCGCGTCATCTTATGTCCTGATCTTCACAAAAATTATAGGCCGGAAACTATCTTATGGACGCATTGTTCCGCCGGAGCAAACGGGCCTGCATCAAGATGGCATTGGT
>JAADFR010000153.1 GCA_013152755.1 Alphaproteobacteria bacterium
GTTCTTTCGCCAAAGAGGTAAAAAAGCTGCGTCTCGGCGCGGGGGAGATTTTCCATGGTGAGGGCATTCTGGCCGTCACCAAGGGATTGCTCCAGTCCGGTGTCGCTTACGTTGGCGGCTACCAAGGCTCGCCCGTGTCCCACCTGATGGATGTTCTGGCCGACGGTCAGGAAATTCTCGGTGAGCTTGGCGTGCATTTTGAGGCCAACGGCAGTGAAGCCTCGGCGGCGGCCATGTTATCGGCCTCCATCAGCTATCCTCTGCGGGCAGCGGTCACATGGAAATCTACGGTCGGCACCAATGTGGCGTCCGATGCCCTGTCCAATCTGGCCTCCGCCGGGGTTATTGGCGGCACAGTGATCATCATTGGCGAAGATTACGGCGAGGGCGCCAGCATCATGCAGGAACGCTCCCACGCTTTCGCCATGAAGTCCCAGATGTGGTTGATCAACCCGCGCCCTAACCTTACAAAAATGGTTGATATGTTGGAAATGAGCTTTCAACTGTCAGAGGTCAGCAACACGCCGGTATTTTATCAGATGCGCATCCGGGCCTGTCATCTGCATGGTCAATTTGAGGCCAAAGACAATATCCGGCCCCGCTTTACGGTGGCTGATGCGCTGGAAAATCCCAATCGGGAAGCGGACAAGATTATCCTGCCGCCCTTTACCTTCCTGCATGAAAAGCAGAAGCTGGAACAACGCTGGCCCGCCGCCGTTAAATTCATCACCGACAATGGCCTGAATGAAATCTTTGACGGACAAGAAAAAGACATCGGCATTATCCTTGAGGGCGGATTATACAATGTAGTGATCCGCGCCCTGCAAGCCCTTGACCTCGCCGACAGTTACGGCGAAACCCAAATTCCGCTCTATGTGATGAATGTGACCTATCCACTGGTGGATGATGAGCTGACGGGCTTTGCCCGCACGAAAAAAGCCATCCTGATGGTTGAGGAAGGCCAGCCCGACTATATTGAACAGGCCCTGAACAAAATTTTCAACAAGGCCGAGCTGACCTGTAAAATTTCCGGCAAGGACTATCTGCCGCCCGCCGGAGAATATAGCGGACAAGTGGTTAAGGACGGCATCGCCGCCTTCCTGACAGCTCAAAATCCCAGCCTTTTGAAAAAGGCTCCGGCCCTGCAATCTGACATTAATATTTCCCTGCCGGACTTAAACAAAGCCATCCCGCCGCGCCCGCCGGGGTTATGCACCGGATGTCCGGAACGTCCGTTTTTTGCCGCCATGAAAATGCTGGAGAAAGACTATGGCGAGATACATATCTCAGCAGACATAGGGTGCAATTCATTCGGCACCCTGCCGCCGTTTCAGATTGGTAATACTATTATGGGCTACGGCCTTGGCGGGGCCAGTTCCTCGGCCTTTAGTTCCGTACGCGGCAAGCGGGCCATTTCGATTATGGGCGACGGCGGTTTCTGGCACAACGGCCTGACCAGCGGAATTGCCAGCGCGGTTTATAACAACAGCGACAATGTCTTTATCATCGTCGATAACGGCTATACTGCGGCCACCGGCGGTCAGTATATCCCCTCCTCTGCCCGAACCCTGAAACAGGATGAGCGCAAGGCCAGCATACAAGGCGCGGTGCAGGGGGTCGGGGTCAAATGGCTGCGGACCATACGGTCTTACGACATTTCCGATGTCAAGGATTTGGTCCATGAGGCCATGACGTCCCATTACATTGGCCCCAAGGTCATTGTGATTGAGGGCGAATGTATGCTCAATCGCCAGCGCCGGGAAAAACCGATCAAGGCCCGCAATATCACAGCAGGCAAGCGCGAAGTGAAGACCCGCTTTTATGTGGAGAGTGAAACCTGTACCGGCGATCACGCCTGTATCCGGCTGTCTGGTTGTCCGTCCCTGACCATAAAACCGCCCGAGGATATATTGCGCGAAGATCCGGTGGCTTACGTTGATAACAGCTGTGTCGGGTGCGGGGTTTGCGGCGAGAATGTCCATGCCGCTGTTCTCTGCCCGTCCTTTTCCAAGGCGGAGCTGATCTTCAACCCCACGGGATGGGACCGCTTCAAACATGGCCTGCGTCAGATGGTCATTGGCTATCTGCAACGGCGCGCCGACCGGAAAAGAGCGAGGGTGACCCTATGACCATGGAACGACCCATTACCATAGCCATTTCGGCCCTTGGCGGTCAGGGCGGCGGGGTATTGACCAACTGGCTGGTCAGTCTGGCGGAAAAATGCGATTATTTTGCCCAATCCACCTCTATCCCCGGCGTGGCCCAGCGCACCGGCGCGACCATTTACTATCTGGAAATGTTCCCCAAAACCGCCGATGGCAAGCCGCCCGTGATGGCGCTCATGCCCATGACCGGGGATGTGGACCTTGTGGTTGCCGCCGAATTGATGGAAGCGGGCCGCGCTGTGCAAAAGCACTATATCACCCCCGACAAGACCACTCTGATCACCTCCACCCACCGGGTCTATTCCATTTCCGAGAAAATGGCCCTGGGCGATGGCACCGGCGACAGCGATATGGTTATGGCGGCGGCACACAAATCCGCCAAAGAGTTTATCGCCTTTGACATGGAAAGCCTTGCCGCAGAAAAAGGTTGCGTGATCAGCTCCATCCTGTTCGGGGCCATTGCCGGGTCCGGCCGCCTGCCTTTCCCCCGGGAAAAATTCGAGGACGCCATCCGGGCCGAAGGCAAAATGGTCGAGGCCAATCTGCTCGGCTTTGACGCAGGTTACACGGCGGCCCAAACGCCTGATACACAGACGACTGTACGAGTCCCGGAAAGCCTGATCACCGGCGCGGCGAACACGGCGGCAGGCAAGGCCCTGATCGAACGGATTAATGCCCTGCCCCAAACCGCGCGGCAATTCGCCTATGCGGGAGTCAGAAAACTGCTGGATTTTCAGGATATTGACTATGCGGCGGATTATATCACAACCCTTGAAAGTTTCGCGGCGCAAGACAGAGAACCCTGTGACCTGACCCGTGAGCTAGCTCGTTATCTGGCTCTG
>JAADFR010000154.1 GCA_013152755.1 Alphaproteobacteria bacterium
GCTGTTGAAAAAGGTGCTGTTGTGCGCGCCATTCCAGCACCGGGGGCTGGCGGCGCGAAAGCCCGCAGTTTCTTTGACAAGATGAATGACTGGGCGCGGGGCGAAGGTTATGCCGGCCTTGGTTACATCCGTTTCAAGGAAGGCGAGGCCCTTGGCCCCATTGCGAAAAATCTTGATGATGATCGTCTGGCGCAATTGAGAGAAATTGCGGGTCTTGGTGATGAGGACGGGGTTTTCTTTGCTTGTGGTAAGGAAGTAGAAGCGGCGAAGTTGGCCGGATTTGCCCGGACCAAAGTTGGTGAAGATCTTGAGTTGATCAATGACGATGAATTTAAATTCTGCTGGATCGTTGATTTCCCCATGTATGAATATGACGAGGTGGAAAAGAAACTGGATTTCAGCCATAATCCTTTCTCCATGCCGCAAGGTGGGATGGAAGCATTGGAAACCATGAATCCGGAAGATATTCTGGGCTATCAGTATGACATTGTCTGTAACGGTATAGAATTGTCATCCGGGGCCATCCGGAACCATAAACCGGAAATTATGTATAAGGCCTTTGAACTAGCCGGATATGACAAGTCCGTGGTTGAGGAGCGATTCTCCGGTATGTTGAACGCCCTGAAATTCGGCGCACCGCCCCATGGTGGTATTGCGCCGGGGGTTGACCGTATTGTCATGCTGATTGCTGATGAGCCAAATATCCGCGAAGTGATTATTTTCCCCATGAATCAAAAGGCTGAAGACCTGATGATGAAAGCCCCGAGCGAGGTTTCCGCGAAACAGTTGCGTGAGTTGCACCTGCGGACGATTCCCGTTGACTAGCGAACGGGAAAAGATGGAGGCAGGGGACTGGTACCATTGCGTCAATCCGGAACTTGAAGTTTTGCGGGTTCAGGCCCGAAAAGCTATCCATGACCATAATACGCTTTCCCCCGATGAGCGCGGCAACATCGCACCGGCTTTGGCGGAATTAATGGCACAGGCCCCGGATAACGTGGTTATAGAGGCTCCGTTTCATTGTATTTACGGCATTAATATACATTTGGGCGACCGGGTTTTTATAAATACGGGTTGTGTAATTCTTGATTCGGCTCCGGTTCACATCGGGGATGCGACCCTGATCGGGCCGGGGGTGCAGATATATTGTGCGGAACATCACCGGGATCCGGAAAAGCGAAAAGCCGGACTGGAAATCGCCAAGCCGGTTAACATCGGGGAAAATGTCTGGATTGGCGGTGGCGTGATCATTCTGGCGGGGGTAACAATCGGGGATGATGCCATTATCGGTGCGGGGTCTGTTGTGACCAAAGATGTGGCCAGTGGTGTCACTGTAGTTGGTAACCCGGCGCGGGTCGCCGCCGAAAAATAATTATATATTACAAATAGATAAAGGCGCAGACCAAGGCCTGCACCCATTAAACTAATGTCTGATGTTTTCTTTTAGGCGCGGATGTCAACCTTCTGACCGATATCTGGGCCGGGGCTTGATTCAACTTCATTGCGCTGTGTTGCGGAACTTTCAGAAGATTCGACTTCCTTACGTTCCGTGGATGAATCCTCAGCAGTTTTAGTCAGCAACTGCTTTACAGATAATGTGTTTTCTTGACTTGAACCCCGATCAACCTGTACTTGACTGGAAACGCTACTTGTGGACGCAATATCAACCATTTTTCAATCCTTGTTGGCTTTCTACACAGTGAAGCTATATCATAGTTTTTAAGATTTCTTTAACTTTTACTAAAAATTTTATGCAATGATAAGCTGGTTATGGTTAATGGTTCGCTGTATGCTGTTGTCTTAATATTAATTGATATATTATCGGGGCCTTGATGATCCAAAAAATTATAAAGACGTTTGTTATCTTTTCCGTTTCTATACTACTGGTTTCCTGCGGCGGGGAGCGGCGGGTTAATGGTGAGTTGGCGTTTGATTCAGAATCGCTAATGAATATGGCAAACAGTTTTTTAACGGCGGGGGATTACGGTAATGCCATGCGGTTGTTTCAGCGGGCGGCCAATGAAAATCCCAACCATATCCCGTCCCGCCTTGGGATGGCAAAAACCTATCAGTCAATGGGGGCGTTGGATGCGGCACTCAATTTCTATGGGCAGGTATTGCGGCTTGACCCGAATAATATAGACGCCAAGGTTGGCACGGGGCAGATGCTGATTACCCGCAATCGGCCCGCAGATGCCATTCCCTATCTGGTCGAATTATCAAAGCAGGACCCGAAAAATTACAAGATTTATAACATGCTGGGCCTTGCCCATGACTTGTTGGGGGAACAGGAAGAAGCCCAGATGAATTATGGCCGGGGGCTGACCCTTGCGGTGGATAATATTTCTCTGTTGAATAATTTGGCCCTGTCCTTTGCCTTTGAAGGACAATATGCGCCAGCTATTAAATTGCTCAGCAAGGCGATTGGACTGGATTATACGGTGACCAAAGCACAGCAAAATCTGGTGCTGGTTTATGTGTTATCCGGGGAAGAGGAGGCGGGTCGAAAAATCGGGGCCTCTATTATGACGGCGGAGGAAATGGAAAATAATATCCGTTTTTACAAATGGGTGAAAAGCCTGAAACCAGGACAGCGGGCGCAGGCCGTATTCCTCGGGATCAAGAATTTTCCTGATGAGAATAAGAAAAATCCCGCGGCCGACATCATTGGCATGGCACCGCAACCCATGAAAAGAATTCCCAATGATCCCAAGAAGCGTGAATTAAAAAGAATTCTGGATCAGGAATCGAAAGACCGTAAAAGCACATCCGAGCCTGTGGTAAAAACGGCTCCTGTGGTTAAGCAAGCTCCGGCAAAGCCTGTTGTAGAACAGGACTATGTAGCTCCTCAGAAAGTCTACCGGGTTCAATTGGCCTCATACCCAAATACGGCATTGGCGGCGGCGGGCTGGAAGAAAATTAAGCGACGTAGTAAGGGACTATTGGAGCCATTCAATCCATTGATTAAACTTGTGACTCTGGCCAATGGAAAAAACTTGTTCCGTCTTTTCGTTAGGGACATTGAGGACCGAGCCGCCGCGCGCAGCTTGTGTGAGGGACTTCGGGATGTGAAAATTGATTGCTTGGTTCTGAAAACCCTTAAATAATAGATTTCCGGTATATTTCTTCTTTCATATGGTGGGTAACTGAAATATGTATGTGCTTTCAGTGTGAACGGGATAAGTATGAGCGACTACAGCGAAAAAAGAAAGCGGATAGACTATCCAGTTGTTCAATATGACAATATGGATGACCTGCGTATAGAAATAGATCAACTCGACCGGGTAATTGTTGATCTGCTAAGCATCCGTCAAGGGTTTATGGAGCAGGCCGCTCGTATCAAGCAGGACAGAAATCTGGTTCGTGATGAAAGGCGGATTGAGGACGTGGTTGCAAAAGTTGCTGACCATGCGGAAAAGGTTGGCGCTCACCCGGAACTGGTAGAAAATCTGTATCGGCAAATGATCGAATGGTGCATTAACTATGAAATGGACGTTTTCGATTCCCTTGATTAGGCAGAAAGCCTGTATAAATCCTGAAACCCCAGAACCAGAATGTAGGCCATAATCGGTATGAAGGCCAGTCCGGCTATATGCAGTAAAATATCCATATTCTCTCTCCTTGTTCTTTTTATGTTCTATTCTATGATGCGAACATAGTCAAGAACAAAAGAGAACAAATAGAGAATATTGTGTTATTTCCCTTTAAATTCAGGCGGCCTTTTTTGTAAGAAGGCGGTTATACCCTCCATAAAATCCCGGGAATGTCCCGCAGTCTGTTGGGCTACGGCCTCGGCTTCAAGCTGTTCAGCGAGTGTGTTGCACTCGGAACTATCCAGTAATTTCCGTATGGAGAACAAAGTCTGTGTCGGCATGGCAGCCAGTTTCCCTGCGATAATTTTTGCTCTTGGAATCAAGTCATCGGGTTCGGTTATTTCTGAAATAAGACCAAACTCCAGAGCCTGTTCGGCAGGGAGTGGCTCGCCCGTCATCATCATGGTGGCCGCACGTGCGCGCCCAACCATGCGCGGCAGGAAATAAGTGCTGCCGGCATCCGGCACCAGTGCAATGTTAATGAAAGCTTGCAGGAAATAGGCATCACGGGCGGCAATTGCTATGTCAAAGGCACAGATCAGGCTCATACCCGCTCCGGCAACCGCGCCGTTAATGGCGGCTATGGTTGGAATGGGTAAGTTTTTAAGCCCGGTAATGAGCGGGTGATAATTTTGGCGCAAGGTATCCCCAAGATTTGGTGGCATCTCACCGGTTTGATCCTTCAGGTCGGCCCCGGCGCAGAATCCTTTGCCTTCTGCCTGAAGGAGCAGAGCGCGCGCAGTGTTGTTATCATCGGCTAATGACGTTAAAATATTTTGGAAATCCACAAAAAATTGACGATTCATGGCATTTCTTGCCTCGGGGCGACACAGGGTGACAACGGCTATATCGCCTTCATAGTCAAGCTTCATGGTTTGAAATGACATGCTTGAATCGGTCATGGGCTTCTCCAGATTTTCAGAAAAGCCCATTTTAATTTAAAACGATCGTTTGTAAAGAGGAAAGCCCTGATATTGCCCTAGGCGATATTCACAACTTTTGAGGAGCCATCATCTTCCAGCGTTACTCTGTTTCGGCCATTGCTTTTTGATCGGTATAATGCGGCATCCGCGCGTTCCAGAAAATCATTGCGATGTTCATTTTGACGATATTGTGCCAGACCAAAGGAACAGGTAATTTTGCCAATGCTTTCACCGGTACTCTTACGCTTCATGCTGCGTGAAGAAATGGCTTTGCGAATAGTTTCTGACAGGTCACGGGCCGCCTCTATGTCTGAGTTCGGCAGGAGTATGACAAATTCCTCTCCGCCGTAACGGGCGGCGGATCCCATGTCCCCAACGCGGGTTTTAAGAGTATGGGCGACGGCTTTTAGAACCTGATCCCCCACATGATGTCCCCATGTATCATTGAATTTTTTGAAATGATCAATATCCCCGATGACCATACATAATTCGCTACCCTCATTATTGGCTGTATTCATGGATGTTTTAAGGGTCTCTTCAAAATACTTGCGATTTCCAATGTTGGTTAACATATCAGTCAGGCCTTCCTGACGGACTGTTTCAAGGGTGGCTTGCAGCTTTTGCACGGTTTTAGCAGATTCTTTTAATTGCTCCTGCGCACGGCTATTGCTATCGGCCTGCTCTTTGGTTTCTTTCATAATACCTGAAATGATAGTCTTTAAGGCCGCACCACCCGGTATATTGTCTATGTTCAGCATGCTTTCGTTAAGGGAAAGACCGTATTTTGCTGTACCTTTATTAACATCACCAACTGTTTTCGCAATTTTAGCCAGTTCATCCTGAAGACCCTGTCCGGTACTGACAACGGCATGTTGCTCCTGATTGTTTGAATAAAATTTTTCATGGAGGTTTTTACAAGCAATTGCCGTGAATGACTTACGTTTGCGAATCATTTCATCAATTGCCTTGTTCAAAGACATATTCTCTTCACAGGCATAGTCATACCAGACTTCATAATTAGCCGGTGAGGGAACCACGTTATATTGGGACATGAGGTCAAGTGCCTTATCAGAAATATCCCTAATATAGGCGACGTCTTTTTTTACGTTGAGGAAAGTCATTTAATCTTCTGCCTGTTATCCATTTATTATTTATGTCCATATGCAACATCTTTTATGGCGTGAGGATTAGCAGAAACATACTAAGGAATACCTAATGAGATTTGTATTAAAGTTAATAATTAGTTAATGCTCTCTTTGGAATAATCTTTCCAATTTTGAGATAAAAGCCAAAGTAGGAACGTTATTGTTATTATTTTTCTTTGGGTTCATTCCGTAACAGGAAAGCCGGCACCTGATCACTCTGGCCAAAAGCGACCTGTTTTTGTCCGTGAGGATTCCGGGAAGGTGTCTTGTCCGGGGTGCTTTCTTTGCGGGGTTCCCGGTCTTTTTGATCTTTTTTAGGCTGGGGTTGATCTTTTTTAGGCTGAACCCGGTTTTTATTTTCTTTTGGGGGTGTTTCTTTATTAGGCTGGGGTCTTTTTTTATTTTCTTGTGTAGGAATTTCTTTTTTTCGTGCCTCTTGGCCAGGCACCTCATGAAGCTCAATTTCCTTGCCCAGAAATTTAATCAGAAAGCCCAGATATTTCTTTTCTGACGGGCTGGTCAGGGTAAAGGATTTGCCCTCACGTCCCGCGCGCCCTGTACGTCCGATGCGGTGGACATAATCTTCCGGATTATTGGGGATTTCAAAATTGAATACATGGCTTACATCGGGAATGTCGAGGCCACGGGCAGCCACATCACTGGCGACCAGAAGCTGAATTTCGTCATTTTTAAATTTTCCAAGGGTTTCGGTCCGTATGGACTGGGCCATATCACCATGCAATTCGCCAACA
Organism: Alphaproteobacteria bacterium; assembly: GCA_013152755.1. Classification (GTDB taxonomy): domain Bacteria; phylum Pseudomonadota; class Alphaproteobacteria; order Sphingomonadales; family Emcibacteraceae; genus Paremcibacter. The sequence continues at coordinate 6,414 of JAADFR010000154.1, forward strand.
CTGTAGCCATGTACCTTCAGGGATTTGGCCAAAACTTTGACTACCGATTTACGGTTGCAGAAAATGATGGCGTTTTTAATGTCCTCGGTATTAAGAAGCTGACGCAGGGCAACACGTTTTTCTTTTTCACCGCCCTTAACTTTGCACAGCCGTTGGGTAATGGTCTGGGCCGTTGAAGCAGGAGCAGACACCTCAATTTCTTTAGGGTCTTTCAGGAATTGATCGGTCAGTCTCTTAATTTCCCGTGGCATGGTGGCCGAGAAGAACAGGGACTGAATTTTCTGAGGCATGGCTTTACAGATTTTTTCCACATCGGGAATGAAACCCATGTCCAGCATCCGGTCGGCCTCATCCACCACAAGTATTTCAACGCCGTTCAGCATGACCTTGCCGCGCTGCATATGGTCCATCAGACGGCCCGGCGTGGCGATCAGAACATCAACCCCCCGGTCCAGTTTCATCTCCTGATCCTTGAAAGCGACACCACCAATGAGCAGGGCCATGGTCAGTTTCGATTTTTCGCCGTAGGTTTCAAAGCTTTCGGACACCTGTGTCGCTAATTCGCGGGTAGGTTCCAATATGAGCGAGCGCGGCATCCGGGCGCGGGCCCGGCCCTGAGACAGAATGTCAATCATGGGCAGGGTAAAGGACGCGGTCTTGCCGGTTCCGGTCTGGGCAATGCCCAGAATATCGCGTCCCTGCAAAATGCTGGGGATGGCTTTCGCCTGAATAGGTGTGGGGGTCGTGTAGCCAGATTTCTTGACTACATCCAGCAGGTCATCACTTAACCCTAAAAAATCAAAACCCATATGGTATAATTTCACTTCTCAATAAATAATTACAGAATATCTTTGCGCACAATAAGGAAAACGATAAAGATGTCAATCTTTGACAGGCTTTGCTATGGTGCCGTTAGATGTAATTTTAGGGGAAAGGACGCCTTATGATCAAGGATTTTATTCTGATACCGGGATTATTATGTAGTCATGACTTGTGGCTGGATCAGATTGATGCCTTTGAGGCCGACTATGACCTGACCCTGTTCGATCATACCCGTCATGATAATTTGCCGGATATGGTGGACGATTTTTTGACGGATGCACCGAATAGTTTCACCTTGGCGGGCCTGTCCATGGGCGGTTATATCGCCTTTGAGATCATGAAACAGGCCGGAGAGAGAGTTGAAAAGCTGATTCTTCTGGATAGTAATGCCCGGGCCGATCGTCAGCCACAGATTGATATGCGGGAAGAGCTGATCCGGCGGGCCGCGACAGAGGACATACGGGATATTGCCAGAGAGCTCACCCCTTACCTTATCCATCCGGACCGCCTGACTAATACGGAATTATGTGACAGAATTGTTGATATGGCGACAGAAGTGGGGGCAGAAGCCTTTCAGCGTCAGCAACATGCCCTGATCGCGCGCCCGGATTCGCGGGAATTTTTGCCGCATATAACATGCCCGACCTTGATTATCTGTGGTATGCAGGATGCGTTAACCCCACCCAAGGTGCATCAGGAAATGACGGATCTGATTCCTGGTTCAATCTTTCATCAGATCGAAAATTGCGGCCATCTCAGCACCATGGAATGCGGGGATGAGGTTAATAAATTAATGGCCAATTTTCTGGCCGGCTAAACCCTAGGAAAAATAATATGATCACTGTACATCACCTGAATAAATCCCGGTCCAAGCGGGTGTTATGGCTGTTGGAAGAATTGGATATGCCCTATGAGGTTGTGGTTCATGACCGGGATGCCACGACCAATCTGGCGCCGGATAGTCTGCGCGCGATCCACCCTTTGGGAAAATCACCGATCATAGTTGATGGCGATACTACCCTGTGCGAATCCGGGGTGATCATGGAATATATTCTGGATCAGGCCGGACAGAATGCGTTGCGCCCAGATAAAGACAGTCCGGATTATTACCGTTATCTGGAATGGCTCCATTTCGCCGAAGGCTCCCTTGCTCTGCCAGTGATTGCGCGCATGATCATGAATATGGAACAGCGTGCGGGCGATCAACCGCTTGATGGTTATATCGCCAAGGAAATTGCTGTTGATTTTGCCTATATTGAAGACATCTTGTCCCGCCAAGACTATTTCGCAGGTAAGAATTTCACGGCGGCGGACATTATGATGACCATCATGCTCGAAGTGGCGGCCAGCATAGGCCTGCTGGAGGGCAGGGCGAAAACGCTGGCCTATCTGGGGCGCATGCAGGCGCGCGCTGCCTATCAAAAAGCCGCCAGTTTCGGTTAATAAGCATGGCTTAATAAGACAGCCCTGGCGTCTACTGTAAAATTTTCTTAGTCAATTATCAGGATGTTGGCACCGGTCTTTGCAAGGTCATAAGCTGCGGATGACCCTGCCGGACCGGCACCAACGATGACGGCGTCATAAATCAAAATTTGGGTTCTGATTTTATAAAGCTGTTCTATTTTCCGCCGCAACAGCTGTGAGAATGTTCCGTTTTTTCGGGTGCGGTTTTTTCAGTGTCTTTGCTCTGACAGCAATTTCCGCTTTCCTTCTTTGGTTCTTGATGATCATGATGACCGCCGCAACAGCCATCCTGTTGATGATGATTTTCGTCTGTCATGATATTTCTCCTTTTGTAAGTTCTACTTGAATGACATCAATTCTACCGCTTCTGAACATGGCGGCACAGCATGTCAGATAAAAACGCCATTTGCGGATAAATTCGTCACCAAACCCCATGGCTTTTATGTCTTCTATCCTGGCATCAAAATTATCCAGCCATTTTTCCAGCGTGATGGCATAATCCTGTCCGAAGTGAAAAACATCTTTCACCGAGAGGTCAGCTTTGACCGCTTCCTGTTCGAAACGTTCACGGGAGGGCAGCATTCCACCCGGGAAAATATATTCCCGGATAAAATCGCTGGTTTTGCGGTAATTCTCAAACAGGTCATCGCGGATGATGATGCTCTGGATCATCGCTGTACCGCCCGGTTTCAGGTATTTATGAACCGTTGTCATATATTCCGGCCAAAAGGCTTCGCCCACATGCTCGAACATGCCGATAGAGACAATATGGTCATATTGACCGTCAAGCTCGCGGTAATCCTGCAGGCGTACTTCTGCTGTTTTACTTAGTCCGGCCATATCAAGTCGTTGCCGGGCTAATGAGGCCTGTTCATCAGAAAGTGTCACCCCCGTGATTTTGAAATTATTTTTGGCGGCGGCTTCCATAAATCCTCCCCAACCGCAACCAATTTCAAGAATATGATCAGGAGAAGAAGCAGAGGAGGGGCTAAATTTGTCCAAAATGCGCTGATATTTGGCCTGTTGTGCGTCCTGCAGTGATTTTGAGGCATCGCCGTCAAACAGCGCGCTGGAATATGTCATGCCTTTATCCAGCCAGAGCCGATAAAAATCATTGCCCAGATCATAATGAACATGGACGTTTTCCCGGCTTTTCCAGCGTGTGTTAGGGGAAAATTTATTTTTCAGGGCATAGGCGAGACGATAGAATATATTGCTGCGGGAAAAATTCTCGAAAGCCTGAATATTTTCGACGGCAACCCGCATAAAATTTTTCAGATCAGGTGTGTCCCACAGGCCATTAATATAATCCTCGCCTAAACCTATGTCGCCGCGGCTGAGCATATGGTTAAATACTTTCCAGTCATGAACCTGCATATCCGCCTGTGTTCCAGAGGCCTTGCCATTGTATATGGCCGTTCTGCCATCTGGCAACGTCAGGTCAAGTCGGCCCCGTTGAATGAAATTTAAAGGCAATAGAACAGCGGGCATACGTTTGTTTGTATTCGCTGTAGTGGGATAGTTTTTTTCTGGTTTATTATGTTGCATATTATGTTGCATAATCTTACCTCCTTAATCTTCAGGGTTAAAATTCACCATTTCCATCACTGCGTTTTATTAAATTTATGAATATATAATTCTGGATTTACTTCAAATGTCTGACGGCAGGCGTCGGCACAAAAATAATATGTTTTATTCTCATGGGTAATCATCGCCGGCGCCGTATTGTAACTGACCTCCATGCCGCATACGGGGTCAATATGGGTAAAATCGCTCTTTGCTTTTTTCTTGTATTTCATTACATAGGTGCCTTTATTCTAGGTTTCAGGGTACAAATGGTCGAGGATCGGGCATTCACTTAAGGGCATATCGCCGCCCGGACAGGCCTCTGACAGTTTTTCCAGCGCATCATGCATGTGATCCAAGTGACGCATATTTTCTTTTGCTTCGGCAATTTTGGCCTCTGTGCGTTCCAGCATGTCACGGCATGTGGCCGTTTGTGAGGCCTTAAGATTCAATAATACCTTTATCTCTGCCAGTGTGAATCCAAGGTCCTTGGCCCGGCGGATAAATTTTATGGTGCGAATGCTTTCAGTACCGTAAAGCCGATACCCGGCGTTAGAGCGATCTTCTGGCCTGATAATATCCAGTTGTTCATAATAACGGATCGTATCCGTTCTTATCCCGCATTCTTTTGCCAATTGCCCAATCGTAAAAATATTCATTAGAATCACCTCTATTAACAAAAAACATTATGCACCCTTGACCATACTCCAAGGTCAAGCAGTTTTTCATTATAACATTTAATGATGTTTTCTGATAGATACAGGGCAGCAGCAAAAACAGTAGAATCAGACCATTTATACTTCCGAATTTTAAGTGTTCTAAAACCCTAATAAGATAAACCCGGCGTCCATAGTAAATACCGTTTGCTGGTAAGCTGTTGCAGCATGAAATGTGCCACGTCTGCCCGGGCTATTTTCAGGGTGAGATGTTTTTCCTGCGCGCTGAACCCATGTTTGAATATGCCGGTTTCGGGGCCATCAGTAAAGGCCGCCGGGCGGACAATGGTCCAGTCAAGACCGCTGTTACGCACCATATTTTCCTGAATGATATGATCCTTGTAAACAGCCCGTAACACCATCCCGAACATCAGGTATTTCCAGAAAAAATTCAGATTACCGCGACTGCTGCCCACACCAAGGGTGGTTTGACAAATCAGACGGTTAACCCAATGTTCCTGCATGGCGGAGATGATATTTTCCGTGCCTTCAGAACGCAGGTTTCCGGTCAGTTTTTTAGAACCGAGCGTGATCAAAACCGCATTATGGCCCTTCACAGCCTTTGATACCGCCGGTCGGTCATATACGTCCCCGGCAATCAGTGACAGATTAGTATGATCCATATTCAGGGCATCCGGGTTGCGGGCAAAGGCCGTTACCTCATGCCCCTGCGCCAATGCCTGACGAACGATATGGTTTCCAACCGATCCGGTTGCCCCAAAGATAATAGTTTTCATGTTTTTTTCCCTGTTTTCATTACTTGACACAGTGTCAATTGACAAGAATGGGTTTACGGAGTAGTTTACACTATGTCAAGCAAAAATATTAACACACGCGAGCGCATACTCAGGGCGTCATGGGACCTGTTGGTAACGGAACAGGGATGTGATGCGCGTATGTCGGATATCGCCCGCCGCGCCGGTGTATCCCGTCAGGCTCTCTATCTACATTTCAAGAGCCGGGCGGAGCTGTTATTTGCCACGGTTCTTTACATAGATGATGAAAAGGGGGCGACGGCACGCCTTGAAACCTGCCGCGCGGTAAAAACCGGGCGGGAGCGATTGGAGGCTTTTATAGACGCCTGGGGCAATTATATCCCGGAGATTTACGGTGTGGCGAAGGCTCTGCTTGCCGCCCGTGAAAGCGACCCTGCGGCGGCAGAGGCGTGGGATGACCGAATGCGCGCCGTCCGCGCAGAATGTGAGGCCGCCGTAACTGCCTTGTCCCAAGACGGCACTCTATCACCGGATTTCACCATAGAGCGCGCCACCGACACCCTGTGGATGCTCCTCTCAGTCCGCAACTGGGAGCAACTCACCCAAGACTGCGGCTGGTCACAGGATGATTATATCAAAAATATGCAATATAACGCACAGGCTTTATTGGTGAAATAATGGAGGAGCTATATATCCAACTCCGCCACCTTATTGGCATTTTCCTGAATGAACTGGAATCTTAGTTCCGGTTTTTTGCCCATCAGCTGGTCTACGCGCTCTGCGGTTTCGAGGCGGGCGCCTTCGGGGATTATGACGCGGAGCAGGGTGCGTTTGTCTTTCTTCATGGTGGTTTCTTTAAGCTGGGCGGCGGGCATTTCGCCGAGGCCTTTAAAGCGGCTGATCTCAATCTTGCCCCGGCCTTTGAATTCGGTGGCCATAAGCTCATCCTTATGCTGGTCATCACGGGCATAAAATACCGTACCGCCCTGCGCGATGCGGTAGAGCGGTGGCTGGGCCAGAAAAAGGTGACCGTTTTTGATCAGCTCCGGCATTTCCTGATAAAAGAGGGTAATCAGCAGGGTCGCAATATGGGCGCCGTCCACATCCGCATCGGTCATGATGATGATTTTCTCATAACGCAGGGCAGTCTCGTCATATTTATCACCTGCGCCGCACCCAAGCGCCAGCGTAATGTCGGCAATTTCCTGATTGCCGCGAATCTTGTCGCGGGTGGCGCTGGCCACATTGAGGATTTTACCGCGTATGGGCAGGATAGCCTGAGTTTTACGGTCCCGGGCCTGCTTGGCGGACCCGCCCGCGCTGTCGCCTTCCACGATGTAAATTTCGGTGCCTTCCGGCGCGTCCTGCGAGCAATCGGACAGCTTGCCGGGCAGGCGTAACTTACGTTTGTTGGTGGCAGTCTTGCGTTTGACGTCCTTTTCTTCCCGGCGGCGCAGGCGTTCCTCGGCCCGCTCCAACGCCCAGGCCAGCAGGTCATTGGCCATGGCGGGTGCGCCGCTTAACCAGTGATCAAAATGGTCGCGGATGGCATTTTCCACCCATTTGGCGGCTTCGGGGTTGGTGAGCTTGTCCTTGGTCTGGCCCTGAAACTGCGGGTTTTTGATAAAGAGAGAAATAAGGGAGCAGCTATTGACGTAAATATCTTCGCCGGTGATGCCAGCGGCTTTCTTATTGCCGATTAATTCGCCGTAGGCCTTGATGCCTTTGAGCAGGGCGGCGCGGATGCCGCTTTCATGGGTGCCGCCGATGGGGGTCGGTACGGTGTTACAGTAGGAGCGGATATTGCCGTCGCCATATTCCGGCCAGCTGACCGCCCATTCCACCCGGCCCTGATTGTCGGCAAGGTCGGAAATGCCGTGGAAATTTTCTTCGGTCACCCGGCTTCTTTTTTCCATGGCGGTGGTCAGATAATCATTGAGGCCGCCGGGGAAGTGAAAGACGTCCTTTTCAGCAACCCCGTCCCCGTCTTTGATCAGTTCCGGCGCACAGGTCCAGCGAATCTCCACCCCCCGGAACAGATAGGCCTTGGATTTTGCCAGTTGAAACAGCCTTGAAGGTTTGAAGCGGGCGGTGGTGCCGAAAATCTCATGGTCGGGGAAGAAAGTGACTTTTGTGCCGCGCCGATTGTTGGTCGGACCGATATTTTCCAGCTTTGACGTTGGTTTTCCGCGTGAGAAACTCTGTCGCCAGACCTGCTTATCCCGGGCCACCTCGACAATGAGCCATTCGGACAGGGCGTTGACTACGGAAATTCCCACCCCGTGCAGGCCGCCGGAGGTCTCGTAAGCCTTGCTGTTGAATTTACCGCCGGAATGGAGGGTGGTGAAGATAATCTCAAGGGCTGATTTATCCTTGAATTTGGGATGCGGGTCCACAGGAATCCCGCGCCCGTTATCGGAAACGCTGATCGAGCCATCGGCGTGCATCTGAATTTCAATGCGGCTGGCATGGCCGGCCACGGCCTCATCCATGGAATTGTCCAGAACCTCAGACACGAGGTGATGCAGGGCGCGTTCGTCGGTGCCGCCCACATACATGCCGGGGCGCAGGCGGACCGGTTCCAGTCCCTCCAGAACCTCAATATCCTTGGCGGAATAATCTGTTGTTGTGGCGGTGCCGTCAAAAAGGTCTGTCATATTGGCTTGGGATTCTCTAATAATATTGTTATGTGTTTTTGGATACACTATACGCTCGCAGATAACAATATCCACAAGGCCGATTTTTTAACATGAAGCGAAAAGACATCGTATTTATATGGCGGTACAGGAAAGAGGCTCTGTCTCTTGTTTATCTGTTTCTGATCGGCATGGCTTTCGGGGCAATCTGGATATTTTATGACAATAACGCCAAAAAAACTCTCGCTTTTGAAGAAGACCATGACAGTGTGGAAATGATCGTTTCTGAAAGCCGACAATCCTATGTCCCGCCGGAAATTCCTATTCAGATAAGGGAAAAAGCCTGGCGAGCCAATGCGGTAAAGATGTCTGCTATTCGCGATGACAGGCCACAGATTGCCATTGTGATTGATGACCTTGCCGTGGTCAGGGGTCGGTCGCTGGACATTATCAATTTGCCCGCCCCGCTGACCCTGTCTTTTCTGCCTTATGCGCCTGATTTGCCGGAGATAACACGTTTGGCCCATGATAGGGGCCATGAATTGATGGTTCATCTGCCTATGGAACCCAAAGGGGATTTCGACCCCGGCCCCCATGCGCTTCTCACCCATGCAAGCCATGAGAAAATGAGGGCAGACTTAACATATAACCTGTCCCGTTTTGACGGTTATGTGGGCCTGAACAATCATATGGGCAGTGCCTTTACCGAGGACCGCAAAAGTCTTGATCTGGTGTTGGATGAAGTAGAGCGACGGGGGCTGTTGGTGCTTGATTCCCGCACCTCCCGCAAATCATTGCTGGCTGAAATGTCAACGGACCGGAATATCCCCAATATGACACGGGATTTCTTTTTGGATAATGAGCAGGATGTGGATTATATCTTTGCTCAACTGACCAAGCTGGAAGACATGGCGCGCCGTAAGGGCAGTGCCATTGCCATTGGCCATCCTTATGCGGAAACCATACAGGCCTTGACCCTGTGGTTACCAACTTTGAAGGCGCGGGGGATCACCGTGGTGCCGCTGTCACATCTGATCAAGCGTAAATATGAGGGGATACGGCTGGCCAAAAACAGCTCAACTGCCGGTCACTGAATCTTGGGCTGTCCGGCAAAACTGATGGCTTCCTCGGCGGCGCGGAACAGGGCGCGGGCCTTGGCCTGACATTCATCATATTCTGACTGGGGATCGCTGTCGGCCACAATGCCGGCCCCGGCCTGTACATGCATCTGACCGTCTTTTAAGATTGCGGTTCTGAGGACAATACAGGTGTCCATACTGCCGTCTGCGGAAAAATAACCCACGGCCCCGGCATAGATACCGCGCTTGTCCGCTTCCAGCTCGTCAATAATCTCCATGGCCCGGATTTTGGGGGCGCCGCTGACAGTTCCGGCGGGAAAACCGGCGGCAAAGGCCTCCAGGACGTCATAGTCCGGATTAATCTCGCCGCGTACTTCCGAGACAATATGCATCACATGAGAATAATATTCGATGGACATTTTCTGGGTCGGGGTGACGGTGCCAACCTTTGCCACCTTGCCCACATCGTTGCGGCCAAGGTCAAGCAACATCAAATGCTCTGCCAGTTCCTTTGGGTCGGCGAGCAGGTCTTCGGCCAAGGCCTGATCCTCTGTGGCGGTAGCCCCGCGCGGACGGGTGCCGGCGATGGGCCGGACGGTGATCTCCCCGTTCCGCAGGCGCACCAATATTTCCGGACTGGAGCCAACCACGGAAAAATCACCAAATTTCAGGAAATAGAGAAAAGGCGACGGATTGGTCCGCCGTAACGCCCGGTACAGGGAGAAGGGCGGCAGGGAAAAGGGGGTCGTGAATCGCTGTGATAGAACCACCTGAAAAA
>JAADFR010000155.1 GCA_013152755.1 Alphaproteobacteria bacterium
AAGACTATGGCTAAAGAGAAATTTGAACGTAACAAGCCGCATTGTAACATCGGTACAATTGGGCATGTTGACCACGGCAAGACGACCCTGACGGCAGCGATCACAAAAGTGCTTGCGGAAACGGGCGGGGCTGAATTTATTGATTTTGCAAATATCGACAAGGCACCGGAAGAGCGTGAGCGCGGTATCACGATCTCCACGTCCCATGTTGAGTATGAAACAGAGAAGCGGCATTATGCCCATGTTGATTGCCCGGGCCATGCGGATTATGTGAAGAATATGATCACCGGCGCGGCCCAGATGGACGGCGCGATCCTGGTTGTGAATGCGGCCGATGGCCCCATGCCCCAGACTCGTGAGCATATCCTGCTTGCCCGTCAGGTTGGCGTACCGGCCTTGGTTGTTTACCTGAACAAGGTTGATCAGGTTGATGATGAAGAGCTGCTTGAGCTGGTTGAAATGGAAATCCGTGAGCTTTTGAGCGAGTATGAATTTCCGGGTGACGACATTCCAATCATTGCCGGTTCTGCCCTTGCAGCCCTTGAAGGCCGCGATGATGAAATCGGCAAGCAAAGCATCCTGAAGCTTATGGATGCGGTTGATGAATATATTCCCCAGCCTGAGCGCCTGATTGACGGTGCGTTCCTGATGCCGATTGAAGATGTGTTTTCCATCTCTGGCCGTGGTACGGTTGTGACGGGCCGGATTGAGCGCGGGATTGTCAAGGTTGGTGACGAAGTTGAAATCGTTGGCATCAAGGACACAACGAAGACGGTTGTGACCGGGGTTGAAATGTTCCGCAAGCTTCTGGATACGGGTGAGGCCGGTGATAACATTGGCGCATTGATCCGCGGCGTTGCCCGTGACGAGGTTGAGCGCGGTCAGGTTCTGGCTCATGTTGGTACGATCACGCCGCATGCCAAGTTCAAGGCTGAAGCTTACATATTGTCCAAGGATGAAGGCGGTCGTCATACACCGTTTTTCACCAACTATCGTCCACAGTTTTACTTCCGGACGACGGATGTGACGGGAATTGTGACCCCTTGACGATGGTGTTGAGATGGTTATGCCGGGTGACAATGTTACGGTTAATGTTGAGCTTATCTGCCCGATTGCCATGGACGAAGGCCTGCGCTTTGCCATCCGCGAAGGCGGCCGCACCGTTGGTGCCGGCGTCGTCGCTAGTATCATTGAATAAGCATAGATAACTGAATTTTCAGACAGGGTGGATATTTTGTCCGCCCTGTCTGTTTGAAATAAACCATTGAATATGACGGCGCGCATCTTTATATAAAATGTGCGCTGTGACGTGAAGGAGTGTAGCTCAGTTGGTAGAGCACCGGTCTCCAAAACCGGGTGTCGTGAGTTCGAGTCTCTCCACTCCTGCCATGTCGCGCATATTTGAGCATTAAAACGGATTATGGAAAATGGCTAAAACAAGCCCAGCAGAATTTGTCCGGCAGGTCCGGCAGGAAACATCGAAGGTCGTTTGGCCGACGCGTAAGGAAACCATGGTTACGACCATAATGGTTTTCATCATGGCGGCGGTGATGGCGGTTTTCTTTCTGGGCGTGGATCAGCTCCTGTCTTACCTTATTAAACTGATATTAGGATAATTGATCATGGCTTCCTCTGCGCGCTGGTATATTGTTCAGGCCCATTCCGGCTTTGAAAAGAAAGTTGCCCAAAGTATTAAGGATCAGGCCGTGCTTCAGGGCCTTGACAGCTTTGTGGAAGAAATTCTGGTTCCTATCGAGGAAATCACGGAAGTGCGCAAGGGCAAGAAAGTCACGTCCGAACGTAAATTCTTTCCCGGATATGTACTGACCAAGATGATCATGAATGATGTGACTTATCACCTGATCAAGAATACGCCGAAAGTTTCAGGTTTTCTGGGACAAAGCGGCAAGCCTTTCCCCATCACCCAGAAAGAGGTGGATAGAATCCTCCATCAGGTGCAAGAGGGAATTGAGCGGCCCAAGGCGGCGATTATCTATGAAGTGGGTGAAGAAGTTAAGGTTATTGACGGGCCGTTTGAATCATTTGTTGGTATCGTTGACGGGGTTGATGAGGAGCGTGAACGGCTTAAAGTTTCCGTTTCCATCTTTGGCCGAGCAACCCCGGTTGAGCTTGAATATACACAGGTTGAAAAGAACTAGAATTTTTTCTGGTATTTCATTGGGATGGCTGTTATAAGCCGCCCTTACGGTGGTCGGGTGATTCTTTTATTGTCTGGCGACCTTTTTTTCATATGGGCGTTATGCCTGTATTAAGTGTGGGAGGCCTGCCATAGCCGTACCACACCCCTAACAGCGGGAATAACCCCGCATGACGATAAGAAAAGGGTTTGTAATGGCGAAGAAAATTGACGGTTACATTAATTTGCACGTGCCTGCGGGTGCGGCAAATCCATCACCGCCTATTGGTCCGGCTTTGGGCCAGCGCGGTGTGAATATTATGGAATTCTGCAAGGCGTTTAACGCCAAGACCCAGGAATTGGAACGGAATTCCCCTATCCCCACCAAGATTACGGTTTATGCGGATAAGAGTTTTACTTTTGTCACCAAGACACCACCGGCATCTTATCTGCTTAAAAAAGCGGCTAACCTGAAGAGCGCGTCCAGCTTGCCGGGCCGGGAACCTGTAGCAACCATTCCGGTGGCCAAGGTTCAGGAAATTGCCGAGTTGAAAATGGCTGATCTGAATGCTGTTGATATTGATGGCGCCATAAACATCATCAAAGGAACCGCGCGTTCCATGGGTATTGAGGTGGAAGGATAAGACGATGGCACGTATGTCAAAACGCTATAAAGAAGTCCGTGACGGCCTTGATTTAAACGCCGAATATTCACTGGAAGATGCTCTGAAAGAGGTTAAATCCCGCGCCAGAGCGAAATTTGATGAGACTGTGGAAGTCTGCATGAACCTGGGCGTTGATCCTCGTCATGCGGATCAGATGGTACGCGGCGTGGTCACCCTGCCCAATGGTACGGGTAAAACGGTACGGGTTGCGGTATTTGCGCGCGGCGACAAGGCTGAGGAAGCCAGAAAGGCCGGTGCTGAGCTGGTTGGTGCCGAAGACCTGATGGAAGCCATCCAGAAGGGTGAAATGAATTTTGACCGTTGTATCGCGACACCGGACATGATGGCCATCGTTGGTCGTCTTGGTAAGGTTTTGGGCCCACGTGGTCTGATGCCAAACCCGAAACTGGGAACGGTAACGCCAAATGTTGCGGCGGCGGTAGAGGCCGTTAAGGGCGGTCAGGTGGAATATCGGGTTGAGAAAGCCGGTATCATCCACGCAGGTGTAGGCAAGGTCAGCTTTGATGAAGCGGCGCTTCTTGAAAATGCCCGGACATTGATCGGGGCGGTTTTGAAAGCAAAACCATCATCCACCAAAGGCACCTACGTAAAGAATATTTCCGTAAGCTCGACCATGGGTCCGGGTCTGCGGATAGCAATTTCCTCTGTTACCGACTAGGCGGCAGAGATTAAAGAATTCCGTTGGGTTTGCCTGACGGGAACAGGGTTTTCAGGACTATTTGAAAATCCGCCTGTCCAAAACTGCAGGTGTTCGGCCTTATGCCGGATCTAAGTTGATGTTACATCGGCCTGCATAGATGGGGTTGCAAAATCCGGTTTTCCGGACTTTGTGGTTTCCGGTTTGATCCTTATGATCAGGCGGCAGGCATTCACGGCATTACCGCATGGTGCGGCGATGCTTTTACTCAACTGGCAGGGGCGGACTATCCGCATTTGCCATATAATATCGGAGACGAGAATGGATCGGGCCCAAAAAAGGGAAATGGTTACCTTCTTGAAAGATGTTTTCACGAACGCCGCCTCTATCGTTGTGGTTCGCAACGCCGGGTTGGATGTGAGTGAGATGACATCTTTGCGCACGCAAATGCGTGAAGCAGGGGCCAGCCTCAAAGTGGCCAAAAACCGGCTCGCTCGTCTTGCTCTCGAAGGTACTGAATTAGAGTCTATTGGCGATTATCTTAAAGGCCCGGCGGTCCTCGGTTATTCCGATGATCCCGTTGCGGCGGCTAGGGTTCTTGTCAAGTTTGCCAAGAAAAACGATAAAATCGAAGTTCTTGGCGGTGTCATGGGCACCACTATGCTTGACCTTAATGCTGTCAAGGCGCTGGCTGAATTGCCATCCCTTGATGAGCTGCGCGGCAAGCTGGTTGGATTGCTTCAGGCACCAGCAGGAAAACTTGCACGTATTACGCAAGCGCCTGCCGGACAATTGGCTCGGGTATTTGGTGCCTACGGATCGCAGGGCGATGCCGCTTAGGTTTCTGGTAAGATATTAATTTTTGACTGTAAGGAAATAATACAATGGCTGATCTTGAAAAGATTGCTGACGAACTCTCCGGCTTGACCGTAATGGAAGCCGCAGAACTTTCTAAAATTCTTGAAGAAAAATGGGGCGTTTCTGCTGCGGCTCCTGTGGCTGCTGCTGCGGCTGCGGCACCGGCAGAAGCTGCTGAAGTAAAAAATGAGTTTGATGTTGTTCTGGTCTCTTTCGGCGAGAAGAAAATCAATGTCATCAAAGAAGTACGGGCCATCACCGCCCTTGGCCTGAAAGAAGCCAAGGAACTGGTTGAAGGCGCGCCTAAAGTGGTTAAAGAAGCCGCTTCCAAGACTGAAGCTGAAGAAATTAAAGCGAAGCTTGAAGCAGCTGGTGCTACGGTTGAACTTAAATAGGTTCACGGAAATACGGATGGTGCGGGCCTGAATTTCAGGTGCGTGCCATCTTTCCCATTCCGGGAAAAAGTAATTATGTTGTTGATAGGTGCAGAGATAGCGTGAAGACAGTTCGTTGTTCTGAAATTGAATTGTTGATGAGTATTTGAAGGACCGTTTTCAGATTTTTTTCTGAAGCGGTTTCTGGCGTATTGAGAACAGGCGTCTTTTTGGACGTCAAATATGAGGTTGTTCCACGGTGAAATATCAAGTATTTCATGGGGTTCAGCAGGGTCAGATCAAGGCAAAGTGGCGAGGATAAAGCATGGCGACTTCCTATTCCAGTCGTAAAAAAGTTCGTAAGAATTTCGGTCGAATTAAAGAAGTGGCAGAAATGCCGAACCTGATCAAGGTTCAGAAAAGCTCATATGACCAGTTTTTACAAACAGATGTTCCAACAAGTGAACGCGTGAGCGATGGCTTGCAGGGTGTATTTAAATCTGTATTTCCAATTTCGGACTTTGCCGGGACGGCATCGCTGGAATTTGTCTCCTTTGAGCTGGAACCGCCAAAGTATGATACCGAGGAATGTCAGCAACGGGATATGACCTACGCGGCACCGCTACGGGTGACCCTGCGTCTGATCGTGTTCGAGATTGACGAGGAAACAGAGGCGCGGTCCGTTCTGGACATCAAGGAACAGGACGTCTATATGGGCGACCTGCCGTTGATGACGGATCGGGGAACCTTTGTGGTTAACGGCACCGAACGGGTGATCGTGTCTCAGATGCATCGCTCACCGGGCGTATTTTTTGACCATGACAAGGGCAAGACCCATGTCTCCGGTAAATTCCTGTTTGCCGCCCGCATTATTCCTTACCGTGGCTCATGGCTTGATTTTGAATTTGATGCCAAAGACACCGTCTTTGTCCGCATCGACCGTCGCCGGAAACTGCCGGTGACAACCCTGCTTTATGCCCTGGGCATGTTATCAGAGGAAATTCTGGACACTTTCTATGGCCGGGTGAAATATACCCGCAAGAAGGGTGGCTGGAGCGTGCCTTTCGATCATGAATCATGGCGCGGTGTTAAGCCGACATTTGACCTTGTGGATGCGGCCAGCGGTGAAGTTGTGGCTGTGGCTGGTAAGAAAATCACGCCGCGCACGGCTAACAAGCTGGTCAAAGACGGCCTGAAAGATCTGCTGGTTCCTGATGAGGAATTACATACCCGCTTTGCGGCGGCCGATGTGGTCAATGCTAAAACCGGTGAAATCTATATCGAAGCTGGGGAAGAAATTTCCGAGGAGCATTTGCAGAAGTTGACCGATGCTGGTTATAAATCTGTTGAAACGCTCGACATTGATCATGTGAAGGTTGGCCCTCATATCCGCAATACCCTGATGGGGGACAAGGTGGAAAACTGGGATATGGCCATGTCTGATATTTACCGGGTTATGCGCCCCGGTGAGCCACCGACAAAGGAAACAGCCGAGGCCTTGTTCCATGGTCTGTTCTTTGATCCTGAGCGCTATGACCTGAGCGCCGTGGGCCGGGTGAAGATGAATATGCGTCTTGATCTGGATGCGCCCGATGATTTGCGGGTTCTGCGTAAAGAAGATATTCTGGCGGTCCTGAAAAACCTTGTGAACCTGAAAGACGGCAAGGGCGTTGTTGATGATATTGACCATCTGGGCAATCGCCGTGTGCGGTCCGTGGGCGAGCTCATGGAAAATCAATATCGCATCGGCCTGCTCCGTATGGAGCGCGCCATTCGCGAACGTATGAGTAGCATTGATATTGATACGGTGATGCCGCATGATCTGGTTAATGCCAAACCGGCAGTGGCGGCGGTCCGTGAATTTTTCGGCTCCTCTCAGCTCAGTCAGTTTATGGATCAGACAAATCCCCTGTCAGAGATTACGCATAAACGTCGTCTTTCGGCCCTTGGCCCTGGCGGTCTGACCCGCGAGCGTGCAGGCTTTGAGGTTCGTGACGTTCACACCACCCATTATGGCCGGATTTGTCCTATTGAAACACCGGAAGGGCCGAATATTGGTCTGATCAACTCCCTGTCCATCTTTGCCAAGGTCAATAAATACGGCTTTATCGAAGCCCCTTATCGTAAAGTTGAGAACAGCAAGGTTCTGGACGAAGTGGTATATCTGTCGGCCATGGAAGAAGAAAAATACACCATTGCCCAGGCCAATACGGAATTGAATGATGATGCGACTTTCGTTGAAGAATTGATCGACTGCCGGGAGGCGGGCGAGCATCATCTGATCAAGCCGGAAAATATTACCCTGATGGATGTGTCCCCGAAACAGGTTGTTTCCGTGGCGGCAGCTCTTATTCCATTCCTGGAAAATGATGACGCCAACCGGGCGCTCATGGGCTCTAACATGCAACGTCAGGCCGTGCCGCTTCTGAAGGCGGAATCGCCTTTTGTTGGGACTGGTATGGAACGGGTTGTGGCCCGCGATTCCGGCGCGTCCATTGTCGCCGACCGGGCCGGAATTATCGATCAGGTGGATGCCCGCCGTATCGTGATCCGGGTCAGCGAAGACGTGGAAGACGGTAAATCAGGCGTGGACATCTATACCCTGCGCAAATTCCAGCGTTCCAACCAGAATACCTGCATTAACCAGCGTCCGCTGGTGAAAGTGGGCGATATTGTGGGGCGCGGCGATGTGCTGGCCGATGGGCCATCCACGGATATGGGCGAATTGGCCCTTGGCCGGAATGTGCTGGTGGCCTTCATGCCGTGGAATGGCTATAACTTTGAAGATAGTATCCTGATTTCCGAACGGATCGTGAAGGATGACGTCTTTACCTCTATCCATATTGAAGAATTACAGGTCATGGCCCGGGATACCAAGCTTGGCCCTGAGGACATTACCCGTGATATTCCCAATGTGGGCGAAGAAGGCCTGAAAAATCTTGATGAAGCCGGTATCGTTTATATCGGTGCCGAGGTTCATCCGGGCGATATTCTGGTGGGTAAGATCACACCAAAGGGCGAAAGCCCCATGACACCGGAAGAAAAACTTCTGCGCGCCATCTTTGGTGAGAAGGCGGCGGATGTACGCGATACCTCCATGCGCCTGTCACCGGGTGTTGCCGGGACCGTGGTTGAGGTTCGGGTCTTTAACCGTTACGGCATTGACAAAGACGAACGGTCCATCGCCATCGAACGCGAAGAGATCGAACGGCTCAGCAAGGACCGTGAAGACGAGCAGGCCATTCTGGACCGCAGCATCTATACCCGGCTGAAACCATTGCTTTTGGGCAATGTGGTGGCCAAGGGGCCAAATGATGTGGCCAAGGGTGACAAGATCACGGACGCGCTTCTGGACGATGTGGCCAAGGGTCTTTGGTGGCAGATTGCCGTTGATGATGAAAAAGTCATGGAAAAAATTGATGTTCTGCATCAGAAATTCCAGGAAGACCGTGACCGGCTTCGGGCCCGTTTTGAGGAAAAGATCGAAAAACTGCAACGCGGTGATGAGCTTCTTCCGGGTGTCCTGAAAATGGTCAAGGTTTTTGTCGCTGTGAAGCGTAAGCTGCAACCGGGTGATAAGATGGCCGGACGTCATGGTAACAAGGGGGTTATTTCCCGCATCATGCCGCAAGAAGACATGCCGTTCCTTGAAGATGGGACGCCGGTTGACATCGTGCTGAACCCGCTTGGGGTGCCATCCCGGATGAATGTGGGACAGATTCTGGAAACCCATCTTGGCTGGGCTTCGCGCTCGCTGGGGGTACAGGTTTCTGAAATGCTGGATAATTTCCAGATGGAACGGGCTGAAAAGGCTGAAGCCCTGCGGGATAAATTTAAAAAGGTTTATTCCAAAGATCAGTATGAGGC
The DNA here is from genome assembly GCA_013152755.1 of Alphaproteobacteria bacterium. Taxonomy (GTDB): domain Bacteria; phylum Pseudomonadota; class Alphaproteobacteria; order Sphingomonadales; family Emcibacteraceae; genus Paremcibacter. The sequence continues at coordinate 8,560 of JAADFR010000155.1, forward strand.
TGAAATTGCGCCGCTGAATGATGAAGACCTTGTTGAAATGTCCGGTAACCTGCGCAATGGTATTCCCATGGCGACACCGGTGTTTGACGGGGCCAACGAAGCCAATATCTGCGACATGCTGGAAATGGCCGGCGTGGACACATCTGGTCAGGTTGATCTCTATGATGGCCGGACCGGTGAGAAATTTGACCGTAAAGTGACGGTGGGTTACATCTACATGTTGAAGCTTCACCATCTGGTTGATGACAAGATTCATGCCCGCTCTATTGGCCCATACTCGCTGGTGACACAGCAACCGCTGGGCGGTAAAGCCCAGTTTGGCGGCCAGAGATTTGGTGAGATGGAGGTCTGGGCATTGCAGGCCTACGGGGCGGCCTATACCCTGCAGGAAATGCTGACCGTTAAGTCCGATGATGTGAATGGCCGAACCAAGGTTTACGAGGCCATCGTTCGCGGAGATGACAGCTTTGAGGCCGGGATACCGGAATCCTTTAACGTGCTGGTCAAGGAAATGAAATCCTTGTGCCTGAATGTTGAACTTTTGAATACCGCCGACTAGACCGGACCTGAACAGGAGACATAGGCTATGCGCCAGGAAGTTATGAATTTCTTCAACCCGGTTTCAAAACCGGCGACATTTGATACCATCAAGATCACGATCGCCAGTGCGGAGCATATCCGCTCATGGTCTTTCGGCGAGATCAAGAAGCCGGAAACCATCAATTACCGGACTTTCAAGCCGGAAAAAGACGGTCTGTTCTGTGCCCGTATTTTTGGCCCCATGAAGGACTATGAATGTCTGTGCGGCAAATATAAGCGCATGAAATATCGCGGGATTACCTGTGAAAAATGCGGCGTGGAAGTCACGCTCAGTAAAGTGCGCCGGGACCGCATGGGTCATATCGACCTTGCCGCTCCCGTGGCTCATATCTGGTTCCTGAAATCCCTGCCCAGCCGTATTGGTCTGGTGCTGGATATGACGCTGAAGGATCTGGAACGGGTTCTGTATTTTGAATATTTCATTGTGACCGAGCCGGGGCTGACCTCCCTGAAGATGAATCAGCTTTTGTCGGAAGAGGAATATACCCGCGCGCAGGAAGAATTTGGCGATGACAGCTTTACCGCCTCTATCGGGGCCGAGGCCATCAAGGTTCTGCTGGAAAATGTTGATCTGGAACAGGAACGGGCTGACCTGCGTAAAGAGCTGGCTGAAACCAAGTCAGAACTGAAACCAAAGAAAATTGTCAAACGCTTGAAAGTGATTGAAGGGTTTATTGACTCCGACAATCGCCCCGAATGGATGATCCTTGATATTCTGCCGGTTATTCCGCCGGAGCTGCGCCCGTTGGTGCCGCTGGACGGGGGCCGGTTTGCCACCTCTGACCTGAACGATCTGTACCGCCGGGTGATCAACCGGAACAACCGCCTCAAAAGGCTGATTGAGCTGCGCGCGCCGGATATTATTGTCCGTAACGAAAAACGTATGTTGCAGGAAGCTGTTGACGCGCTGTTTGATAATGGCAGACGTGGCCGGGTTATTACGGGCGGCAACAAACGTCCGCTGAAATCCCTGTCCGATATGCTCAAAGGCAAGCAGGGCCGTTTCCGTCAGAATCTGCTGGGTAAGCGGGTTGACTATTCCGGCCGTTCCGTGATTGTGGTTGGGCCTGACCTGTTGCTACATCAATGTGGTCTGCCCAAGAAAATGGCGCTGGAACTGTTCAAGCCGTTCATTTATGCACGTCTTGACAAGCTGGGTATTGCCACGACCATTAAACAGGCCAAGAAGCTGGTGGAAAAAGAACGCCGTGAGGTCTGGGACGTATTGGATGTGGTCATTCGTGAACATCCGATCCTGCTTAACCGGGCGCCGACCCTCCACAGACTTGGGATTCAGGCCTTTGAACCGGTATTGATCGAAGGTAAAGCCATTCAGCTTCATCCGTTGGTTTGTGCGGCGTTTAATGCTGACTTTGACGGTGACCAAATGGCGGTTCATGTTCCACTGAGCCTTGAAGCACAGCTTGAAGCCCGGGTTTTGATGATGTCGACCAATAACATCCTCAGCCCGTCTAACGGCAAGCCGATTATTGTGCCGTCACAGGATATTATTCTGGGGCTTTATTACATCACACTGGATAAAGTGGGTGAGCCTGGCGAGGGCATGGTGTTTGGGGACATGGAGGAAATTGAACAGGCGTTGTTTAACAAGGTCATTACCCTTCATTCAAAAATTACGGCTCGTTTTCATACGGTTGATGCGGATTTCAATCCTATCGTTCAACGGGTGGAAAGTACGGCTGGCCGGATGTTACTGGCCAATCATTTGCCGAAACATCCAAATATTCCCTTTGATCTGATTAACCGTAACCTGACCAAGAAAGATATCTCTAACATCATTGATATGGTGTACCGTCATGCGGGTCAGAAGAAAACGGTTCTGTTTGCCGATGGCATTATGCGCCTTGGGTTCAAGGAAGCTTGTAATGCGGGTATTTCCTTTGGTAAGGATGACATGATTATCCCTGATGCCAAGGAAGGTATGATTGACGAAACCACCGCCGCCGTGAAGGAATTTGAAGCCCAGTATAATCAGGGCCTGATCACACAGGGTGAAAAATACAATAAGGTGGTTGATGCCTGGTCGCAATGTACTGACAAGGTGGCCGATGCCATGATGGCGGAGATTTCCAAAACCGGCGTTGATGAAAATGGCCGGACGCTGGATATTAACTCCATCTATATGATGGCTGATTCTGGCGCCCGTGGTTCTGCGGCTCAGATGAAACAGCTGGCCGGAATGCGCGGCCTGATGGCGAAACCATCTGGCGAGATCATTGAAAAGCCGATTATCTCCAACTTTAAAGAGGGCCTCAGCGTTCTTGAATATTTTAACTCCACCCATGGGGCGCGTAAGGGCCTTGCGGATACGGCGTTGAAAACGGCTAACTCCGGCTATCTGACCCGCCGTCTTGTGGATGTGTCACAGGATTGCGTTACGGTCGAGGAAGATTGCGGCACGCTGGAAGGCATTGATATTTCAGAAGTGGCTGACGGCGGTGATGTAACGGTAACCTTGGGTGATCGTATTCTTGGTCGCTGTTCCGCCGTGGATATTGCGGACCCTGTGAGCGGTGACGTGATTGTCAAAGCCGGTGATCATCTGGATGAAAAGGCTGTGGAAATTGTTGAGAAGGCCGGTGTGGCCATCGTCAAGGTCCGCTCTGCCCTGACCTGTGAAACCCGTAGCGGGATCTGCTGTAAATGTTATGGCCGTGATCTGGCGCGCGGAATTCCGGTTAATCTGGGTGAATCCGTTGGTGTTGTGGCGGCCCAGTCCATTGGGGAGCCGGGAACGCAGCTCACCATGCGGACGTTCCATATTGGCGGTACGGCGTCGTCTGTGTCAGAGCAGTCAACCCACGAAGCCTCCCATGATGGCAAGGTCAAACTGCTCAACCGAAATGTGGTAGAGGATTCAAAAGGCCGTCTTGTGGTCATGAGCCGCAACATGGAAGTGGTCATCGTCGATGATGAAGGCCGCGAACGGGTAACCTATAAAGTGCCGTTTGGCTCCCATCTGGTTAAGGATGAGGGCGCGGCGGTTGCTCACGGCGACAAGCTGGTGGAATGGGATCCCTATACCCTGCCGATCATTACGGAGCGCGGTGGTATCGCCCGTTATGTTGATCTGCTGGAAGGGGTGTCTATCAGCGAAACCGTGGATGAAGCCACGGGTATTTCAAGCCGGGTCGTCATTGACTGGCGTTCTCAGCCCAAGGGCGCTGACCTGCGTCCGCGCATCACACTGCGTGATGACAAGGATGAGGTCATCGAACTGGCCAATGGGACCGAGGCGCGTTACTTCATGTCGGTTGGTGCCATCCTGTCGGTTAATGACGGGGATGAGGTTCATGCCGGGGATGTGGTTGCCCGTATCCCGCGCGAAGCGTCTAAAACCAAGGATATTACCGGTGGTCTGCCGCGGGTTGCGGAATTGTTTGAAGCCCGCCGCCCCAAAGATCACGCGGTCATTGCCGAGGTTGATGGTTATGTGGAATTTGGCCGGGATTACAAGAACAAACGCCGCATCAGCATCCGTCCAAAGGAAGAAGATCAGGATCCGGTAGAATATCTGATTGCCAAGGGTAAACATATTTCCGTTCAGGAAGGCGACTTTATCCGGCGCGGTGAATATCTGATTGACGGTAATCCCGCCCCTCATGATATTCTGAAAACCATGGGTATTGAGGCTCTGGCCAATTATCTGGTGGATGAGGTTCAGGATGTTTACCGGCTTCAGGGTGTGGGCATCAATGACAAGCATATCGAAGTGATTGTGCGTCAGATGCTGCAAAAGGTTGAGATCACCTCATCCGGTGAAAGCACCTTCCTGCTGGGGGAACAGGTCGACCGCGAGGAATTCGATGAAGCCAACCGGAAACTGGAAGACGCGGGTCATCTGCCGGCCAAGGGTGAGCCGATCCTGCTTGGGATCACCAAGGCGTCCTTGCAGACACGCTCGTTCATTTCGGCGGCATCGTTCCAGGAAACAACCCGCGTTCTGACCGAGGCGGCTGTGGCCGGTAAGAGCGATCATCTGATCGGTCTAAAGGAAAATGTGATTGTGGGCCGTTTGATCCCCGCAGGCACCGGGTCCAAGATGCAGGAATTCCGCAATATTGCCAAACAGCGTGATGATAAAATCATGGCTGAGGGCAAACCGGAAACGGATATATTGTCTTCTGTGAATGACGACTCAGTGAAGCCCGCAGAATCAGCCTGACAGGCGAACAGTCCGCCGGAATGACATGAATTTGAAAGATCATTCGGGCGGTTAAGATATAAAATGAGGCCGGAAAAGCAGTTTATGCTGATTTTCCGGCCTTTTTTCATAAAAAATGCGCGGCTTTTAAGCTTCTGACAAGGGATGGTAAATTTTGCTTGACTGTTTATATAACCCTACATAGTATGCGCTCACTCTTTGAGGTCAGGTGGTAGACAAAACAGTCTAAACGCTGTGCCTAAAAGCTCAGAGAACGAAAAATTTAGGAATTTTGCGGATAGCCAGAGCAGGTTAGGCCTGTTCTGCTGTTTTTTTTATGAAAAACGGGCCGTCCGCTTTGTTGTACGCATTGTAAAATGAGACGTTAAGGAATTAAGATGCCGACAATTAACCAGTTGGTTCGTAAGCCACGGAAAGACAAGCCGGTTCGTAACAAGGTGCCCGCTTTGGAAGCATGTCCGCAAAAACGCGGCGTATGTACACGTGTTTATACGACAACACCAAAAAAACCTAACTCTGCCCTGCGTAAGGTTGCCCGTGTGCGCCTGACCAACGGGTTTGAGGTTACAAGTTACATTCCGGGCGAAGGCCATAACCTCCAGGAGCATAGTGTTGTGCTGATCCGCGGTGGTCGTGTCAAGGATTTGCCCGGTGTTCGTTATCATGTACTTCGGGGTGTGTTGGATACGCAGGGTGTATCTGATCGCCGTCAAAGTCGTTCTAAATATGGTACCAAGCGTCCCAAATAAGGATATAAGATATGTCGCGTCGTCACGCTGCTGAGAAACGTAAAGTTCTTCCAGATCCCAAATTCGGTGATCTCATTCTGACTAAATTTATCAACAACCTGATGGTTGATGGTAAGAAATCTACGGCTGAGCGCATCGTTTATGGTGCGCTTGAAATGGTCAAGAGCAAATCAGGTCAGGATCCTATCGAAGTATTTCACCAGTCCCTGAGCAATATCAAGCCTGCGGTTGAGGTTAAATCCCGCCGGGTTGGTGGAGCTACTTATCAGGTGCCAATCGAAGTGCGCGCCGACCGGGCGCAGGCATTGGCTATTCGCTGGTTGATTGACATGTCCCGCAAGCGTAACGAAAACACCATGACGGAACGTCTGGCTGGTGAGCTTCTTGATGCGCTGAACAATCGCGGCGCGTCTGTGAAAAAACGCGAAGACACACATAAAATGGCGGATGCGAATAAAGCATTCTCCCATTATCGCTGGTAGCGGCAGGGTATAGGGTTAAGACAGATGGCACGTATTACTCCATTAAAAGACTATCGCAACATCGGCATCATGGCCCATATTGATGCGGGCAAGACAACGACAACCGAACGTATTCTTTATTATACCGGCGTCAGTCATAAAATTGGTGAGGTCCATGACGGGGCCGCCACTATGGACTGGATGGAGCAGGAGCAAGAGCGGGGTATTACCATTACCTCTGCGGCGACCACCTGTTTCTGGAATGACTATCGGATCAATATCATTGATACCCCCGGTCACGTGGATTTCACCATTGAGGTAGAGCGGTCATTGCGCGTACTTGACGGCGCTGTTGCAGTGTTTGATTCCGTTGCCGGTGTTGAGCCACAGTCTGAAACTGTTTGGCGTCAGGCCGATAAATATGACGTGCCGCGCATGTGTTTTGTCAACAAGATGGACCGTATGGGCGCCAACTTCTTCCGCTGCGTTGATATGATCAAGGACCGCCTTGGCTCCAATGCGCTGGTTATTCAATATCCCATTGGCTCGGAAGCTGATTATAAAGGTCATGTTGATCTGGTGAAAAATGTCGCCATCATCTGGGAAGATGAGGAAATGGGCGCCAATTACACCGAGGCCGAAATTCCAGCGGACATTGCCGATGATGTGGCAGCTTACCGTACCGAAATGATCGACATGGTGGTTGAGCTTGATGAAGTTGCCATGGAAGCCTATCTGGAAGGCGAGGAGCCTTCTGAAGAAACGCTGAAAAAATTGATCCGCAAGGGTACGATTGCCGGAAATTTTGTTCCCGTTCTGACCGGAACCGCCTTTAAGAATAAAGGCGTGCAAACTCTTCTGGATGCGGTTGTTGACTTCATGCCGTCACCGCTGGACATTAAAGATGTGGAAGGTCTGGCCGTTGACAGTGACGAGCCGATGACCCGTGCGGCATCCGATGACGAGCCTTTCTCTGCTCTTGCCTTTAAAGTAATGACCGACCCCTTTGTGGGTACCCTGACCTTTGCCCGGATTTATTCCGGCGTATTGGAAGCCGGGACCATGGTTATCAACTCCGTCAAGGGCCGGAAAGAAAAAGTGGGCCGGATGCTACAAATGCATTCCAATTCCCGCGAAGATATTAAAGAAGCCCGCGCCGGTGATATTGTGGCCCTCTGTGGTTTGAAACAGACCACAACCGGCGACACGCTGTGTGCAATTAACAAGCCGATCGTTCTGGAACGCATGGAATTCCCCGATCCGGTGATTTCCGTGGCGGTTGAGCCGAAAACCAAGGTTGACCAGGAAAAGATGGGTATTGCCCTTAATCGTCTGGCACAGGAAGACCCGAGCTTCCGCGTCAAGTCTGATGAGGAAAGCGGCCAGACTGTGATTTCCGGCATGGGCGAGCTTCACCTTGATATTCTGGTGGATCGCATGAAGCGGGAATTCAATGTTGAGGCCAATGTTGGCGCACCGCAAGTAGCGTACCGCGAATCTATCGCCCGTGAAGTTCAAATTGACTATACTCATAAGAAACAATCTGGTGGGTCAGGTCAGTTTGCCCGGATCAAAATGGTTGTGACGCCTGGTGCGCGCGGAACCGGCATTACGTTTAATGATGAAATCAAGGGCGGTAATATTCCCAAAGAATATATTCCCGGCGTTGAAAAAGGCATTAACGACATTGCCGCCAGCGGCGCGTTAATCGGCTTCCCGATCATTGATTTCAGCGTTCGCCTGATTGACGGGGCTTATCATGATGTTGATAGTTCTGTATTGGCCTTTGAGATTGCCGGTCGTGCCGGCATGCGGGAGGCCGCGAAACAGGCTGGCATCAAAATTTTAGAACCCATGATGGAGGTGGAAGTTGTCACACCGGAAGATTATATGGGCGATGTGATTGGTGACATATCTTCCCGTCGGGGTCAGATTTCAGGATCTGAAACCCGGGGACCAAACACCGTAATTTCCGCAAAAGTGCCGCTGGCCAATATGTTTGGCTATGTGAATCAATTGCGGTCTTTCTCTCAGGGGCGGGCGACTTACTCTATGCAGTTTGATCACTATGCCGAAGTGCCCCAGAGCGAAGTGGAAAAAGTAAAAGAACAATTTGCGTAACTGAATTTAATTTGAAACTAACTTTTCTCGTGAGGAAAAAGCGAGACGCTTGAATATAAGTGAGAAGGACTTAAGACTATGGCTAAAGAGAAATTTGAACGTAACAAGCCGCATTGTAACATCGGTACAATTGGGCATGTTGACCACGGCAAGACGACCCTGA
>JAADFR010000156.1 GCA_013152755.1 Alphaproteobacteria bacterium
TCCAGGTCATTACGGGCGGTTGCGGCAAAGCCCCGGACAATGGCCGGATTATTTGTTGCCTGAACCCTGACCGATGTACGAAATTCGCCGGGTATTTTTGCCTTTACCCGCATAGCGGCAAGACGTACATAGGCCGGCAGGTCCATCTCGGAACTGCGGGACAGGTTGCGGGTGATTTGTTTCCAGGATATGGGCCACGTATTGACCGGGCCGGAAATTACCCTGTGACGGGCGAGGATTTCAACATCATTGCGAAGCTGCATATCACCCACGGCGGCCCAAGGTGACGCCTGAACCACACCATTGGAAACCTGGAACAGAAACAGGAAGCCCGCCAACCATTTAAGTCTTTGTCCGATGACCATTTGCCCTGATGCCCCTTTATAATATGCTGTATAGACCGCCTTATGATCTTAACCATAAGACACTTCAGCAACTTTTAGCTCATTTTCAGCCGCAAGCCAACCGTTATCCCACCCCGACAAAATAAAATAAGAAAGACAAATCATATCAATGACTTAATGGGTAGGTGGTGGGTCTGGTAGGACTCGAACCTACGACCGAACCGTTATGAGCGGTTTGCTCTAACCAACTGAGCTACAGACCCCCTGAAAAAGGATGAATAGGGGAATAACAGATTATATTTCAAATTTACAGCAAAGAATGACCGTAATCACATTTTTTTCTCCCGCCAAAGACAATCCCCTAAAGACGGTCAATCACATCGGCCAGATTACGCCCCTTGTCCGTGGCAATACGCTCCAGAACTTTGACCCTTTCTTCCAGCTGATCAATACGGTCCAGACAGGACTTCAACTTCTTCTCACCCGCCTTACCATCACTCAACCCCAGCGCATCAGCCAGCTTATCCAGATCATAATCAACGCCCCGTTCCTTGCCCTTGAGATATTGCATGACAATGCCCCCAAGTACGGAAAGGGCTACAACCCAGACAATCATTGACCATAATGACATAATGTATCTCCCTATTTATGTATCAAGGAAACTTCTGAGCTGGCGAGAGCGACTTGGATGCTTCAATTTGCGCAGGGCCTTGGCCTCAATCTGACGAATACGCTCCCGGGTCACGGAAAACTGCTGACCCACTTCTTCCAAAGTATGATCCGTATTCATGCCAATACCAAACCGCATACGCAGCACCCGTTCCTCGCGCGGGGTCAGGGACGCCAGAACCCGGGTCGTGGTGTCGCGCAGGTTGGCCTGAATGGCACTATCCACCGGCAGGATGGCACTTTTATCCTCAATAAAATCTCCCAGATGAGAATCTTCCTCATCGCCAATGGGCGTTTCAAGGGAAATCGGCTCCTTGGCAATTTTCATCACTTTGCGGACTTTTTCCAACGGCATACTCAGCCGCTTGGCCAGTTCTTCGGGCGTCGCTTCCCGGCCAATCTCATGCATCATCTGACGGCCTGTACGGACCAGTTTGTTGATGGTTTCGATCATATGAACCGGAATACGAATGGTGCGCGCCTGATCGGCAATGGAGCGCGTGATGGCCTGCCTGATCCACCAAGTGGCATAGGTGGAGAATTTATAACCCCGGCGATATTCAAATTTATCCACCGCCTTCATCAGGCCAATATTACCTTCCTGAATAAGGTCAAGGAACTGCAAACCCCGGTTGGTGTATTTCTTGGCAATGGAGATCACCAGCCGCAGGTTGGCCTCCACCATTTCCTTTTTGGCGATACGGGCTTCTTTCTCGCCCTTTTGAACCATGGTGACAATTACCCGGAATTCCCCCACGGGCAGGCCCACTTCCTGCGCAATATCAACCACCTGACTACGCATATTGGTGATAACCTCGCGCTCACGTTCGGCAAAATCGGCCCAGCCCTTGCCTGTATTGCCCGCAACCGCATCAATCCAGCCCGGCTCCAGCTCCCGCCCCTGATAATGTTTCAGGTAAATATCACGCTTGATCTTATAACGCTCCGCCAAGCGGAACATTTTGCCTTCCAGCGCCATCATCCGTTTGTTGAGGGCATAGAGATGTTCCAGCAGAGCCTCAATCCGGTTGTTATTCAGACGCAGGCTTTTCATCAGCACAATCAACTCATCACTGAGCTTGCGATAACGTTTTTCCTGTGACGTGCCGAGCGTTTCGCTCTTTAGACTGGCCTCATGACGGCTATCCTGCAATTTAGCGAATTTCTTGTAGACTTTACGAATATTGCCGAAAATTTCCAGAACCTGCGGCGTCAGGGCTTCTTCCATAACCGCCAGAGACACCGTGCTATCGGCGTCATCATCATCGTCGTCATCTTCCTCATCATCAGAAGAGGTTTCTTCACCTTCTTCGGCATCCCCTGCGGGTTTTTCTTCATCTGATTTTTCTTCAGCTGGTTTTTCTTCAGCGGACTTTTCTGCAGCAGATTTTTCTTCGGCAGTTTCTTTTTTAGTGCCGTCTTCTTTTCCCGGGACGGTTGTTTCAACGGACGGGTCAATGCCATACATGGCGTCAAGATCGATCACGTCGCGCAGGAGAATTTCTTCTTCTTCCAGCATTTCGGCCCATTGAACCAAGGCCCGGAAGGTGAGCGGGCTTTCGCACAGCCCGGCGATCATGGTTTCACGGCCAGCCTCAATACGCTTGGCAATGGCAATTTCGCCCTCACGGGATAAAAGCTCCACACTGCCCATTTCCCTTAAGTACATACGAACCGGGTCATCGGTGCGGTCGGCGGCGACCTTGGCGGGGGGTTTGACGGCTTTGTCTTCTTTTTCGGCTTTGGCGGGTGTTTCTTTTTCCGGGGCTTCCTCGGCGTCTTCGCTATCGGCCTCATCAACCACATTAACGCCCATTTCGGACAGCATGGTCATGATGTCTTCGATTTTTTCCGAAGACATTTCACCTTGCGGCAGGGCTGCATTCAAAGCATCATAGGTGATATAGCCCCGCGCCTTGGCGTCGGCGAGCATTTTCTTCACACTTGCCTGAGAGGAATCAATCAGCGGGCTGTCCACTGTTTCTTCCTGTTTCTCCGGTGCCTTGCCTTCTGCTTTTCCTGCCTGGGCCGCTTTTTCCGCCATGTATAAACCCTCAAAATCCCGTTAACTCAGGTTCCAACTCTCAGAGAAGTTTCTCTCTCCCTGAGGCCGTTCCATATCCATCAATATTGGCTTCATTACCTTTGGCATTTTCAAGCTCGCTTTTCAGTGCCAGAAAGCGGGCATATACCTCATCAGTCATATTCTCAGCCAGTTCCATTTCCGCCGCTTTCAAATCTTTTTCAAGGTCTGAAACACGACGATACCGATTGACCACATGAAACCATCCCTGCTCCACATCCTCTGGGGCAGCTTTGGGCCATGCGAACCATTCGGCTTTCAATTCACCTTGTTTAAATATGACTTCCAGTGCCTTGCCATAGCCTGCTTTTAGCAGATGGTCATAGAGGCTCTTGTGTTCAAGGTCCGATTCGCGAAGTGATACATCTATTATCTCGCACCGTAGCTTGTCAAGCTCCGCTGATTCGAAATCTGTGGTCGCGAAGGCCTCATGGTGGTTTTTCAACAGCCACGGATGGTTCAAAACCGTTAGAATCAGTAGCCTTTCGCGCTTGATCGTGGCGGCCATCTGTCCCTTGAAAATACCTGTATCTTTCAGGTTTTTAACCCCTGTGGGGCTGTCATTTGACCCTGTCCGACTGCTTTTATCAAAGGCTTTTGGCGAATAAGTAACCTGATTCTTTTTTTGCGGCCTCATTTCCAGCGAATGATCCGGCACAAAAGCCCCGCCAAGAAGCTTGGTAAGCCGTTCCTGAAAGGCCTTGTCATAATAGCCCCGAATGGTCCGGTCCCGGATTTCAGACAGGGTCTCTGACAATGATTTTTCCAGCCCGGCACGCTGTTCCGGGGTATCGGCCTGAACAGCGCCCGTCTTCATATCCCACAGGATGTCCACCAAGGGCTGTCCCTGATCCAGAAGGCCCCGAAAAGCCTCTGCCCCCTGCCCGCTGATATAGCTGTCCGGGTCTTCGCCGGTCGGCAAATGAACAAAGCGCAAAGAATGACCCGCTTTAAGCAATGGCAAAGCCTTTTCTGCCACCCGGTAAGCCGCCCGCACGCCCGCCTTATCGCCGTCAAAACACATGAGCGGTTCCGGGGCCAGCCGCCAAAGCTCCATGATCTGTTCCTCGGTCACGGCGGTGCCAAGCGGCGCCACCGCATTGGTAAAGCCAGCCTGTGCCATGATGATCACATCCATATAGCCTTCCGCCACCAGCACCCGCCCCTTGTCATAGGCGGACTTTCTGGCCCCGGCCAGATTATACAGCAACCGCCCCTTATGAAACAACGGTGTTTCCGGTGAGTTCAGATATTTGGCCTTGGCATCGGAACGGAGCGCCCGCCCGCCAAAGGCCACCACCCGGTCCTGACGGTCGGTGATCGGAAACATGACCCGATGGCGAAAACGGTCATAGCTGGGCTTGGCCCCGCCGCCGTCATCCTCGGGCTTTATAAGCAGCCCGGCCTCTATCATCATCTCCTCGGTGATACCGTCCCGGCTCAGCAGCGCTTCTTTCAGCACGGTGCGGCCCTCGGGCGCAAAACCCAGGTGAAATTTCTTGAGGGTCGCCCGGCTCAGCCCCCGGCGGGTCAGATAATCCAGCCCCTCGGCCCCGGTCTGGGCCATCAGACATGTCTCATAATAGCTGGCCGCCGCCGCCATCACATCATAAAGCGATTTGCGCTGTTGGCTGCGTTGCTTGTCCTCCGGCGAATATTCCGGCATCTCCAGCCCCGCCTGCCCCGCCAGCCGTTCAACGGTTTCCGGAAAGCTGAGGCCCTCTGTCTCAGTGATGAATTTAATCACATCGCCGTGGGCACCGCAGCCGAAACAATGATAGAAAGCCTTGTCATCATTGACAGTGAAAGAGGGGGTTTTTTCGCTATGAAACGGACATAGGCCAGTATGCTCCCGGCCCTTGCGCACCAGCTTGACCCGGCGACCAACCACATCGCTAACCGGAATCCGGTTTCGTATCTCATCCAGAAAATCTGGCGTGAAGCCCATCTGTCCTCACCATGTCACATGTGATGTCAGGATAATTCGGACCGGGCCAGAGCGCTGGCTCTGGAAAAATCCATTTGTCCCGCATATTTACTTTTAAGAAGCCCCATGATCTTGCCAATATCTTTCAGCCCCGACGCCCCGGTTTCAGCAATGGCGTCCCTGACAACAACCTCTATTTCATCATCGGACATCTGGCGCGGCTGGAACTCGGCAATGATTTCCATTTCTTCCTGTTCCTGCTGGGCAAGTTCAAGACGGCCTGCCTCCTCATAGACCACAAAACTTTCCTTGCGCTGTTTGATCATCTTGGCCAGAATTTCCAGAACAACCGCATCTTCGTCCTGAGAGGCGTTTTTATCGGTGCGGGCGGCAATATCCCGGTCCTTGATCGCCGCAAGGATGAGTCGGATTGTCGTCAGACGCCGTTTGTTCTTATCCTTCATCGCCTGCTTCATGGCGGCGGTAAGCTGATCTCTCAACATATTGTTTTATAATCCTTATTTCTAAAAATGCCGGCAGGCAATCTGAACTAGACCATGCCCCGTACTTTTAGGAAGCAGAGACTCTACCGCAAAAGCCACAGGATTGCAACCGCTAATTATTAGCTAACTCATTGATATTAAACGATTTTTTTTCTTAAAGATTCGCTTGACCTCCCATCATACTTCACTTATGTTCCGCTCAATTTACCTCATGCGCAAGGACTGCTATAGTCTGTTTTCAGATGTCAGCAGGTGAAAAAATAATATGACCCGAAAGCCCACAAACCACACCCCGCCCCATAAGGACATAACCGCTGTTTTGGTCCTTGGTGACGGCAGCCTTTTCTGGGGTTATGGCATCGGTGCCGCCCAGGACATCGTGGGCGAGGTTTGCTTTAATACCTCCATCACCGGCTATCAGGAAATATTGACCGATCCGTCCTATGCCGGACAGATTATCACCTTTACCTTTCCCCATATCGGCAATGTAGGCACCAATGAGGATGATCTGGAAAGTCTCGGCACCGCGGCGCGGGGGCTGGTGGTTCGGGAAGACATCACGAACCCATCCAATTTCCGCAACCGTCTGCATCTCAATGACTGGTGCTGCAAAAGGGGCCTTGTGGGCATCAGCGGCGTTGATACCCGGCGGCTGACCCGTCATATCCGCCTGAACGGTGCGCCAAACGGCGTCATCAGCCATCGGCCGGACGGCAAGTTTGACATCCCGGCCCTGATCGCACAGGCTGCCGGATGGTCCGGACTGGAAGATATGGATCTGGCCGGGGAAGTCTCCTGCACGGAGAACTATACATGGGATGAGGTTCGCTGGAGTTTGGATCACGGCTATCAAAACCTTGACGCACCAAAGGTTCATATTGTGGCGGTGGATTATGGCATCAAGCGCAATATCCTGCGCTGCCTTGCCACCACAGGGGCCAAAATCACCGTCGTTCCGGCAACCACCAGCGCGCAGGATATTCTGTCCCTGAAACCGGACGGTATATTCCTGTCCAACGGGCCGGGCGACCCGGCGGCGACGGGCAAATATGCCATTGCAATTATTCAGGAACTGCTAAACAGCAATATTCCCCTGTTCGGTATATGTCTTGGCTATCAGATATTGGCGCTGGCCATCGGGGCCAAGACCAAAAAAATGCATCAGGGACATCGGGGGGCCAACCATCCGGTGATGGATTATAATACCGACAAGGTGGAGATCACATCCATGAACCACGGCTTTATGGTGGACAAGGATACATTGCCGAATACGGCTAAAATCAGCCATATCTCACTCTTTGACCAGACGTTGTGCGGGTTCGAGCTTTTAGGCAAGCCGGTTTTCGCCGTCCAGCATCACCCCGAGGCCAGCCCCGGACCACAAGACAGCCATTATCTCTTTGACCGCTTTATGGAAATGATCGAGAAACATGCCAAAACGTAGTGACATAAATTCCATTCTCATCATTGGGGCCGGACCGATCATCATCGGTCAGGCCTGTGAGTTTGACTATTCCGGAACCCAGGCCTGCAAGGCGCTGAAGGAAGAGGGCTACCGGGTTATTCTGGTTAACAGCAACCCGGCGACCATCATGACCGATCCTGATCTGGCCGATGCCACCTATGTGGAACCGATCACGGCGGAAATGGTGGAAAAGATCATCGCCAAGGAACGCCCGGACGCGCTGCTACCAACCATGGGCGGGCAGACCGGATTGAATACGGCGCTGGAGCTGTCAAAGCTCGGTGTCCTTGAAAAATACAATGTAGAGCTGATCGGGGCCGATGAAGAGGCCATCAACAAGGCCGAGGACAGGTTGCTGTTCCGGGACGCCATGGACAAGCTTGGCCTTGGCACACCGCGTAGCCGGGTGGTCAAAAACATGGCCGAAGCCCTGGACGCGCTGGACTATGTCCAATTGCCCAGCATCATCCGGCCCAGCTTTACCATGGGCGGCACCGGCGGCGGTATTGCCTATAACATGGAAGAATTTGAACAGATCATCCACAGCGGCATTGATGCCTCCCCCGTGGGTGAGGTGCTGGTGGAACAGTCCGTATTGGGCTGGAAAGAATATGAGATGGAAGTGGTGCGCGACACGGCGGACAATTGCATCATCATCTGTTCCATCGAGAATATAGACCCCATGGGCATCCATACCGGCGACAGTATCACCGTGGCCCCGGCCCTGACCCTGACCGATAAAGAATATCAGATCATGCGTAACGCCTCCATCGCGGTCTTGCGGGAAATCGGCGTTGAGACCGGCGGCTCCAACGTGCAGTTTGCCGTCAATCCCGAGGACGGTGAGCTGATTGTCATTGAAATGAACCCAAGGGTCAGCCGTTCCTCTGCCCTCGCCTCCAAGGCCACGGGATTTCCCATTGCCAAGGTGGCGGCCAAGCTGGCGGTGGGCTATACGCTGGATGAGCTGCAAAATGATATTACCGGCGCGACCCCGGTGTCTTTTGAGCCAACCATAGATTATGTGGTCACCAAAATCCCGCGCTTTACCTTTGAGAAATTCCCCGGCACGAAACCGACCCTCACCACCGCCATGAAGTCAGTGGGCGAGGCCATGTCCATTGGCCGCTGCTTCGCTGAATCCCTGCAAAAGGCCCTGCGCTCCATGGAGACCGGGCTGACGGGGCTTAATGAAATTGATATTCCGGGCTATGACCCCGAACAGGGTGATGTGAACGCCATCCGGGCGGCACTGGCCAACCCCACCGATGACCGGCTGTTGATCATGGCACAGGCCCTGCGCCTTGGCATTACGGAACAGGAAATTCATGATATTGCCAAATATGACCCGTGGTTTATCAACCAGATCAAAAGCATCATAGATGCCGAGGCCGAGGTACGCACAAACGGTCTGCCGGAAAACCGTATAGAACTCAGCCGTCTAAAGGCCATGGGCTTTTCCGATGCCCGGCTCGGTGAATTAACCGGCAAGGCGGAATCCCATGTGGCGGCCCTGCGGGAAAAGCTGGACTTGCATCCGGTCTTTAAGCGGGTGGATACCTGCGCCGCCGAGTTTGAAGCCAAAACCCCCTATATGTATTCCACCTACGAACGGGATGCGGGCGGCGAAGCCGAATGCGAATCAAACCCCACGGATAGTAAAAAAATTGTCATTCTGGGCGGCGGTCCCAACCGAATCGGACAGGGAATCGAATTTGACTATTGCTGTTGCCATGCGGCTTTTGCCCTCAGCGAGCAGGGCTATGAGACCATCATGGTCAATTGCAACCCGGAAACAGTCTCCACCGATTATGACACCTCGGACCGGCTTTATTTTGAGCCGCTGACCGCAGAGGACACCATTGAGCTGATCCGGCGCGAGCAACAGAATGGCACGGTCGTCGGGGTGATCGTTCAGTTCGGCGGTCAGACCCCGCTGAAATTATCCCATGCGCTTCAGGATGCCAATATTCCCATATTGGGCACCTCGCCCGATGCCATTGACCTGGCCGAAGACCGGGAGAGATTCCAGCAGCTGGTCCATGAGCTTGATCTGTTGCAACCGGACAATGGTCTGGCCACCAACACGCAAGAAGCGGTCAAGGTTGCCGAGGAAATTGGCTATCCAATCCTGATCCGGCCCAGCTATGTTCTGGGTGGGCGGGCCATGGAAATTGTCTATGACACCACCTCTCTGGAACGCTATATGACCGAGGCCGTGTCCGTATCATGGGACAGTCCGGTGCTGATCGACCGCTATCTGGGCGGGGCGACCGAGGTGGATGTGGATGCGCTCTGTGACGGCGAAACCGTCCATGTGGCGGCCATCATGCAGCATATCGAAGAAGCCGGGATTCATTCCGGTGACAGCGCCTGCTCCCTGCCGCCTTTTTCCCTGAAAGAAAGCGTCATGGCCGATATTCGCCAACAGACGAAAAGACTGGCTCTGGCTTTGAATATCAAGGGGTTAATGAATGTGCAATATGCGGTCAAGGATGATCTGGTCTATCTGATTGAGGTTAATCCGCGCGCCAGCCGAACGGTGCCTTTTGTCGCCAAGGCCATTGGCGTGCCGATTGCAAAATATGCTGCCCGTCTGATGGCCGGTGAGAAAATGTCCGCCTTCACATTTCCGTCCGGGCGGCCCAAGCATGTGGCGGTGAAGGAGGCGGTGATGCCGTTCAACCGTTTCCCCGGCGTGGATGTTCTGCTGGGCCCTGAAATGCGCTCTACGGGCGAAGTGATCGGCCTTGATGATACCTTTGCCAAGGCGTTCCTGAAATCCCAGATTGCGGCGGGCACCCATCTGCCGCTCACCGGAACTGTGTTTATTTCCGTCAAAAATGACGACAAGACCAAAATGATTGAGCCGGCCCGCAGCCTTTTGGAAATGGGTTACCGGGTTCTCTCAACCCGGGGGACGGCAAAATATTTGCAGGACGCCGGGCTGGACGTGAAAGGCATCAACAAGGTGCTGGAAGGGCGGCCCCATATTGTGGACGCGATCAAGAATGACGAGATCCAGTTGATCTTCAACACCACCGAGGGCGCCCAGTCCATCACCGACAGTTATGCGCTCCGGCGGACGGCCCTGACCCATAACATCCCCTATTACACCACCACGCGCGGGGCGATTTCGGCCATGGAAGCAATAAAAGTCTTGAAATCCAGCTCACTTGAAGTTAAACCCCTTCAATCTTATGTGTTCGAGTGAAATGTCTTTTAAAGATAGACAACGTAATGGCATACTTGGCCAACAGGTAAAGTATGTGAGATGTTTTATTGTTAAAAATAGAAAATGTTAGATAATGGTTGAAAAAGTACCCATGACAGCGGAAGGCCATGAGCGGCTGGAAGCAGACTTAAAAAGCTTAAAGCATGAGCAACGCCCGGCGGTGATCAAGGCGATCGAAGAAGCCCGCGCCCATGGCGATTTGTCGGAAAATGCCGAATATCATGCCGCCAAGGAACAGCAGGGCTTTATCGAATCCCGCATCAGCGACATCGAGGGCAAAGTCAGCCGCGCAGAAGTATTCGATCCCAAAGAGCTTTCCGGCGATAAAGTACTCTTTGCCGCAACGGTCAGCATGGCTGACGAGGATGATAAAATCGTCAAATATCAGATCGTCGGTGTGGATGAGGTTGATGTTACTGCCGGGAAAATATCCTATATTTCCCCCATTGGCCGGGCCTTGATCGGCCGCAAGGTAGGTGATGAAATAGAGGTGAAAACCCCCAAGGGCGAAACCTACTATGAAATTACCAATGTGGAATTTATTTAATCCCCCTCAAACCTTTAACCGGGCGATGCTGAGCCGCCGGACGGGCCTGTAATGCCCTCTGTTGTCAAGACAGCGTCCCTGACCACCTTCGCCCTTGTGGCCTTTGCGGGAAATTCTATCTTATGCCGATTGGCGCTGGGAGGGGGGGCCATTGATGCCGCCAGTTTTTCCAGCATCCGGCTAGTATCGGGCATTCTGATGCTGGTCCTGATTTTGGCCCTGTCCCGCCCCGCTGGCAAAAAACGATCAACGGGGAGCTGGAGCGCGTCTTTCATGCTGTTCCTCTATGCCACCACATTCTCATTCGCCTATGTTTCACTTGATACCGGTATTGGAGCAGTCATTCTGTTCGGGGCGGTACAAATAACCATGATAATGATCAGCCTTACCAGAGGAGCCCGCCTTCATATCAGTGAATGGGCCGGGATTATCATTTCCTTTTCAGGGTTTATTTACCTTGTATTGCCCGGATTAACCGCACCCTCCCTGACAGGTTTCCTGTTAATGGCCGTGGCCGGGATTGCCTGGGGTTTTTATACCGTAAAAGGACAGACGTCCCAAAATCCGATCAGTGATACAACCTATAATTTCCTGCGCACATTACCGCTGGTCCTTATTCTGGTCATGGTCACATTTCCCTATGCCCGCCTGTCGAACGAGGGTATTCTGCTGGCTGTCCTGTCCGGTGCCGTAACATCCGGCATCGGCTATGCCGTCTGGTATATGGCGCTGAAAGACCTTTCCATTTCAAAAGCCGTAGTGGTGCAAATGCTTGTCCCCGTCATTGCCGCCGCCGGTGGCATCCTGTTCGCCCATGAAACTATCCCTCAACGTATGTTGCTTGCGTCTGTGATGATCTTGGGCGGAATTTTGTTGGTGATTATGCGAAAACATTTCACGCGCTAACCTATTTATTATAAAAGATAAATAGAAAGAATAATTAGCCCTAACGTCCATAAGAATAACACTATGAGAACCATTCCCCTATGCACTACCATATTAGGCTCCAAATCCTTCATTGTGCATAACAAATATCCTCTCCATATCATGTTAAGATATGCAATGATAATAGTATAGTAGAGGGCATAACCAGGTAAGATACCAAAAAAAGATATAAGGAAAATAACAGTGATTAAATAGCTAAGGTTTTTATTTATTTCCAATAAATTATATTTACTTATAGAACTCATAGCGTTCTCTACAATTTATTTAAACACATCTCCATCTCACCCATTGAAAAACCTACATTAACCTATGTCATCAATCGCCCCTACCGGGACGCCATGCAGTTTTTTGGCGCAGCGTATGCTGAGGGAGGTTTTTACGCTGTCCACATTGGGGGCCGGGGTCAGGTGAGTGGTTAAAAAACTCTGAAACTGGGCCAGGTCACGGGCAACAATTTTCAGAATAAAATCAATCTCGCCGTTCAGCATATATGTTTCCCGCACCAGCGGCCAGCTGGCCACCAGCTCCTCAAAGGCCTGTAAATCGCTTTCCGCCTGACTATGAAGGCCAACCATGGCAAATACGGTCAGGCCAAAGCCCATGGCATCCGCATTTAGGTCCGCATGATAGCCCCGGATGAAGCCCGCCTCCTCCAACGCCCGAACCCGGCGCAGACAGGGCGGCGCCGTAATCCCCACTTTTTCCGCCAGATCCACATTGGTAATCCGGCCATCTTCCTGAAGATTTTCCAGAATCCGCAGATCAATATCATCCAGTTTAACACGATGCATACTATACGTTCCTTGACACTTGTTTTCCTAATGGCGGACCCGGACCCCAATTTCACCAGCCCCTAATATTTCGAAATAAAATTTCTTTATCGTGATATATTATATTATTAATCAAGCGACTTACACAACAAAATTCACTTTTACGTTTTTTATCATCAAATTTAATGACGTTCTTCAGCAAAAAATACCATCTTTTAACTGGCGTTAAGCGGAAAAAAAAGCTACTCTCCCAGCCGGAGATTACATGTCCTGCTCGCAGGGTATGGGTTATAAAGTAAAAGCCGCTATTGGGAGCCGCTTTAGGGAGTTGGGGAAAGGTACAGAGTGCAGAACAGAGCTCAGTTCGACGATAGAATTCGCAACCTGATTGCCCTTGCGCAGGATGGTTCCGAGCATAGCAGGACGTTGTTATTTTCACATATATGTGATCTTTTCCTGCAAAAAAGACCTATGGAATCGGACGCTCAGGTCCGGATGCTGACCGAAATAATCAAGGAACTGCTTGATCAGGTCGCCCTGACCACCCGCCAGGAAATTGCCACCGCCCTTAGCGCCTTAAGTGAGCCGCCAGAGCCCCTGATCAATATCATGTGTGAGGATGTGGTCGAAGTATCCGGCCCTCTGCTTGAAAAGGCGATTCTGCCCGATGAGAAATTGATCCATATCATCCGCTATGGCACAGAAGCCCACAGAATTCATATTTCCCGCCGTTTCGGTCTTTCCCCTCTGGTACGCCATGAGTTGGAGAATGCCCATCGGGAATCGGAAAGTTCCAGACTGAAATACAGCCTGAATGAGCTGGACAAGCTGGCCGAAGAAGAAACACCGGTTCTGGATGAGGAAACCACCGCAAATATCCTTGAAGTATTGCGGGCCCAGAAAATCCATGAGAGCTACCCCATGCCGCCTGAGACACAGGATGTGCAGGAAAATACCGCTACGGATGAAGCAGCTGTAGAAATTAATACGGATGAAACAACAGCGGGCTCCCCTGACAATAATCACATGCATGTGCCGGATGTTTCGTTTAAAGACCCCGGCTTCCCGCCGGAAAAGGCCGCCAATGACGCCATAGTCCCCAGCAGCAATATCCAGATGGGGGATGCTTCGCTGGAAATGGACGAGGATGTCTGGCAAGAGGTCAGCGAGGCTAGGGATGAGACAAAAAGACAGCGGGAGTTTGCCCGAACCATCGCCGACTGGTTCTGGGAAGTGGACCGCACCGGGCATGTCACCTTTATTTCAGAAGACGCCCTTCATATATTTGGCCGCACAGCCCCAAGCCTTATTGGCGAGGATTTTATCGCCCTGTGCATGGCCATACCCGTGGAAGAGGGTGATCAGGAAAGTCCCCAAACGCTCGACTCCCTGTTTGAACATCGCGCCTCTTTTCGCAATATAGCTTTTTACATTGCCGGTCCGAATGATGAGAAAAAACGCTGGTACCTTAGCGCAATTGCCATATTCGACATTCATTCAGGCCGCTTTACTGGATTTCGCGGCAGCGCCCGGTCAGAAATGATTGAACCCCATACCGCCCCGGTAAAAGACATGCCCCGGGAAGAGGCGCTGGAAGAATATACCACCACGCAGGCTTTGAAAGCCGTCAGCCAGAATCTTCCCCGGCAGGAACCAATGGCCGTACCCCAGAATGCTGTTGCCGCGGAGTCTGTTGCGCAAAAGGCCTATAACGAAGAAGTGGCCGCCGAACTACTGCAAAATATATCTCATGAGTTCAGAACCCCCCTGAATGCGATCATCGGATTTTCAGAAATGATTGATATGGAGGCATGGGGGCCGGTTAACAAACAATATCATGACAATATCAAAAATATCCTGACCGCCGCCGTTCACCTGAAGGAAGCCGTCAATGATGTTCTCGATTCGGCAAAGCTGGACGCCGGATTGATGCAGATTTCTCCGGAGTCATTTTCCCTGAAAGCTATCCTGAGAAATTGCCTGACCAATGTTGACGTCATGGCAAAGGAAAAACATGTAGAGCTTTTGGATAATGACAATAACATTGATGTTATCCTGTATAATGACAAGCAAAGTGTTGAACTATGCCTGACCAAAATGCTGACCAGTATTATCCGGCGGGCGGGCGGGCATGAGAGCATCGGCCCCTCTATCCTGATCAACAGTAATGCTCAGGTTCGAATCGAATTGCCGGTCCTTGGCCCCAAAATAAAGGAAGAAAATGCCGCCGAAATCTTCCAAAAACTGGAAACAAGACCAGATCACGAAAGTAATTATCCGGAAAACGACCATAAAACAGAGCCACAAATAGCCTCTGGTTTCGGATTATCCATCGCACAAGACCTGGCCCATCTGATCGGTGGTGACATATCAGCCCATAGCACACGGGGTTATGTCAGCCATCTGGTTCTCACCCTCAGCAACTACGATCCAGCCTCATAACCTCCCGAATTCCTTGACTTTTCCCACATCCCCTGGAAAGTGACGTTCCCACGCGGGTGCGGCTATATATATACAACCATCATATAGATAAAATTTTAAGCAATTTTGATTAAAAAAATGCAAAAAATATAATTAAAATAATCTTAACTTATTTGGGATAACCATTTGTTATTAAAACAGAATTTCTATTATTAATTAACCTTTTATTCATAACTATCATTCATATTAGCCTCACGAACTTGGCATTGAACGTAATTTTACTTGAGTAACCACAGGAGATTTAGAAATGAAAAAATTCTTTAAAATACTACGCAAATCAGAAAAAGGCGCAACGGCTATTGAATATGGTCTGATCGCGGCTTTGATCGCTGTTGCTGTAATCGGCGCAATGACCACACTGGGTGGTGAGCTGAATACAACCTTCACAACGATTGAAGGCAAGCTTAAAACTGCAAACACACCTGCAGCCTAAGTTACGCCAGACTGGCATAATAATATATTGAATAGAGACTTTGGAGCCAGCCTTCCAAAGTCTCTATTTTTATTTAAAAGAGGGAGCCATTACAATGAACAAGGCATTTATCAAAAATATAATCTCATCAGAAACCGGCGCTACTGCTGTTGAATATGGCCTTATTGCTGCACTGATCGTTATCGCAACCATTGGCGCTCTGACCAGCATGAGCAATACATTTACCGGCAGTCTGGATACCACCTCAGCCACCCTGACCAGTGCCATGAAAAGTAATTAACCGGCCCTCACCCTAGTCTTGCATGACCTTATGTGATTGCCTGCCAACGCCGTTGTTATCCTGACCGCAAAATTCGCCTGTCTTTTCCAGATCATTTAACATGATTAACGAAAAAATTATCTTTTCCCTATATTTTCTAGGGAGATAGAAATTCACAGTAAGCGGAAACTAAGCGGAAACAATCGTTGTGTTAACCATAATATTACTAATTTTATTTGCGGGCCTTATGTTTTGGGCGGCCTATACTGACCTGACACGCCTCACCCTGTCAAACCGTCTTTGCCTGACCACGGCGCTGCTCTATCCGCTATATCTTTTGACACGTTATCTGGATGGTTACGGTCTGCCTCTGGAAAATATACTGCTGTCTCTGGCCATCGCAGTTGTCCTATTTATCATCTGCGCCGGTTTTTTCGCCCTCAATGTCATGGGCGGCGGTGACGTAAAATTTATCCCTGCGGTCGCTTTATGGGCCGGGACAACCCATATATTGAATTTTTTGCTCATCACAGCTGTGATCGGCGGATTATTTGCGGCCAAAATTATCGTCCAGAATCGCATAAAAGCATCAAAATATTTGAAATCTTCAGAAAATATAAACCTCTCCGTGGCAGAAAAGGAAGAGAGTGCGGTTCCTTATGGTG
>JAADFR010000157.1:0-727 GCA_013152755.1 Alphaproteobacteria bacterium
TTGCCGCGGCTGAAATGATCGTTAAGGTGAAGGAACCCCAGCTTCCCGAATGCGAGATGCTGACCGAAAATCATCTGCTTTATACCTATCTGCATCTGGCGGCGGACCCGGCCCAGACGGACGCGCTGATGAAATCGGGCTGTACGGCCATTGCCTATGAAACCGTGACCAATGAGGTGGGCGGTCTGCCTCTGCTCGCGCCCATGAGCGAAGTCGCCGGACGTATGTCCATACAGGCTGGAGCCCATGCGCTGGAAAAAGCCGCGGGCGGTATGGGTATTCTGCTGGGCGGTGTGCCGGGCGTAGCCCCGGCGAAGGTTGTGATCATCGGCGGCGGCGTGTCGGGCATGAATGCGGCGGAAATGGCCGTGGGTCTTGGCGCGGATGTGAGCGTTTTTGACCGTAATATCGACGTGCTTCGGCGGCTGGACGCCCGTTTCCGGGGTGCGGTCAAGACCCGCTATTCCACGGCACATGATCTTGAGGAAGCTGTGCTGGAGGCCGATCTGGTGATCGGGGCGGTTCTGGTGGCCGGGGCGGCGGCGCCGAAACTGGTGTCTGCGGATATGGTCAAGCGCATGAAAGACGGCGCGGTACTGGTGGATATTGCTATTGATCAGGGCGGCTGTTTTGAAAACTCCCACCCGACGACCCATGCGGACCCGACCTTTATCGTGGATGGTGTGGTGCATTATTGCGTGGCCAATATGCCGGGGGCCGTGGCCCG